>DASUZB010000065.1:0-28951 GCA_036377075.1 Actinomycetes bacterium | reverse complement strand
CCTGTTCCACGTCGGCGGCGACCTGGCCGTCTACCACAAGTGGTTCGACGGCAGCGCCTGGCGGCCGTCGCTCGGCGGCGCCTGGCAGCGGCAGGGCGGCAGCGCCGACTTCTGAGCGCACCAGCCGGCGGTTGTCCACAGATCCTTGCGCCTTCGTGAAGCCAGATCGTCCCGCTTGCTCTACAGTCGTCGGGTTGTTCGCGGGGGGACCGGCAAGGAGGGGCCATGACCGAGGCTGCCGTACCACCAGCCACCAGCGAGGGGGCGGGCTCGCCGGCGCTCGTCCTCCTGCACGCCTTCCCGCTCGACGGCCGCATGTGGAAGCCGCAGGTGGAGGCGCTCAGCTCGCACCACCAGGTGGTCGTGCCCGACCTGCGCGGCTTCGGCAGCGCCCGCGACCAGGTGGTCGAGGTCGCCGAGATGGACCTGCTGGCCGACGACGTCGCCCGCCTGCTCGACGAGCTCGGCCTCGACCAGGTGGTCCTCTGCGGCCTGTCGATGGGCGGCTACGTGTCGTTCGCCTTCGCCCGCAGGCACCCCGGCCGCCTGCGCGGCCTGGTCCTCGCCGCCACCAAGGCCAGCGCCGACGACGAGCAGGCGGCCGCCGCCCGGCTCGCGATGGCCGACCGGGTGCTCGCCGAGGGCATCGGCTTCGTGCCCGACGCGATGCTGCCGCAGCTGCTCGGCACGAGCACCCGCCGCCTGCGCCCGACCCTGGTGGAGAAGGTCACCAAGCTGATCATCGAGCAGGAGCCGGCCGCGGTCGCGGCCGCGCAGCGCGGCATGGCCCGCCGCCCCGACGTCACCGCCGAGCTGGCGGCGATCAGCGTCCCGGCGCTGGTGCTGTGCGGGACCGAGGACGAGCGCTTCGGGCCCGAGGTGGGCCGGGGGCTGGCCGCCGCCATCCCGGATGCGACCTTCGTCCAGATCCCGGAGGCGGGGCACCTGCTGAACCTCGAACAACCCGCGCAGGTGAACGAGGCATTGCTCGATTTCGTCGCGCCGCTATGGATTTGAGACCAAACAGGGGGTGACGATCCGCAGTTCATCGGGTACGCTCGCCACGTCGTGGCCCGGAGTAGGCCCCATCCGGTAGCCTGAAAGCGCGAGGGGGCAGGGGAGGACCGGCCCCTGCCCCCTCGCCTGTTTCCGCAGTTCAGGCGTGTTCCCCCCGCGGTGGCGTCGTCCCGCGGTGGCCGCTGCCCTCCTCGACGAGCTCCACCAGCACCCCGCCGGTGCCCTTGGGGTGGACGAAGGCGACGGTGGTGCCGCCGGAGCCGGTCCGTGGCGCCTCGTCGACCAGCTGGACGCCCTCGGCGTCGAGGTGGTCGAGGGCCGCCTGGACGCTGGGGACGGCGTAGCCGACGTGGTGGATGCCCTCGCCCCTGCGGGCGAGGAAGCGCCCCACCGGCGTGTCCGGGTCGAGCGGAGCGACCAGCTGCACCCAGGCGTCGCCGACCGGGAACAACAGCTCGTGCACGCCCTGGTCGGGGATCACCTCCTCGTGGGTGGCGCGAAGGCCGAAGGCGCGCTCGTAGAAGGCGCGCGCGGCGGCCAGGTCGGTGACGGCGATGCCGATGTGGTCGAGGCGTCCAAGCTTCACTCAGCCGATTCCCTTCGTCGCTCGGGCCCGGTCGTCCCCGGGCGGTCGGTCGCCAAGCCGTTCAGGTCCAGCAGCCAGTGGCCGGCACGGTGGGCGGCGGTCCAGCCGGCGGCGGCCGCCGACTTGACGGCCGCTCCGGTGGCGTCGGTGGACAGCCACAGCGGGCGCCCCGCGGCGACCAACCCGGGGGCCAGCTCCAGCATGCGCCGGCCGACGCCCCCGTGCTGCGCGTCGCCCGCCACGGCCAGGTGGATCAGCTGGGTGGTCGGCCCGGACGCGAACAGCGTGAACACGCCGGCGCCGTCGGCGCTGCGGTAGGCGCTGGAGCGGTCGTCGGCCAGCCGCATGGCCAGCGCCCCCTCGGTGATCACCTGCTGCGGCCCCCAGGCGGAGCGCATCGTGGCCAGGTAGCCGTCCAGCTCGCCGGGGCCCAGCCGCCGCAGGCCGGGGGCGCCGGCACCGGTGCCGGCGCTGCGCCAGACCGCGTCCTCCCACTCGCGGCGGAAGCCGAGGCGCTCGAGCTCCGCGGCCAGCCCTGGCCGGGACGACGGTGAGGCCATCACGTGGAGGTAGTCGCGCCCGGCGGTGCGGAAGGCGCCGCCGAGCTCGTGGAGGTCGAGCGCCCGGCGCACGCCGAAGGCGTAGTTGTACAGCCAGAACGGGTCCACCGCCGAGGTGACCACCTTGCCGGAGGCGAGCTGGACGACGCTCCCGCCGCCGACGGTCGACAGGTTGCGGTGGTTCTGCTCGCAGGCGTGCACGAAGCCGAGGGTCATGGCGGCCCAGCCTATTCCCGGCCGGCTGGTATCGTCGCGACCAGCAGGGACCACCCGAGCAAACGGATGGGCTGATGTTCGATCACAGCGAACCCGTCATCGTCGCCGGCGCCCGCACCCCGATCGGCCGCTTCGGCGGCGTGCTCGCCCCCTTCCCAGCCGCCGACCTGGGCGGCCTGGCGGTGGCGGCGGCCGTGGAGCGCGCCGGGGTGGGCCCCGACGCGGTCGAGCACGTGGTCATGGGCCACGTGCTGCAGGCCGGCCAGGGCCAGATCACCGCCAGGCAGGCGGCCGCCAAGGCCGGGATCCCCATGACCGTGCCCGCCCTCACCGTCAACAAGGTCTGCCTCTCCGGGCTGAACGCGATCGCCACCGCCGCCCAGTACGTCGAGCTGGGCCTCGCCGGGCTGCTGGTCGCCGGCGGCATGGAGTCGATGACCAACGCCCCCTACCTGCTGCCGAAGGGCCGCTTCGGCGCGCGCATGGGCCACACCGTGCTGGTCGACACGATGATCCACGACGGCCTGTGGGACGCCTTCGACCACGACCACATGGGGGTGCTCTCCGACCGGGTCAACGCCAAGCTGGGCATCGACCGGGCCGCGCAGGACGCCTGGGCCGCCCGCTCCCACGAGCGCGCCGCGGCGGCCGCCAAGGGCGCGCTGCGCGAGGAGATCGCCCCGGTGTCGGTGCCGCAGCGCAGGGGCGAGCCGGTCCTGGTCGAGCAGGACGAGGGCATCCGCCCGGGGACCACGGTCGAGGGCCTGGCCAAGCTGGCGCCGGCGTTCACCCCCGACGGGACCATCACCGCCGGCAACGCCTCGCAGATCTCCGACGGCGCCGCCGCCGTGGTGGTCACCTCGCGGCGGCGGGCGGAGGCCGACGGCCTGCCCGTGCTGGCGCGAGTGCTCGGCTACGGCACCGTCGCCGGCCCGGACACCTCGCTGCACTCGCAGCCGTCCCGGGCGATCGCCGACGTCCTCGGGCGGACCGGACACACGGTCGAGGAGCTCGGGTTGGTCGAGATCAACGAGGCGTTCGCGGCGGTGGCGCTGCGCTCCACCCAGGAGCTCGGGCTCGACGAGGCGATCGTGAACGTCAACGGCGGCGCGGTGGCGCTCGGCCACCCGATCGGGGCGAGCGGCGCCCGCCTGGTGCTCACCGTCGCCCACGAGCTGCGCCGCCGCGGCGGTGGCCTCGGCGTCGCCGCCCTGTGCGGCGGCGGCGGCCAGGGCGACGCCCTGCTGCTGCAGGTCGGCTAGTGGCGGGTCGCCACGGGGTCGGCGAGCTGGTCGAGCGGCTCAGGTCCGGCGACGGTCGCGCGGTCGCGCGGCTCATCTCCCTGGTCGAGGACGGCACCCGCGAGCAGCTGCGCGAGGTGGCCGAGTCGCTCAACCCGCTGAGCGGGCGGGCGGTCGTGCTCGGCCTCACCGGCTCGCCGGGGGTGGGCAAGTCCACCCTGGCCAACGCGCTGGTGGCCGCGTACCGGAGCGCCGGGCGGACGGTCGGGGTGCTGGCGGTCGACCCGTCCTCGCCGTTCACCGGCGGCGCCCTGCTCGGCGACCGGGTCCGCATGCAGCGCCACGCCGGCGACCACGGTGTCTACATCCGCTCGATGGCCACGCGCGGGCACCTCGGCGGGCTGGCGAGGGCCACGCCGCAGGTGGTGCGGGTGCTCGACGCCGCCGGCTGCGAGGTCGTCCTGGTCGAGACCGTCGGCGTGGGGCAGGCCGAGGTCGAGGTGGCCGGCCTGGCCGACACCACCCTGGTGGTGCTCGCCCCCGGGTTCGGGGACGCCGTGCAGGTCGCGAAGGCGGGCATCCTCGAGGTGGCCGACCTGTTCGTGGTCAACAAGGCCGACAAGGAGGGCGCCGACGTGGTCGCGCGCGACCTGCGCCAGATGCTGCACCTCGGCGAGGCGCGCCCCTGGAGCGTGCCGGTGCTGCGGGCCGTCGCCGAGCGCGGCGACGGCATCGAGGAGCTGGTCGCGCGGATCGCCGAGCACGGCGACCACCTGGCCGCCTCCGGCGAGCTGGCCGAGCGGCGCCGCCGCCGCGCCGCCCGTGAGGTCGAGGAGATCGTCGTGGCCGACCTGCGCGCCGAGCTCGGCGAGCTGGGCCGCGGCGAGGCGCTCGACAAGCTGGCCGAGCTGGTCGCGACCGGCGAGCTGGGCCCGTACGCGGCCGCCGACCAGCTGCTCGACCGCGTGCGGCGCGGCACCGGTCCGCCTTGAGCGCCCCCTGCGGGCCGGCGCGGTTCGGCCATCGCGCGCCTTCGTGTAGCGTATGCGCCCGTCCGAACCTGCCGGGCCGTCGAGACCCTCGCCGATGACCAGACGTGTCGCCGTGATGCTGATCGTGCTCGCCGTCGCCGTGATGGGCAGCGGGGCGACCAGCGGCGTACTGCTCGGCCGGCTCACCACGCCCCGCGCGGAGGCCGCCGCCGGCGTCCCGGCGACGACCACCGCGCCGCCCGGCTCCCCGGTGCCGACGCCCGGCCGCGGCGGCAACCCGGCCGGGGCGGTGCAGGGCGCCAGGCCGCTGCGGGTCAGCGCCCGCATCGTCGCGCGCTCCGAGGACGGCCTGACGGTGCGCTTCGACGCCTCCGAGCCGGTCACGGCGACGGTCCAGTGGCGTTCGGGCTCCGCCGTCGGCGAGGCCGTCTCCGCCGGCACCGGCTCGAGCGGCAGCGCCAAGCTCACCTTCACCACCACCGAGCCGGTCGTCGCGCAGGTCGAGGCCCGCGCCGCGGACGGGCGCTCGGTCAGCAGCAACCCGGTCGCCGGCAGGCGGCTGGTACGCGAGGTCGTCCTAGAGGTCACCCGCGCGGTGCTGCGCTTCTCCGCGCGCGACCGCGCCGGCATGGCCGCCTCGTTCCTCGGCGCCTCGAGCACCCCGATCCGGCCCGGCAGCCCCGGCCCGGTGGCGAGCGCCCGCCCCTTCGGCTTCCGGCCGGTGGTGGTCACGCCCGACACCGCCACGGCCCTCCTGCAGCTGCAGGTCAGCCACGACCGCGCCGGCGCCGGCCCGCTGAGCGCCGGCGCGCGCGTCATGGTGCCGCTGCCCGGCAGGGGCAGCGAGACCTTCAGCTACAGCGACGACGTCGCGGGCGTGGCCATAACCCTCGACTTGAGGGTTACGGCCACGCTGCGCTAGGAGCGAACTGGCAGCTCGGCGCCGCGGATCAGGGTTCGAGTGCGGCGGCCCGGACGCCGGCCTCGGCCGGCGCCAGCAGCTCGCCGCCGAGCGCGACCGCGGCGAGCGCCGCCAGCGGCACGGCCTCGAAGCCGGGCGCGGTCAGGCGCTCGAACGCGCTCGCCGGGACCAGCTTGAGGCTGGTCGTCACCACCAGGGTCGGGACCTGGGCGGCGACGGCACCGGTGCCGGTCGCGTTGAGCAGCGCCGACGGCCCGATCGCGTCCGCCCCAACCAGCCCGGCACCCGCGCCGCGCCGGGCGGGCTCGCCGAGGCGGGCGAGCACGCGGTCGACCAGCGAGCTGTGCGAGACGGTGCGCACCGGCCCCGGCCGCGCCGCGAGCCAGGCGGCGGCCACGGCGACGGCGGCGTCCGCCTCGGTCCGCAGCAGGCGGCGTAGCCGGCGCAGCGCGCCGGCCGGGTCGGGCGCGCCGGCCGCTCGCGCCAGGTGCCACATCGGCGCCATCGCCGACTGGCCGGCGAGCAGCACGGCCACGGCCGCGTCGAGGCGGGCGCGGTCGCCGGCCAGCTGCAGCAGCCCGTCGACCGCCCTGGCGGCGACCTCGCTGGCGCCGCCCTCGCGGTCGTGCGCGGCCGCCAGGACGGCCTCGGGAAGCGGGACCTCGTTCACATGCGTCAGCGTAGTGCCGGGCACCCGGTTTCCCCAGGCGCGGCCCCCGGTCCCACCGCGCCGCCGACCCCAGGCCCCGGGGAGCCGCCCGTGAGCAGACGCGCCTTCCTGGTGGTCGCGTTCCCTGCCGTGATGACCATGACCGGGGGCGCGGGCGCCGCGCCGGCGTAGTACCGGCGCCGCCCCGCCGGGCGGTCTCATACTGGGGTGGGCTCAACCGGAGCCGGAGGTCCGAGCGAAAGGAGGCCAAGATGCGAAAGCTGGTCGTGCAGACCTTCCTGACCCTCGACGGGGTCATGCAGGCCCCGGGCGGACCTGGCGAGGACGACAGCGGCGGCTTCGCGTACGGTGGCTGGTCGGTGAACTACTGGGACGAGCAGATGGGTCAGGTCATGGGCGCGGCGATGAGCAAGCCGTTCGACCTCGTCCTCGGGCGCAGGACCTACGACATCTTCGCCGCGTACTGGCCGAACGCCCCAGAGGAGGCCGGCGGCAAGCCGTTGAACGACGCCACCAAGTACGTGGCGTCGCGGGGTCGTCCCACGCTGGAGTGGAGCCACTCGGTCCTGATCGAGGGGGACGTGGCCGAAGGCGTCGCGGCGCTCAAGCAGGAAGACGGGCCAGAGCTGCAGGTGCACGGCAGCGGGAACCTGATCCAGACGCTGTTGCGCCACAACCTCGTCGACCAGTTCCGCCTGTGGGTCTTCCCCCTGGTCATCGGGTCGGGCAAGCGCCTGTTCTCGGAGGGCACCATCCCCGCCGGGCTGAAGCTGGTGGACAGCAAGCTCTCCACCACCGGAGTCGTGATGGGGACCTACGAGCCAGCGGGCGAGATCGTCACCGGGTCGTTCTAGCTACGCTCGCCGTCCCGCTCGGGCAGGGAGGTGTGCCCACCCGTACCAGCCTGCGTGGAGGGCTCGCTGGTCAGCACGAGATCCACGACCGGGGCTCCCTGCCCCTCCGCCGGGACCGCGCGCGCGTCGCCCGGCGGGGGGACGGGCAGCTCGGCCAGGTCGGCGCCGGCCTCGAGCACCCGCTCGAGGGTCTGCTTGACCGGGGCCAGGGTGGTCAGCGGACTGCCCTCGGCCAGCTCCTCCTCCAGGATCTCCAGGTGGCGCAGCCAGGCGGTGAGGGTCTGCACCGTGCCGCCCTGGTGGAGGGAGTCGATCCGCGCCTGCATCGCGTCCACGCGCGCCTCCAGGTCGGCGGCGGCGGTCTCCGCCCTGACCCGCTCGGTGACGTCGCCGAGCAGCCCGATCACCTGCTTGACCTTGCCGTTGCGGCCGACCACCGGGCGGAAGTGGGTCTCCAGCACGGCGTCGCCGACGGTCGCCCAGGAGGAGACGGCGCTTCCCGTCGCCGCCAGGCAGAAGTCGCCGATGAGCTGGTCGTGGGCCTCGAGCGCCTGGAACAGGGAGGCGCCCTCCAGCGCCTCGGGCCGCGCGCACAGGCGGGCGAGGGCCCGGCCCTCCGCCCGCAGGCAGGTGCCGTCGACGCGCGCGACCAGCAGGGCGACCGGCATGTGGGAGGTCACCGACGTCAGCTGGAGCCGCTGCTCGTCGAACCGCTCGGCGGCGCTGGCCAGCTCGCCCTCCAGCTGGCGGAGCCCGCTGACGTCCCTGGTGATCGCGGACACCGCCTGGGTGCGGCCGTCCGGCGCCGGGTGGGCCACCGCCACGTGCTCCAGCGGCACCCGGCGGCCGCCGCGCAGCAGCGTGGTCGCGCCCGTCCAGCGGGCCGGCCCGAGGTCGGCCTGGGCCGCGAGCCGCGCGGCGAGCTGGGGCAGGAGGTCGCCGAGGCGGCGGCCGGCGATCGGCTCGCGCTCGCCGACGCCGAGCAGGTGGCGGCCGGCGTGGTTGAGGTAGAGCAGGCGCCCCGCCCGGTCGACCGTGGCGACGCAGTCCGGGGTCGCTTCCAGCACGGCCTCGAGCTGGCCCCGCTCCGCCTGGCCGGCGCCGCGCGCGTCGGCCAGGGCGCCGATCCACAGCGCGGCCCCCGCCGCGACCAGCAGGAACGACTGCAGGTCGGCGACCGCGCCGGCCGCGTCGGCCGGTTGCCGTAGGGCCAGCGTCCCCGCCAGCAGCAGCCCGGTCGCGGTGGCCGCCGCGGCGGCGCCGGCCAGGCCGCGCCGCAGCGCCACCCAGGCCAGCGGCGCGAAGCACGCCGCCAGCAGCGGCGGGCGCTGCGCCGCCGGCAGCCACAGGCCGAGCAGCGGCGGCAGCGCGACGGCGAGGGCCTGCGCGGCGGTCTCGACCCGGTCGCGGGCCGGGCGCCACCGCGGCTCGCCGGGCGCTGGCGGGCGCACGCGCCTGACCACCAGCGCCGCGAGCAGCGGCGCGGCCAGGGCGACGCCGGCGGCGTCCCGCGCCCACCAGGCGGCCAGCGTCGCCGGCGCGCCCGCCCAGGGGACCACCCCGGCGGCGACCGCCAGCGCGACCCGCGGCAGGGCCGCCGCCAGCGGCGCGGCGGCGGCCGCGACCAGCAGGAGCTGGCCGAGGTCGCGTGGCCGCCGCAGGGCGGGGTCGAGGCGCAGGCGGCCGCCGAGCAGGCCGGCGGTCGCCGTCCACGCCAGCGCCACCACGGCGGCGTCGAGCAGCAGCCAGCCGCCCCCCGGCCGCTCCCCTGGTGGGCGCAGCAGCAGGCTCGCCGCCAGCTCGGCGGCCAGCGGCACGGGGGCGTAGCGCAGCCCGAGCAGCAGCAGCAGGACCAGGGTGAGGCCTGGCCGCGGCGACCACGGCGACACGCCGGCGGGCCCGGCGACGATGCCCTCGAGGCGCGCGGCCGCGAGGTAGAGGAAGAGGTAGCCCAGGACGATCGGCAGGGCCGGGCGCGTCCCGTGCTGGCCGGTCAGGTGCATCTCCCGAGGCTCCCTGTGGCGGCGCCACGTCGGCGGGGCGGACGATCGCGTATCTTAACCATTTCGAGATGCTCAAGTGGTTGATCTCGT
The DNA here is from genome assembly GCA_036377075.1 of Actinomycetes bacterium. Lineage (GTDB taxonomy): Bacteria > Actinomycetota > CALGFH01 > CALGFH01 > CALGFH01 > DASUZB01. Next base: position 19,800 of record DASUZB010000065.1, on the reverse strand, counting down.
TCCCGGAGGCCCGCCGGGGTCGCGCCGGTGCCGAACCGCCGACTACCCTTGGGGTGGAGCGGGGGAGTGCCACGGGAGGACGGGATGAGCGAGCAGGACAGCAGCCAGCGACTCGAGCAGCTGCGCGACGAGTGGCGCGAGCGCTACGCCGCCAAGGGGGAGCGCGACGCCGACTTCACCACCCTGTCCGGCGAGCCGCTCGAGCCGCTCTACACCTCGCTCGACCACCCCGTCGGGGACGAGGCGGAACGGCTCGGCCTCCCCGGGCTGTACCCGTACACGCGCGGCATCCACCCGTCGATGTACCGGGGCCGGCCCTGGACGATCCGGCAGTTCTCCGGCTTCGGCAACGCCCGCGAGACCAACGCCCGCTACCGCTACCTGATCGCCCAGGGCGGCGGCGGGCTCTCCGTCGCCTTCGACATGCCCACCCTGATGGGCAGGGACTCCGACGACCCGCGCAGCGCCGGTGAGGTGGGCCACTGCGGCGTGGCGGTCGACTCCGCCGCCGACATGGAGGTGCTCTTCGCCGGGCTGCCGCTCGACAAGCTCACCACGTCGATGACCATCTCCGGACCGGCGCCGATGCTGTTCGCCATGTACCTGGTGGCCGCCGAGCGCCAGGGGGCGAGCATCGCCAGCCTCGACGGGACCCTGCAGACCGACATCTTCAAGGAGTACATCGCCCAGAAGGAGTGGCTCTTCCCGCCCGAGCCGCACCTGCGCCTGATCGGCGACCTGCTCGAGTTCTGTGCCCGCGAGGTGCCCGAGTACCACCCCATCTCGGTGAGCGGCTACCACATCCGCGAGGCCGGCGCGACCGCCGCCCAGGAGCTCGCCTTCACCTTGGCGGACGGCTTCGCCTACCTGGAGCTGGCCGGGCGGCGCGGGCTCGACCTCGAGACGGTCGCCGCGCAGCTCTCCTTCTTCTTCGACGCCCACATCGACTTCTTCGAGGAGATCGGCAAGTTCCGCGCCGCCCGCCGCATCTGGGCGCGCTGGCTGCGCGAGCGCTACGGCGTGGGCGACGAGCGCGCCCTCAAGCTCAAGTTCCACACCCAGACCGCCGGCGTCTCGCTCACCGCCCAGCAGCCGGACAACAACGTCGTGCGCACCGCCATCGAGGCCCTCGCCGGCGTGCTCGGCGGCACCCAGAGCCTGCACACCAACGCGCTCGACGAGGTCTACGCGCTGCCGACCGAGCGCGCCGCCGCGATCGCCCTGCGCACCCAGCAGGTGATCGCCGAGGAGACGGGCGTGGCCAGCGTGATCGACCCGCTCGGCGGCTCCTGGTTCGTGGAGCACATGACCGACCTGATGGAGCGGCGCGCCGAGGAGGTCTTCGAGCGGGTCGACCGTTTCGGCGACGGCTCCATGCTCGACGGCGTGCTCGCCGGCATCGAGCAGGGCTGGTTCCAGCAGCAGATCGCCGACGCCGCCTTCGCCTACCAGCAGAAGCTGGAGAAGGGCGAGAAGGTGATCGTGGGGGTCAACAAGTACGCCGTCGAGGACGAGGCCGAGCTGGAGATCCTGCGGATCTCCGCCGAGGTCGAGCGCGAGCAGTGCGCCGCGCTGGCCGAGCGGCGCGCCGCCCGCGACCAGGAGACCGCCGACCGCGCCCTGGCCGCGCTGCGCCACGCCGCCGACGGCGACGAGAACCTGATCCCCCGGCTGGTCGACGCCGCCAGGGCCGAGGTCACCGTCGGCGAGATGGCCGACGCCCTCAAGCAGGTCTGGGGCGAGTACACCGAGCCGCCGAGGTTCTAGCCCGTCCACCCTCTGCTAAGCGTCCTCTTAGGGACGTTCCCTATCTTCCTGGCGAAGCGTCGGTGGGACGAGGTGATCGGGTGGGCACCCTGCTCGGGGACGCGGACGTCTGGGACGACACCCCGGCGCGGCCGCGGCCGTTGCGGCGTGGGCTGGTCGCGCTCGCCGTCGGCGTGGCCGTCGGGCTGGCGGCGGGCTGGGTGGTGGCGCCGCGTCCCGCGCCGCCCGCGCCGCGGGTCGTCCTGCCTGCCGCCAGCCCGGCGGCGCCCGTCCCCACCCAGGGCGAAGCGGTCGTCCAGCAGGCGGCCGTGGCCGGGCCGATGCTGGTCACCGGGCTGGGCAAGCTCGAGGAGCTGCAGGCGGACGGCTCCTCCAGCCAGGTCGTCGCCCCCGGCCTGCCACCGGTCGCCGTCCTGCCGGTCGGCGGCCGCCTGGTCGCCCTCGGCGGCGACGCGGTGCTCGCGGTCGACCGGACGGGCACGGCCACCCGCATCACCCCGAGCGAGTTCCGCGCCCGCGGCGTCGCCGGGCGCGGCGGCGAGGTGCTCGCCTGCGGGCGGCGCCCCCTCCCGATCGCCCAGCGCCTGGCCGCCAGGGACGCGGGCAGGGACGAGACCGGCAACGCCCCGGCGCTGCTGCTCCGCGCCGCTGGCGGGAAGGCCACGGAGGTGGGCCTCGCCTGCCCGGTCGCCTGGGCGGCACGGGCGGGCGTGGTGGCCGGCGCCGGCGGGGCGCAGGTGCGCTTCCGCGGCACCACCCGCGGCACCGCGGTACTGGCCGGCAAGCCCGGCGGGCCGCTGCGGACGCTGCTGGACCGCCGCGCGCTCGAAGCGGCGACCGGACCGGGCGCGTCGGTCGGCGCGCTGGCGCTGAGCCCCGACGGCGGGCTGCTGGCGGTCGCGGCCGGCGCCCCCGCGGGTCACTGGGCGGTGCTGCTCGTCCCGGTCCGCCCGGGGGCGGCCGGCGCCGGGGTTCGCCGGATCGCGCTCGCCGACGGGTACGAGGCGGCCTGGCTGGCCTTCACCGGCAGCGGGAAGGAGCTGCGCCTGGCCGTGGCCGCGCTCGACCGCCGCGGGGGGCTCGGCGAGCAGGAGCTGTCGCAGCGCGCCGGCGACGGCTACGTGCTCGGCTACGAGCCGGCGAGCCGGGCCGCCGCCGTGATCCTCGCCGGACCGCCGCTGCAGCGCGCCGACGGCTTCGCCTTCTCGCCCGACGGTCAGGTGCTCGCGGTCTCCTCGCCGGACGGCTGGACGCTGCTGCGCACCGACCAGCCGACCGAGCGGGCCACCCCGCGGCTCAGCGGCACCCTGCTCGCCTGGCCGGGAGGCGCCGGATGAGGCGGCGGGGGGACGGAGCGCCGCTGGTGACCGACCGCGGGCGCCGCGCCGCCGTGGTGCTCCCGACCCTGCTGCTGCTCGCGGGGCTCGGGCTCGGGGGCGTCGCCGGCTGGCGCTCGGTCACCGGGCGGACCGCGGCCGCCCGCCCTCCGGCGAGCCCGCCGCCGCTGGTCAAGGCCGTCGAGGGGCCAATCGGGGAGCTGCACGACCTGGGCGAGATCGCCTACGCCGACCGTGGCGGCGCGGTGGCCGCCGTCACCGCCGACGGCAGCGCGCGGCGCACGCTCGGGCTCGCCGGGCTGCTGCGCGGCGCGCCGGCCACGCAGCCGACCGGCGGGCGCGTCACCGTGAGCGGCGACGGGGCCCTCGCCGACGGCTACCTCGACGACGGTGCCCCGGCGGCGGTGCGCCTGGCCGACGGGCAGCTCCGGCGGCTCGCGCCGCCGGACACGGTGGCCGCCGCCGCCACCGTCCGGTCGGCCGACGGCGCGGTGGTCGCCGCGTGCGCCGGCAAGCGGCGCGGCGAGACGGACGCGCCGGTCGTCGACCACCCGGCGACCGCGATCCTCGACCGCGACGGCGGGCGGCTGGCGAGCTTCTCCGGCTGCCTGCTCGACCTCGCCCGCGACGGCAGCGCCGCGCTGCTGCCCGAGCCGGCCGGCGCGGGGACCGGCGACGAGTCGCAGCGGCCCGTCCGCGGGGTGCGGCTGTGGCGGCGCTCCGGCGGGCAGCGCCCCGTGCTGGCGCACGCCGCCGCCGTCGCGGCGACCCGCCTGGTCGACCCGGCCGCCGAGCCGGGGCGCGTGGTGGTCGAAGGTGCCTGGCTCGCGCCCGACGCGAGGCACGCCCTGGTCCGGGTGGGGCAGCAGCGTGGCGCCGAGGTCGGCGACCGGCCCCGCACCGGCGCCTGGAGTCCCGGCGCCGCGCTGGTCCTGGTCGACCTGGCGACCGGGCGCTGGCGGCTGGTCCCCGCCGAGACCTCGGCCACCGGCTCGGTGGCCTGGGCGCCGACCGGCGGGTTCGCCTACGCGCTGCCGCCCGACTCCTGGGACCCGTCCGGCGGCAGCCTGCTGGTCACCTACGTCCCGCCGGCGGGCGCGCCCACGCTCGTCCAGGTCGGCGACCGCTCCGACAGCCGCCTGGCGTTCAGCCCCGACGGCGACTGGCTGCTGCTGCCCGGCGGCGGCCGCTGGGTCTTCATCCGGGTCGACGACCCGGCGGTGCGGGTCAGCTACGCCGCGCCCGGCGAGTTCGCCGGCTGGCTGCCGCGGCGGGGTGCGCGGTGACCAGCCTACGGCTCGCCCTGCGCGGCCTCGCCGCCCGGCTCGGCCTGAGCCTGGCGCTGCTCGCGGTCACCTCGTTCGCGCTCGCCATGGCCGCCGCGGGCGCCATCTACCTGCGGGCGGCCGGCGAGTCGGTGCTGCAGGACGAGCTGCGCCGCGCACCGCCGCTGGCGTCGGGCCTGGGCATCGACCAGCGCGTCGGCAGCCGCCGGGAGCTGCGCCGGCTCGACGGCGCGGTGCGCGCCGCCATGCGCGCCCTGCCGGCAGTCGCCGCGCCGCTGACCGAGCTGGAGACGGCCGAGCCGACCCGGCTCGGCGCCAGGGGCACCCCGCTCACCGCCAAGCTGGCCAGCCGCTCCGGCCTCTGCGACCACCTGGTGGTGCGCGAGGGACGCTGCCCCGCGGCGACCCCGCTCGACCTCCCCGCCGAGGTGGCGGTCTCCACCACCGTGGCCGCCAGGCTCCACCTGGATCCCGGTGACCGGCTGCAGCCGGCGGCGCTCTTCTCGGGAGGCCGCGCCCGCCGGGCGGTGGTCGTCGGCGTCTACCGCGCCACCCCGGACGACCCCTGGTGGTGGGGGCACGAGCTGTGGCACGACCCGCGCCAGGACAGCGAGGCGGCCGACGCGCCGCAGGACGCCGTCTTCGTCGACGCCGGGACGCTCGAGGCGATCATCGGCGGGCCGGCCGACGTGGTGGCGCACTGGGACCTGCCGCTCGTCCCCGAGCGGGTGCGGCTGCGCGACGTCGCCGGGCTGAACCGGTCGGTCAACGACCTGGGCGCGGCGCTGGTCCAGACCTACCCGCAGGCGGCCCTGCGCACCAACGTCCACAGCCTGCTGGCCGCCGCCGAGACCGGGCGCCAGGCCCTGACCGTCCCGGTGCTGCTGGTCACCGTCCAGCTGCTCGCCCTCGGACTGGTCATCCTGGTGGTGGTCGCGGCGATGGCCGCCGAGGCGCGCGCCGGCGAGGTCGCCCTCGCCAAGGTCCGCGGCGCCACCACGGCGCAGGCGTTCGCCCTCGCCACCCTCGAGCTCGCCATCGTCGCCCTGGTCGCCCTGCCCGCCGGCCTCGCCCTCGGCTGGCTCGGCACCGCCACGGTGGCCCGTTCGCAGCTGGTCGCGGGCGTCCCGGTGGTGGTGACCCCGGTCGCGATCGCGTCGACGCTGCTCGCCGGGCTGGTCGCCCTCGCCGCCGCGGCCGCCGCCGGACTCGGCGCGGTGCGCCGCCGGGTGCTCGACCAGTGGCGCCAGGCCCGCTCCGACCAGGCGAGGCGGCGCTCCCTGCTGGCCGAGGTGGTGCTGCTCGCGACGGCGGGCGCCGCGCTGTTCAACCTCCGCCTCGGCGGGCCGGCACGCGCCGGGTCGTACGACCCGCTGGCGGTGCTCGCCCCCGCGCTGGTCGTGCTCGCCGGCGCGCTGGTGGTCGCGCGGCTGCTGCCGCCGGCCGCCGGCGTCCTGGTACGGGCCAGCACCCGCTCGCCGCGGCTGGGGGCGTTCGTCGGCGCCCGCCAGGTGGCCAGGCGCGGCGGTGCCGCCCTGCGCGTGGTGGTCGCCCTCGCCGCCGCCTTCGGCCTGGTCACCTTCGCGCTCACGGTGCGCCAGGACCTCTCCCGCAACCGCCACGACCGCGCCATGACCGAGACCGGCGCGGCGCGGCGCGCGCAGGTGGACCTCCCGCCGGGCAGCCTCGGGCCCGAGCTGGTCCGCTCGGCCGACCCCGGCGGCCACGCCGCCATGGCGGCGCTGCGCTACCAGGGCTCCCTGCCGGGCTCGGGCGGGCAGGCGACCGTGCTCGGCGTGCAGGCCGACCGCTACCAGGGGATCGGCTTCTGGCGCCGCGACTTCGCCCGCCAGCCCATCGGGCGGCTGCTCGACCCGTTGCGCCACGGCCCGGTCCCGCCGCTCGAGCTCGGCAGGGCGACCGCGCTCGAGGTCGACCTCGGCGTCAGCGACCTCCGCGCGGCCAAGCCGGTCACCCTGGTCGCCGAGGTCCGCGGCGCGGACGGCCGCGCCGCCGAGGTGCGCCTCGGCACGCTCCGGTCCGGCCGGGTCCGGCCCTACGTGGCCTCACTCGACCGGCTCGGGGCGACCGCGCCCTACCGCCTGCAACGGCTCTTCCTCGACCGCGGCCTCGCCCAGTTCTTCCCGGTCAGCGCGCGCTTCGCGTTCGACACGGTGCGCGTCCAGCAGGCGGGGGAGTGGCGGGTGGTCGAGTCGTTCGACGACGCAGCCCGCTGGTACCCGCTGAACCAGGGCGACTACCAGCCCGCCGACCAGCTCTCCTCGGGCACCGGCGCCGAGGGCAGGACCACCGTCCTGGAGGTGCAGGCGCCGTCGGACGGCGCCGGGATCGGGCTGGTCCACGCCTCCACCCCGAAGGCGCTGCCCGCCGTGGTGACGCCGGGGCTGCTGGCGGTCGAGTCGTCGCGGGTCGGCCAGCCCATCCGGGTGTCGTCGCCGACCCAGGGCGACATCACCCTGCTGGTGACCGGGGTCGCCAAGGTGCTGCCCGGCACCGACGGCGACCAGGCGGCCGCCCTGGTGGACCTCGACGGGCTGCTCGCCCAGGCCCAGCGCGACCCGTCCGCCCTGGTCGCCGCCGACCAGGTCTGGACCACCGCCGACCAGGCCGGCGACCGCGCCCTGGCGGGGATCCGCGCCGCGGGCGCCGAGCTGCCGGCGGTCACGCTGGCGGCCGACCGGGAGGCGGCCCTTGCCCGGCAGGCGCCCTCCCTCGCCCTGCTGCTGCTGGTGGTGGGGGCGGCGGCCGGTGCCGTCCTGGCGACCGGCGGGGTCATGCTGCACCTGTACCTGAGCGGTCGCCGGCGCGGCTTCGAGCTGGCCGTGCTGGAGGCGCTCGGCGCCCGCCGCCGTGACCTGTGGGCGCCGGTGGTGGTCGAGCAAGGCTCGCTGGTCGGCTACGGGGTGGTGGTCGGCGCCGCCATCGGGCTGGGCGCGGCGCTGGTCGCGCTGCCCGCCATCCCGCAGTTCCTCGACCACCCCGAGGTCCCACCGCCCCTCTACACCCCGGACTGGCCCGTGCTCGGCGCCGCGCTCGGCCTCACCGCGCTGCTGGTCGCCGGCGGCCTCGCCGTGGTCGTCGCCGGGCTGGTCCGCAAGGCCAGGCCGGAGCTGCTGCGGGAGGAGGCGCTGTGACCGCGACGGCCAGGGGCTCGCGCGCTCCAGCCAAGCACTTCGACCCGCGCGGCGAGCGCCGCGCCCGCGCCGGGGAGCGCCTGGTCACCTGCGACCAGCTCTTCCACATCCACCGCCTGCCCGGGCACGAGGTGGTCTCCCTGCAGGGCGTCGACCTCGCCGTCGAGCGCTGCGAGACGGTGGCGCTGCTGGGACCGTCGGGCTCGGGCAAGTCGACCCTGCTGTCGATCCTCGGCGGCCTGGAGCGCCCCTCCGCCGGCCGCGTGGTGGTCGACGGGCTCGACCTCGCCAAGCTCCCCGAGACCACGCTGACCGCGTTCCGCCGCCGCCGGGTCGGCTTCGTCTGGCAGGTGCCGGCGCGCAACCTGCTGCCGCACGCCTCCGCCGCCGAGAACCTGGAGCTGCCGATGGTCCTGGCGAGGCTGCCGGCCGGCCGGCGCCGGCGGCGGGCGAGGATGCTGCTCGAGGCCGCCGACCTGGCCGGGGTGGGCGGCCAGCAGGTGCGCGCCCTTTCCGGTGGCGAGCAGCAGCGCCTGGCGGTGGCGGTCGCCCTGGCCAACAACCCGCCGCTGCTGCTAGCCGACGAGCCCACCAGCCAGCTCGACCGCGCCAACGTGACCAGGGTGGTGGAGATCCTCCAGGCGGCACGGGACGACCTCGGCACCACCGTGGTGGTGGTGACCCACGACCCCGAGGTGGCCGCGACGATGGACCGCACCGTCACCATCCGCGACGGCCGCGTCGGCGCCGAGGGCCGCGGCGGCGTCGAGCACGCGGTGGTCGGCCCGACCGGCTCGGTCCACCTGCCGGCGCGCGCCCTCGACGTGCTGGCTCCGGGCAGCCGGGCGCTGGTCGAGGTGGAGCAGGACCGGGTGGTGCTGCGGCCCGCGGAGCCGCCAGAGCAGGGGAGCGAGCGGTGACCGGCGCCGCGGCGGCGCCGCTGCTGGCCGCCCACGCCGTGCGCGCCAGCCGCGCCGGCCGCAACGTGGTCGACGGGGTCTCCATCGCGCTCGAGCCCGGCGAGGTCGTCGGCGTGGTCGGCCCCTCGGGCTCGGGCAAGTCGACCCTGCTCGCCCTGCTCGCCGGCCTGGAAGCGCCCGACGCCGGCGTGGTCGCGTTCGAGGGCCGCGACCTCGCCGGGCTGGGCGAGGCGGGCCGGCGGCTGCTGCGCCGCGACCGCCTGGCGATCGTCTTCCAGGGGTACGGTCTGCTCGCCCTGCTCACCGCGCGCGAGAACGTCGAGCTGCCCCACCGGGTGGCCAGGCGCGACCCGGCCTCGGCGGCGGCCGCGGCGGAGCGCTGGCTCGGCCTGCTCGGCCTGGCGGAGCGGGCCGACCACCGCACCGACGAGCTGTCAGGTGGCGAGCAGCAGCGGGTCGCCCTGGCGCGGGCGCTCGCCACCGAGGCGGACCTCCTGCTGGTCGACGAGCCCACCGCCGAGCTGGACGAGGACAACCGGGCGCGGGTCGCCGGGCTGCTGCGCGACGCCGCCGACCGGGGCGCCTGCGTGGTGGTGGCCACCCACGACCCGGAAATGGTCGAGCTCTGCGACCGGGTCGTCCGCCTGGTCGACGGCCGGGTGCTCAGCGACGGCCCGGGTGGCCCGGCGCCCGGATCTCGGGGACGATGAGGCCATGAGCCTCCGCGCCCTGCGCACCGGTGCCCGGCTCCGGGTGGCGCTCGGCGTCGCCCTGCTGGGCGCCGTCGCCGGCCTCACCGTGGTCGCCACCCGGCCCGGCCCCGCGCCGCCCGCTGGCGGCCTCGCGCCGGCCGCGCCCGCGCCGGGCACCCTGGTCCAGGCGCGTCCCTGGCGCAAGCTGCTGCCCGGCGGGCGCACCCGCTGCGCCCGCGGCGGGCTGTTCGCGTTCTGGGCGCGGCTGGCCGCCAGCGACCGCCTGCTGGTCTACTTCGAGGGCGGTGGCGGCTGCTGGGACTACCGCTCCTGCGCGCCGGGCAGCACGCTCTTCAAGGACCAGGTCAGCGACGCCGACGACCCGGCCGGGAGCGGCGCCGGCATCCTCGACCTGGCGGACCGGCGCAACCCGTTCCACGACTGGTCGGTGCTCGACGTGCCGTCGTGCACCGGCGACGTCTACGCCGGCGACGCGAAGGTCACGTACCGCGCGTCCGGCGGCCGAGCCGTGACCATCCAGCACCGCGGCCACGTCAACGCGGAGGCCGCGCTCAGCTGGGTCTTCCGGCAGGTGCCGCACCCCGCCCAGGTGTTCGTGGCCGGCTGCAGCGCCGGCAGCATCGGCTCGATCCTGCACGCCCCGCGGGTGATCGAGCGCTACCCGGACGCGCGCGTCGCCCAGCTCGGCGACTCGCTCGGCTACCTCTTCAGCCGGCCAACCGACCTCCGCACGCTCTGGGGCAGCCAGCGGACGCTGCCGGGCTGGATCCCTGGCGTGCGGGCGATCCCACCTGGCCAGTTCACCATGCCGCGCTTCTACGACGCCGTCGCCGCCTACTACCCGAAGGTGCGCTTCTCCCAGGTCAACTTCGACGACGACGCGGTCCAGAACGCCTACTGGCGGGAGACCGGCGGCCGGCCCGACCAGTTCGGCCGCGCCCTGCGCGGCAACCTGGACGCGATCAGGGCGGGTGCCCCCAACTTCCGCTCGTACCTCCTGCGCGGCTCGATCCACTGCACCCTGCCCCGCGGCGACTTCTACACCTTCCGCAACGGCACGCTGTCCCTGCGGGACTGGGTCGCCGCCGAGGTCGAGGGCCGCGACGTCCCCAACGTGGAGTGAGGTGGGTCAGCCGTCGCCGGATCCCGCCGCAGCACCTGGGGCCCAAACGAGGATCCCGCCGCAGCACCTGGGCCCCAAACGAGGATCCCGCCGCAGCACCTGGGCCCCAAACCGGGATCCCGCCGCAGCACCTGGGCCCCAAACAAGGATCCCGCCAAAGGACCCGATGGGGGGGTTCGGGGGGGAGCTGTCTCGGGCTCCCCCCCGAGTGAATCAGGTGGAGAGGACGGCGTTGGCGCCGCCGAAGCCGTTGGGCTCGAACTCGCTGACGGCGTCGTCGTCGTGCCAGGTCCCGTCGTCGGTCACGTAGCGGAAGGCGTAGCGGCCTCCCGCCGGGAGCGACACCGACACGCTGCGGGTGCCGTTGGTCCGCTTGCGCAGCGGGTGGCGGGACGGGTTCCAGCCGTTGAAGTCGCCGACCACCGAGACCTTGCCGGCGATCCGGTCGGACGGGAGGACGAAGCTCACCTTGACCTGGTCCGACCCCTTGACGGGTGCCTGCTTGATCATTGCCGTGCTCCTTGCTCGTGGGCCGCGCATGAAACGACCGGGCTGCGGTGGGCGGCGGCGGCGCCGTTGCCCGGGCAGACCCGGCCTCGTACCTTCCCCATGACTCGGTCGATACCGACGGACAGTAAAGCAGAACCGACCGACATGCGCCGTGCGAGTTCGGAGGTTGACGATGGCGATCCTGGTGACCGGCGCCGGCGGCCTGGTGGGCCGGGCCGCGGTCGCCGCCCTGTCCGAGCAGGGCGTCGAGCACGTCAGGGCGATCCTGCGCCACCCGGGCGGCGGCGACCTGCGCCGGCACGGTGCCAAGGTGGCGGTGATGGACGCCACCGACCCGGACGCGATGGAGGCGGCCCTGACCGGGGTGTTCACCGCCGTGTCGCTGACCGGCAGCCTCTGGGCCGGCGCCGACCCCGCCGAGGCGGTGCTCGAGCCCGCCCGCGTCCTGGTCGCGGCGGCCCAGCGGGTCGGGGTGCGCCGCCTGGTGGTGCTCTCGCCGGCCCACGACCGCGGCGCGGCGGGCAACCCGTGGCTGCGGGCCAAGGCCGAGGTCGAGGAGCTGGTCGCCGGCTCCGGGCTGGAGTACGCCATCCTGCGCTGCACCCACGTGGTCGGACCGGGCAGCCGCCTGGCCGAGCGGCTGCGCGGCCCGGGCCCGGTGGTGGTGCCCGGCAGCGGCAGGCAGCGGGTCGCCCCCGTCTGGGTCGGGGACGTCGCCCACGCGATCGCCGTCGCCGACGACCGCCCCGAGGCGCTGCACGCCACCTGGACGGTCGCCGGCCCGGGCAGCACCACCTTCGACGGCTTCGTCGACGCGCTCAACCAGGCCACCGTGGCCAAGCGGCACCTCGACGGCGACCCCGAGGCCTGGCGCGCTTCAGGCATCCTCGCCTCCCGCCGCGCCGGCCTCAGCGCCGTCCAGGCGGAGGTGCTCGCGGCCGACTCCCTGCCCGATCCCACGACGCCGCCGGCCCCGGACGTGGTCCCGCTCCCGCTCGCCGAGGCGGTCGCCCGCAGCCGCCAGGCCTGAGCCCGCCCCGGCTGGCCGCACGCGTGCGGCTACAATCCCGCCGTCCACGGGCCGAGCGCAGGAGGAGATGCCGGTGGGGGAGTTCGTTCGCCTCGAGGTCGACGAGGGCAACCGGGTGGCGACGATCCGGCTCGACCGGCCGCCGGTGAACGCCCTCAACGCGCAGGTCCAGGAGGAGCTGCGCGCGGCCGCCGCGCAGGCCTCCGGCGACGAGCGCGTCGGCGCGGTGGTCATCTGGGGCGGGCGCAAGGTGTTCGCCGCCGGCGCCGACATCAAGGAGATGTCCGGGCAGAGCTTCGCCCAGATCTCCGCCAGGGCAGGGGAGCTTCAGGGCGCCTTCACCGCCCTGGCCCGCATCCCCAAGGTGGTGATCGCCGCGGTCAACGGCTACGCCCTCGGCGGCGGCTGCGAGCTGGCCCTCACCGCCGACTTCCGCTTCGCGGCCCAGGACGCCACCTTCGGCCAGCCGGAGATCCTGCTCGGCATCATCCCCGGCGCCGGCGGCACGCAGCGGCTGCCGCGCCTGGTCGGCCCGGCGCGGGCCAAGGACCTGATCTACTCGGGCCGCTTCTGCGGCGCCGAGGAGGGTCGCTCGATCGGCCTGGTCGACCAGGTCTTCCCGGCCGACGAGGTGTACGACGAGGCGGTCGCGGCGGCGGCCCGCTACGCCAAGGGACCCGGCCTGGCCCTGCGCGCCGCCAAGCAGGCGGTCGACGGCGGCCTCGACGGCGGCCTCGACGCCGGGCTGCTGCTCGAGCGGCACGCCTTCCAGTCGCTGTTCGCCACCGAGGACAGCGCCGAGGGGATGCGCTCCTTCCAGGAGCGCGGCCCGGGCAAGGCGGCGTTCAAGGGCCGCTGAGGCGCGCGCTCACCCGGCCGCGCGCAGTGCCGCGGCCGCGTGGTCGGGGTCGACCACGTTGATGATGATCCCGCTGGCCAGCTCGAAGCCGCCGAACGTGGTGAGCCGCGGGAACAGGTGCAGGTGCCAGTGGAAGTCGCCGACCCCCGGCGGGGCGGTGTGCAGCACCAGGTTGTAGGGCGTCCTCGGGCCGGCGGCGCCGGCCAGGCGGCGCAGCAGCCCGCCGAGCGCCGCGGCGGTCGCCGCCTCGCCGGCGCCGCTGCCGTCGCCGAAGCGGGGCAGGTGCTCGGACGGCAGCAGCAGGGCCTCGAACGGGAGGCTGGACGCCCAGGGGCAGAGGGTCAGCAGGCCGTCGCCGTCGGCGACCACCCGGTCGCCGCCGCGCTCCTTGTTCAGCATCGCGCAGGCGACGCAGTCCGGCTGGGAGAGCCGGGCCAGCTCGGCATCGACCACCACCGGCCGGGCGGCGGTCGCGAACACCTGGCTGTGGGGGTGCTCCAGCGAGGCGCCGGCGAGCCGGCCCTGGTTGACGATCACCGACACCGAGCCGAGGTCGGCGTCGCGCCAGGCCGCCAGCCGCAGGCCCCACGCCGCCATGACCCTGGCCACCTCGCCGGCCGGCTGGTCGGCGAGGGTGGCGTGGTGGTCGGTGCCGTGGATGACCACCTCGTGCCCGCCGGCGGTCGGTGCCGCCCGGTACAGGCCGTGGCCGGGCGGGGCGTCCGGCCCGGCGAAGGCGGGGAACTTGTTGGGCACCACCCGCACGCGCCAACCCGGGCCGTCGGGGGCGCTGCCCGGCTCACGGTCGGCCCACACCTCGGGCGGGGTCATGTGCTCGTTGCCGACGCAGAACGGGCAGCCAAGCGGCCCGCGCGGCGGGCCCTGCTCGTGCATGAACGCCTCGGGCCGCGCGGCCCGGCCCGCCGAGATCGCCACCCAGCGGCCGCTCATCGGGTCCTGCCGCAGCTCGCCGGGGTGCATCGGCTGGGCGGGTGGGATGGCATCGGCGCGGTGGCGCCTGGACGGCGTCGGGCCTCGGCTCACGTGATCCCTTCCTGGTCGTCGGTGGGAACCGCCGCCGAATAAGTTGGCCGGTTGCCGCCGGTTGGCATGGTCCCACGCCGCACCGACGTCCGGCAGCCAGGCGGTAACCGGCCAACGTTTCCATCGGCGGTTTCTAGGTCGGCGCGCGGCGGGCAGCGTACTCCCACGGCGCGCCCTGCATCCCCGCCGCGGCCGGCAGCCACGCCGACCCACGCACCCCCGCCCTGGCCACAGCTGGTAGCTCCCAGCAATCGGGTTCGCACGCTGCTTCGAAGCTCCGTCCTGATCCCGTCCGGTTCACCGTGCGGTATGGCAGCACACGAGCCCGATTGGCAAGCAATTACCAGGCGGTTGCGGCATCATTGTGGGCCGAGTTCGCCCCTCCGACCCGTCGCTCCCCCACAGCGGTCCTCCCGGGCCGACGGACCGGTGCCCGGACGAGCCGCCGACAACTGCAGAATCCGACAGGAGCCGGTACGTGAAGATCCTGGTGACCGTGAAGCGGGTGCCGGACACGGCCGCCGAGAAGCGGCTGGACCCCGACGACAAGACGCTCGACCGGGAATCGGTCGAGACGATCATGAACCCGGTCGACGAGTACGCCGTCGAGGAGGCGCTGCGCCTCAAGGAGGCCTCCGGCGGCGAGGTCGTGGTGCTCTGCATGGGGCCGACCTCCGCGCTGCCGGCGGTGCGCAAGGCCCTGTCGATGGGCCCGGACGCCGCCGTGCACGTGCACGACGACGGGCTGCACGGGTCCGACGCCTTCAACACCGCGCGGGTGCTCGCCGCCGCGATCAGGACGGTCGAGCCCGACGTGGTGCTGATGGGCTCGGAGTCGACCGACGCGCGCACCTCCCTGGTGCCGAGCGCGCTGGCCGAGTTCCTCGGCTGGCCGGCCCTGACCTACGCCAAGAAGCTCGAGGTGGACGGCGGCACCATCCGCGTCCACCGGGAGACCGAGACCGGCTACGACGTGGTCGAGGCCGACGGTCCGGCCGTGGTCAGCGTCGTCAAGGGCATCAACGAGCCCCGCTACCCCTCGTTCAAGGGGATCATGGCGGCCAAGTCGCGTCCCGTGACCGACCTCACCTTGGCCGACCTGAGCATCGACGCCGCCGAGGTGGGCAGCGCCGGCGCCACCACCGAGGTGGTCGACTTCGCGCCACGGCCGCCGAAGCAGGCGGGCAAGAAGGTCGAGGACCCGGGCGACGGCAGCGCCGCCGACGAGCTCGCCGATTTCCTCGCGGCCAACAAGTTCATCTAGGGTCCGGAGCGGGCGGGCCCGCCAGGCCACCACCGGACCGCAAGGAGGCAACCACCAGATGGCAACGGTTCTCGTCCTCGTCGAGCACGAAGACGGCGCGCCGAAGAAGGTCACCCACCAGATGCTCGGCAAGGCCGCCGAGCTGGGCGGGGCGGCGGCGGTGTTCGTCGGCGAGGGCGGCCTCGACACCGCCGGCGAGGCGCTCGGCAAGCACGGGGCCACCACCGTCTACGCGGCCACCGGGGAGGGCTGGACGCAGGCGTCCGCCCTGCCGGTGGTGGAGGCGCTGGCGGCGGCGGCGGAGCGCGCCCAGCCGGCCGCGATCCTGGTCGCGGCGACCCCGGCGGGCAAGGACGTGGCCGCCCGCCTCGCCGCCCGCAAGGGCTGGGGCGTGCTGGCCGACGTCGTCGACCTCGACGGCGACCTGGTGGCCACCCAGAGCGTCTTCGGCGGGGCGACCACGGTGCGCTCCCGGGTCCGCACCGGCACCCCGGTGCTGACCGTCAAGCCCAACGCCTTCCCGGTGCCCGAGCCCACGGGAGGCGGCGCGGAGGTGGTCGACCTCGGGCTCACCCGCGAGCCGGGCCGCGCCGACGTGCGCGTGATCGAGCGGGTCGCCTCCGAGCAGGGCGGCCGGCCCGACGTCGCCGAGGCCGAGATCATCGTCTCCGGCGGCCGGGGCCTCCAGGACCCCGCCAACTTCGCGCTGGTGGAGGCGCTGGCCGACACCCTCGGCGCGGCCGTCGGCGCCAGCCGCGCGGCGGTCGACGCCGGCTGGTACCCGCACCAGCACCAGGTCGGCCAGACCGGCAAGACGGTCTCGCCGCAGCTCTACGTCGCGGTCGGGATCTCCGGGGCGATCCAGCACCGCGCCGGGATGCAGACCTCCAAGACGATCGTCGCCGTCAACAAGGACGGCGACGCGCCCATCTTCGCCATCTCCGACTTCGGCGTGGTGGGTGACCTCTTCAAGGTGGTGCCCCGCCTGACGGAAGAGGTCGCCAAGCGAAAGGGGTAGATGGCTTGCTGCCTCGGGAAGAAGGGGTCGAGGCGCGGCGGTCCGCCGCGCACCCCAGCGCCGCCGGGGCGGCGAGGGCGTCCATGCGGGCGTCCGCCCGCTGGCTGCGGCTGACCGCCGGCGTACCCGGCCGGCGCTCGCGCCTGCGCGCCGCCCGCGTCGAGCTGGGCGCGGCCGTCGCCCGCTACCTGCCCGACGAGCTGGCCCCCGGCTTCCTGGCGGACTCGCTGGCGAGCCGGCGCAGCGCCCAGGTGCTGCTCGCCGAGACCGACGCCCGCCCCCACCCGGTGCCGTACCCGACCGGCGCCGGCAGCAGGGCCGCCCGCTACGGCAACGGCTCGCCCCACCGGCCAGGTCCCCATGACCTGCGTGACCTGGGCCAGCGCGCCGTGCAGGTGTGGCCGCGGCAGCGCGCGGCGCGGCGCCTGCGCGCCGCCGACGCGCAGCTCGGCGCGTGGGCGACCGGGCTGGCCGAGGTGCCGGTGCCGGAGCTGCGGGGTGCCCGCCAGCTCGCCGACCAGGCCCAGCAGGCCGCCCAGGCGGCCGACGCCGAGCGGCGCGCCGCCGCCGGGGAGGCGGACCGGGCGGCGCGGCTCGCCCTGCGCCTGGCCGCCGAGGCGACGGTCGACTTCCTCGGGCTGGTCGGATGGGCCCTGGCCCGCGCGGCGGCGGCGGTCGGATCGGCCCTGGCGCGCGCCTGGGCGCGCGTGGCCCTGGCGGCGGCGGCCACCGGTGCCTGGTGCGCCGGCGTACTCGGCAGGACCGCCGGCGGGATCGACGGGTTCGTCGCGCAGCGGAGGCGGCGCCGGGAAGCTCGGGCCGGCCGCCGGGGTTCGATAGCAGCAGAGGCGGGCCGGACGGCCCCCGAGGACGCGGGACGGAGAGGAGCCATGGAGGGTTCCGGCGGTGGGACCGGCGGCTGGCGCGGTGACCCCGGGCGCGACCGCCCGGCGGGGGAGCAGCGCGACGCCCTCGACCCGGACGACTGGTGGGCGCCACCGCCCACCCCGGAGGGCGGCCAGCCAGGTCCCGAGTACCGCGGCCGGCACGCCGCCCCCACCGGGCCGTTCGACCCGGCCGGGCGCGCCGGCGACGCCGCCGACGGCTCGGCGGCCGAGTGGTGGCGCCGCTCCGACCGCGAACCGGTGAGCGTCGCCGCCGGGGATGGCGGCCAGGGGAGCAACGGCACGGCGATCGGCGCCGCGCAGGTCTGGCCGCCCGACCCGCGGCGCGCCCCCGCGCGCGACGCCGCCGACCCGGGCGCGGCCTGGGCGGCGGTGGCTGCCGTCGAGGAGCCGGCCTGGCCGCCGGCGAGGGGGCCGGGTGCGGCGACGCCCCCGCCGGCCAACGGGCTGCTCGCGGCCCTGTGGCGCGTGGCCGCGCGGGTGCGCCTGTTCGGCCGGCGGCTGGCGCGCCGGCTGGCGCCGGTGGTCTCGGCGGCGGCGGCGCCGCCGGACCGCGCGCGCCGGGGCTCCTTCGCGCTGTTCCGCCCGATCGCCCTCGCCTGCGTCTTCGCGTTGGTGCTCGGCGGCTTCGCCGCGCTGCCGACCGGCATCGTGATGGCGGGCTCGGTGCGGGCGGCCGGCAAGGGCCTGCCCGACCTCGCCGACCTGAAGCCGCTGCCGCAGGCCGAGCGGACCGAGGTCTACGACGTCAACAACCACCGCATCGCGGTGCTCAAGTCGGACCAGGACCGCATCGTCGTCCCCCTGTCGGCGGTGCCGCGGCTGGTGCAGTTCGCCGTCCTCGCCGCCGAGGACGCCCGCTTCTACGAGCACCACGGGGTCGACCAGCGCAGCATCTTCCGCGCGCTGCTCACCGACATCTTCCGCGGCGCGCGGGAGCAGGGCGGCAGCACGATCACCCAGCAGTTGGTCCGCAACGCCTACCCCAACCTGCGCGAGCGCTCGGTGGTCCGCAAGGTCAAGGAGGCCGCCCTCGCCGCCGAGCTGGAACGCCGCATCGGCAAGAGCCAGATCCTCGAGCAGTACCTCAACCGGGTCTACTTCGGCAGTGGCTACTACGGCGTGCAGGCGGCCAGCTACGGCTACTTCAACCGCCCGGTGCGGAGCCTCACCCTCGCCCAGGCGGCGACCCTCGCCGGCGTGATCCGCTCGCCGGAGTCCGGCAACCCGAGGCAGAACCCGGACGAGGCCAGGCGCCTGCGTGACAGCGTGCTCGACCGCATGGTGCAGCTCGGCATGGTCCGCCCCGACCAGGCCGCCAAGGCCCGCATCGAGCCGCTGCGGGTGGCCAAGAGGCGGGAGTTCACCACCAAGTACCCGTGGTTCATGGACGGGGTGAAGCGGCAGCTGCTGGCCGACCCGCGGCTGGGCCGCACCGAGGCCGAGCGCTCCCGCCGCCTCTTCCAGGGTGGCCTGCGCGTCTACACCACCCTCAACCCGGCGGTGCAGGCGGCGGCCGAGCGGGCCGCGGCCAGGTGGCGCCCGGCGAGCGGGCCGGACGTGGCGATCGTCTCGATGCTCCCGAAGACCGGCGAGGTGCGCGCCGTCGTCGGCGGCCGCAACTGGTCCAAGGACCAGTTCAACCTCGCCCTGCAGGGGCAGCGGCAGGCCGGCTCCTCGTTCAAGCCGTTCGTGCTCGCCGCGGCGATGGCCAACGGCATCTCGCCCGACTCGGTGTGGGAGTCGAGCGGCTGGCCCAGGCGCGAGGTCTGCGGCGTGCCCTGGGCGGTGAACAACTACGAGGGCAGCGGCAGCGGCCTGATGCCGGTGCGCGTGGCCACCTGGCACTCGGTCAACGCCGTCTACGGCCGGCTGATGGAGCAGCTCTGCCCCGCCAAGGTCGTCGAGATGGCGCACGACAAGCTGGGCATCTCGCTGCTCAAGAACCAGGAGCGCGTGCCGTCGATCGCGCTCGGCTCCGCCAACGTGGTCCCGATCGACATGGTCGGGGCCTACGCGACCTTCGCGAACATGGGCGTGTACCACAAGCCGCGGTTCGTCAACCGGGTCCTCTACCACGGCAAGGAAGTGTTCAACGACAGCAACGAGGCGGGCGAGCAGCGCATCCAGCCGGCGCTCGCCTGGGAGGTCAACGACGTCCTCAAGGGCGTGATCTCCAACGGCACCGCGGTGGCCGCCCAGATCGGTCGCCCGGCCGCCGGCAAGACCGGCACCACCCAGGACTACCGCGACGCCTGGTTCGTCGGCTACACGCCCAACCTCGCCACCGCCGTCTGGATGGGCTACCCCCAACGGGAGCTGCCGATGCGCAACATCGAGGGGGTGGGCCGCGTCACCGGCGGCTCCTTCCCCGCGCGCATCTGGCGCGACTTCACCAGCGAGGTGCTGGCGAATACCCCCGGGGAGGACTGGCAGCGCCCGCCCGACCAGCTCAGCTTCACCGTGCTGCCGCCACCGCCGCCGTCGACCACCAACCCGCCGTTCCCGAGCTTCACCCTGCCGCCCGGCTTCCCCGGCGGCCCGCCGATCACCGGCCCCGGCCACGGCGGTGGTGGCGGCGGCCCCGGCCCTCCGGTCCCGCCGACGACCTTGGGCGGCGGCCCTCCGTAGCGGCGCCGGGGCGCACCGGCATCGCGGACCCGCCGGCGCCGTGAGCGGCGCCGGCGCGGCGCAGGGGTCCGCCACGCTGGGCGCGCGGTCGCCCTTCGTGCGCGGCGTTGGCATACTCGGGGCATGCCCTACCTCGACTACGCAGCCAGCGCCCCGCTCCGGCCGGAGGCGCTGGCCGCCATGCTGCCGTTCCTGGAGCGGCCGGCCGCCAACCCCTCGAGCCAGCACGGCCCTGGCC
>DASUZB010000064.1:0-6149 GCA_036377075.1 Actinomycetes bacterium | reverse complement strand
GACCAGCTCGTCCTGGCCGCCGACCTGGGCGACGTAGAACAGGTGGGCGCCGTGGTCGGCGGCCCGGGTGGCCAGCATGGGGTGGAGCCGGTCGCCCTTCTCCAGCCGGTAGGGGGAGGCGTTGAGGCTGACCACCACCTCGGCGCCGGCGGCGGCCGCCGCCGCCATCGGCCCCCAGGGGAACCACAGGTCCTCGCAGATGGTGACCGCCACCTGGACGCCGCCGAAGGAGGCCAGCAGCAGCTCGTCGCCGGGGACGAAGTAGCGCTCCTCGTCGAACACGCTGTAGTTGGGCAGCAGGACCTTGCGGTAGATGCCGAGCACCCGGCCCTGGGCGCAGAGGGCGGCCGCGTTGGTCGGGCCGGCGGGGGTCGGGTCGACGAAGCCGACCAGGGCGGCGGTGTCGTCGACCTCGCGGGCGATGCGTTGCAGGGTGGCGCGGCTGGCGGCGAGGAACGACGGCTTGAAGACGAGGTCCTCGGGCGGGTAGCCGGTGACCGTCAGCTCGGTGAAGACCGCCAGGTGGGCGTTGTGCCGCACCGCCTCGGCGTAGGCGGCCATGATGCGCTCGGCGTTGCCGTCGAGATCCCCGACCACCGGGTTGATCTGGGCTCCGGCCAGCCGCAGCCGTTCCACCAGGGCACCTCCTCACCCGTCGGCCTCGTCGCCATGCCCAAGATAGCAGCGGCACCAGTCACGCCGAGGTAGCATGACCAGGCCATCCACCATCCGACGGGCACGCGCGGCTGCCCCTCGACTGCCGAGAGATCCGAGCATGGACAAGCAGCGGGAGTACGTCCTGCGCAAGGTCGAGGACCAGGACGTCCGCTTCATCCGCCTGTGGTTCACCGACGTCCTCGGGTTCCTGAAGTCGTTCGCGATCACCCCCGCCGAGCTGGAGGAGGCGTTCGACCGCGGGGTGGACTTCGACGGCTCGGCGATCGAGGGCTTCGCGCGGGTGCAGGAGGCCGACATGGTGGCCAAGCCCGACGCGGGCACCTTCCAGGTGCTGCCGGGGCGCGGCCCGGACGGCGGCGTGGCGCGCATGTTCTGCGACGTGCTCACCCCGGAGGGCGAGCCGTTCGACGGCGACCCCCGCTGGGTGCTGCGCCGCAACCTGGAGCGGGCGGCGGGCAGGGGCTTCACCGTGTACGCCGCGCCCGAGCTGGAGTTCTTCGTCTTCTCCGACCCGGACTCCGCCCGGCCGCTGGACCGGGGGTCGTACTTCGACCAGACGGCGCTGGACCTGTCGAAGGACTTCCGGCAGGTGGCGATCGGCATGCTGGAGCGCATGGGCATCTCGGTGATGCAGTCCCACCACGAGATCGCGCCCAGCCAGCACGAGATCGACCTGCGCGAGGCTGACGCGCTGACCATGGCCGACAACGTCATGAGCTCCCGGCTGGTGGTCAAGGAGGCCGCGCTCGAGGCGGGGCTGCACGCCACCTTCATGCCCAAGCCGTTCGAGGGCACGGCCGGCTCCGGCATGGACACCCACCTGTCCCTCTACGAGGGCGACCGCAACGCCTTCTACGACGCCGGGCAGGAGGCCAACCTCTCCAAGGTCGCCCGCGGGTTCATCGCCGGCCTGCTGGTGCACGCGCACGAGTACATCGCGGTGACCAACCAGTGGATCAACTCCTACAAGCGGCTCGTGCCCGGCTACGACGCCCCCACCTGGGTGTGCTGGGCGCAGCGCAACCGCTCGGCGATGGTCAGGGTCGGCGGCTACCGCTCCGACCGGGTCGGCGTCGAGGTGCGCCTGCCCGACCCGTCCTGCAACCCCTACCTGGCGTTCGCGGTGATGCTGGCGGCCGGGATGCGCGGCGTCGAGGATTCCTACGAGCTGCCGCCGGAGGCCGGCGACAACATCGCCGAGATGACCGACGCGGAGCGCCGCGCGGCCGGGATCCGCCCGCTCCCGGTCGACCTGCACCAGGCGCTCAACGCGATGGAATCGTCCGAGCTGGTCGCCGAGGCGCTCGGCGAGCACGTCTTCGAGTACTTCCTGCGCAACAAGCACCGCGACTGGCAGCAGTACCAGCGCTACGTCTCGCCGTTCGAGCGTGATCGCTACCTGCCGCTGCTGTGACCCCGGCACGCACGACACCCCGGAGGGGCCATGGTGAGAGCGCCGCTGACGAGGCTGCTGTGGTGGCGCGCTGGTGAGCGGCACCTGCCACTGCCCGACCTCGACCCGTCGATGGCGGACCGGCTCGGACCGGTACGGGCCAACGTGGAGCGCTACGGCTGGCACGTGCAGATGGTGGTGGGCGATCCGCTGCACCCGCCCTGGACCTACACGATCGGCCTGTGGACCTCGTTCGGCCAACCCGAGCTGGCGATGTTCGGCATCGACGGCAACCAGGCGACGCTGCTGCTGACCCTGATGGCCGAGCGGGTGCTCAAGGGGGAGCGGTTCGCGGCCGGCGCGACCTACGGCGGCGTGCTCAGCGAGCAGCAGGTGCGGCTCGCCGAGGTGCGGCCGGAGTGGTACGCGCCCTACTTCGGCATGGCGATCGACTGGTACCAGGACGAGTTCCCGATGCTGCAGGTGCTCCTGCCGGACCGGCGGGGCCGCTTCCCGGACGACCCGGCGAGCGAGTTCCACCGCGCCCAGCCGCTGCTCGCCACGGACGACCCGTGGCCCGAGCCGTTCGCGCACGACGACCGCACCTGGGAGCATCCCGGCCCGGTGGTGCTGGCGCGTGACGTCGACGAGCTCGACGTCTGGTCGGGGCGCTGGGAGGCGCTGCCGTGCCGCGAGGCCGGCACGGGCGAGTTCGAGGTGGCGGTGGTCCCGTTCCTCGGCCAGCTGGTGCTCGGCGACCGGGTACGGGTCGCCCCCGAAGGCGAGCGCGAGGCGGTGGTCCAGGCGGTCACGGTGGCGTCCAGCCACGCGACCATGCGGGTGACGCCGATGCCGCGCGACGACGAGCAGCTCGCCCGCTGCAACCAGCTGCTCGCCGAGCTCGACGGGCTCGGCCTCCGCTGGGAGTGGGCCGGCCAGGAGCTGTTCGCCGTGGCCATCCCGGGCGGCCGGGTCGCCGAGGTCGAGGAGCTGATGGATCCCCTGGTCGCCGACGAGCTGGTCTGGGTGGAGCGGATCCGCTTCCCGTAGGGTCCCGGCCGCCCGCCGGTTTTCCACAGAATCGGCGGGGTGGGTTGTGCCGGCCTCCGGCCGGGCCGAGGATGCGCCCATGTCCGGCGAGCCGCGTGGTACCCCACCCGACCCCGCGGGGATTGGCGCCGGCGGGCCGAGCCCGGCCGGCGGTAACCCCCAGCCGCCGGCCGGCCGGCAACCCGGCCAGCCCACCGATTCCTGGGACGCGCTGCTCGGCTGGGACGACGACCCCGATCAGCGGTGGGACGAGCAGCCGGCGAGCGAGCCCTGGGACGCGGTGCAGCCTCGTCGAGGGTGGCCGCCGCCGGCGGGCGGGGCACCGGTCGGTGGCTGGCGGGACCGTCCGGCCGTCAGGGCCGGCCTGCTCGGCCTGGCCGTCGTCCTGGCGATGCTGGCGGCAGCGTCGGCCTGGCCGGGTGGGTCACGGGAACCGGGTGCGAGGCCGCCGGCGGCGACGGCCGGCGGCGGGCCGGGGCGCGCCCGGCCGGCGTACGGCTTCGCGCCGCCCGCCGGGTGGCGCGACGGGACCCGGGGGCTCGCCCCGCGGTTCCCCGGGGCGAGGCCGGACGTGGTGCTGGTCGGCCCCGCCTCCGGCGGCCTCGGCGCGAACCTGAGCGTGGTGCGGGCCGGCGCCATCGGCACGCCACCGCCGCTCGCGGCGCTTCCCGGCGCCGCCGTGCGGCGGCTCGATGCCGGCGCCCGTCTGGTCGGCCACGCCCGCTGGCTCACCCTGGCCGGCGAGCCCGCCGTCGCCGCCGACTACCTCCTGACCACCGGCGGCGGCCGCCTGCACGCCCGCCAGGTCGCCTGCTACCACCAGGGCGACCTCTACCTGGTGACGCTCACCGCCGAGGCGGGCGCCTTCCCCTCGGTGACCTCCGCCCAGGACCGCGTCGTCCGCTCGTGGCGCTGGACCTGACCGGCCCGCCAGAGGCCCTGGAGGCCATCACCGGTAGGGCCTAACGCCCGGCCTGGTCGCGCTCGCGGGGGAGCGGCGCGCTGGGCGGGGCCACGACGTGGAGCAGGTGGTCAAGGTACGCCCGGGCATCGGGGCCGGTCGGCGTGGCTGATGGGGCGGCCCGGCGCAGCTCGAAGTAGCCGACGTAGGCGGTATAGGCGAGCAGGGCATGGTGCCTCGCCGCCGGTGGGGTGAGGCCGGTCTCGGCGAAGGCGCTGGTGAGGAAGTCGAGGCGCCGCTGCGTCACCCGGCGGAGCGCGGGGGAGACCAGCGGGTTGGCGGCGTCGGCCAGCAGGGCGACGTTGGTGTCGCCGCCCGGGTGGTCGCCGAACGCCAGCTCGAAGAGCCGGCGCAGGCGCTCGCCGGGGTCGGCGATGGCGCGCAGGCGCTCGATCACGTCGTCCGTCTCCTGCCGCTCCCAGCGCTCCAGGGCCGCCGTCACCAGTTCGTCGCGGTCCTTGAAGTGCCAGTAGAAGCTTCCCTTGGTCGCGCCGAGGCGCTCGGCCAGCCCCTCGACCACCACGGCGGCGACGCCGCCCTCGCGGATCGCGGCGAGGGCGGCCGCGGCCCAGTCCGAGCGGCGCAGCCGCCGCCGCGGCGGCGCCGGCGCCGCCGCGGCGCCTGAGACGGGTCTGGTCACGCACCATACGGTACCGTATAGTCAATCCGTACGCCGCCGTATGGAACGGCGATGCCGCCGCAGGAAGCCGCGAGGTGACCGCACCAATGGAGATCCGCAACGTCCACGAACGGATCCTGCCCGCCACCGCCGACCAGGTCGGGACCCTGCTGGACGGGCTCGCCGGTCCTGGGGACCGGCTCTGGCCGGCGGGCCGCTGGCCGGGTCTGCCGCTCCGCTTCGACCGGCCCCTCGGCGTGGGAGCACGCGGCGGTCACGGTTCCGTTCGCTACACGGTGGAGGAGTACGTCCCCGGCCGCCTGGTCGTCTTCCGCTTCAGCGAGCGGATGGGCCTGGACGGTACCCATCGCTTCGAGGTGGACGACCGCGAGGGCGTGGTCGAGCTCCGCCACGTCCTGGTAGGACGGCCAAGGGGGCTCAGGACGCTGCTGAGCTGGCTGCTGGTCGTCAGGCCGCTCCACGATGCCGTGCTTGAGGACCTGCTCGACCGGGCCGAGCTGGCGGTCTCCGGCAGGGTCCTCCGTCCGGCGCGCTGGTCGTGGTGGGTTCGCCTGCTCCGCCGCCGCCTCGCCCGGCGGCTCCTCGAGCCTCGTCGCGCCGGCGGCGGCTCGGGATCTGATAGGTGGACCAGGTCGGGCAGCCCCACCCGGTAGCGTCTCGTGGCCGCCGCCACCGGCGAGCCGCGAGCCTCGTACCATGCAGGGCGTCGGCGTCCCGACCGGTGAGGTGCCGTGGTCCCCGATCCCGCGCAGGCCACTCCGTCGGTCCTGGCCCGCCACGGCTTCGAGCAGCCGGAGGCGAGCGCGGCCGCGCTGACCCGCCTGGGCGCCTGGCCGCCCGCGGCCGCGCTCGGCGGCCGCCGGCTGCTCGCCGAGGTGGCCGCCAGCGCCCACCCCGACCTGGCCGCACGCGCCCTCGCCGCGATCGCCGAGCGCCACCCGGACCCCGAGGGCTTCGCCGCCGCGCTGCGGCGCCGCCGCGGCTTCCGCCGGCGCCTGGTCGCCGTGGTCGCCGCCAGCCGCTCGCTCGGCGCCTGGCTGGCCGCCCACCCCGAGGAGGCGGACCGGCTGGTCGACGGCCGCGCCTTCACGGGGCGGCGGTCGCGGGCGGGGTTGGTGGCCGAGGCGGTGGCGGTGGTGGGCCGCCACGACGACGCCGCCGCGGCGTGGGACGCGCTGCGCCGCTTCAAGCGCCGCGAGCTGCTGCGCGTCGCGGTCCGCGACCTGCTGGCCCGGGCCCGGCCGGGCGGGCGCGGCGCCGCGGCGGTGGCGGTGGTGGAGGGCGTCGGGGTGGAGTTGGCGTGGCTGGCGGAGGCGTGCCTGCAGGCGGGGCTGGTGGTGGCCGCGCGGGGCAGCGGGGTGCTGGTCGGCGAGGACGCGGCGGGGGCCGACCCGCCGGCGGGTGGGGGTGGGGTGGCGCGGCTGGCG
>DASUZB010000063.1:0-24905 GCA_036377075.1 Actinomycetes bacterium | reverse complement strand
CTTCCAGGGCTGGGGCGGGGTGGCCGCCGACGGCATCGTGGGGTTGCAGACCTGGGCGGTGTCGCTGCACGCCGCCGGCCAGGAACTGGCCGACCAGGTCGGCGTGTAGCCGCCTGGCCGCTGAGCTGGGCGGATGCTGCTAGTGGTCGGGACGGCCGGATTTGAACCGGCGACCCCCTGCTCCCAAAGCAGGTGCGCTGACCAAGCTGCGCCACGTCCCGTTGGCAGACCCTGCGTGTTTCGCCCGTACGTACGGGTGAGGGTCGTGCCGGCCCTAGGGTAGACGACCTTGGGCGGCCGTTCGAGCGTGATCGGTCGGGTGTGCACGCCGAACGCGTCGTGCCACCCCGGCGAGGGTCAGCTCGCGGCCTCCATGTCCGGGGTGTAGCGGCCGAAGCGGGCGGCGCCGTTGAGCTTGGCGCGGTGGTAGAAGGCCTGCTGCGCCTGGGCGGCGTTGGCCGGCTCGCCCTTCCACGCCTTGAGGGCGGGGGCCTGCAGCGCGCGGCCGTAGGAGAAGCTGAGCTGCCACGGCTGCCTTTCGAGGCGGTTCATCGCGTCGAGGTGGGCGGTGGCCAGCTCGTCGCTCTGGCCGCCGGACAGGAACACGATGCCGGGCACCGACGCGGGCACGTGGTCGCGCAGCACCGCGACGGTGGCCGCGGCGACCTCGCGCACGCCGGCCTGGGTGGGGCAGTCGCTGCCGGACAGGACCATGTTCGGCTTGAGCAGCATGCCGCCCAGCTGGACCCGGTGGCCGTGCAGCGCCGCGAACACGCCGGCGAGCGTCTCGGCCGTCGCCTGGTGGCAGCGCTCGATGGTGTGGTCGCCGTCCATCAGCACCTCGGGCTCGACGATCGGCACCAGCCCGGCCTCCTGCGACAGGGCGGCGAAGCGGGCCAGCGCCTCGGCGTTGGCGGCGATGCAGCCGCCGGTCGGGACGCCCGGGCCGATGGCGACGACCGCGCGCCACTTGGTGAACCTGGCGCCGAGGTCGCGGTAGGAGGCCAGGCGGTCGCGCAGGCCGTCCAGGCCCTCGGTGACCTTCTCGCCCTCGAAGCCGGCCAGCGGCTTGGCGCCCTTGTCGACCTTGACGCCGGGGATGATGCCCTGGCCGCGCAGCACCTCGGCGAGCGGGGTGCCGTCGTCCGCCCGCTGCCGGATGGTCTCGTCGAACAGGATCACGCCGCTGACGAACTCGCTGGCGCCCTTGGTGGTGAACAGCAGCTCGCGGTAGGCGCGGCGGTGCTCCTCGGTGGACTCGACCTGGATGGACCGGAAGCGCTTGGCGATCGTCCCCGAGCTCTCGTCGGCGGCCAGGATGCCCTTGCCGGGCGCGACCAGTGCCCTGGCCGTCGCCGCGAGGTCCTCAGCGTTCATGGTGACTCCTCCACGCTCGCGCCGTCCCCTCCGAAGGGTACTGCCGACGTGACGATACAAACCGGAAACAAGCCAGGCGCGGACCCGTAACAGGCAGCTCACCCGCTCGCAACGAAGCCTTCCTACCGTGACCGCGGCCCTCATCGGCGAGCCGGCCAGCTCCAGCCGCACCAACGAGGAGGAGGACGACGGTCGTGCTTGCACGGATGCGTGGTGCCCTGTTGCTCACCGTGGTCGTGGTGGCGTTGCTCGGCCTGTGGGCGAGTGCGGCCCAGGCCCAGGAAAGCCCTCCGCCGTGTGGCGGCAAGGTCGCCTCGGGCGCGGCCGCCGGCGATCCCTGCGGCGACGTCACCGGCGCTTCGTCCGACATCGGGGTCGACCAGGCGACCCCGGTCAGCGACGCCGCCGGCAAGAACAAGATCGCCATCAACTTCACCTGGACGCTGGTCGCCGGCTTCCTGGTGATGTTCATGCAGGCCGGCTTCGCGCTGGTGGAGACCGGCTTCTGCCGCAGGAAGAACGCCGCCCACGTGATGATGACCAACTTCATGATCTACGGGATCGGCATCCTCGGCTTCTGGTTCGCCGGCTACGCGCTGATGTTCGGCGGCGTCGGCCACATCGCCAACCTCGGCGGCACCAACCCGCTCACCGGCGCGTTCCACCTCGGTGACTGGGGGCTGTTCGGCACCAAGGGCTTCGCCTTCAACGGCATCTACGACGTCGGGGTGATGGCCCACTTCCTGTTCAACCTGGTGTTCATGGACACCGCCGCGACGATCGTGACCGGGGCGATGGCCGAACGCTGGAAGTTCTCCGCGTTCGTCGTCTACGGCTTCTGGATGTCGATCGTCATCTACCCGCTCTTCGGCATGTGGGCCTGGGGCGGCGGCTGGCTCGCCCAGCTCGGCTCCAAGGCGAGCCTCGGGCACGGCTACGTCGACTTCGCCGGCTCCGGGGTGGTCCATGCCATCGGCGGCTTCACCGGCCTGGCCGGAGCCATGGTCATCGGGCCACGGCTCGGCAAGTTCAACAAGGACGGCAGCGCGAACCTGCTGGCACCGCACAACCTGACGATGGCGCTGCTGGGCACGTTCATCCTGGCGTTCGGCTGGTTCGGCTTCAACCCAGGCTCCACCCTGGCAGCCACCGACCTGCGCATCTCGGTGGTGGCGGTGAACACCATGCTCGCCTCGGCGGCGGGCGCGGTCGCGGCGATGTTCTGGGCCTGGAACCGGGCGCCGTTCAAGAAGCCCGACCCGGGCATGTCCGCCAACGGCATGCTCGCCGGGCTGGTGGCGATCACCGCGCCCTCCGGCTTCGTCTCCCCTTCGGGCGCGCTGATCATCGGCGCGGTGGCCGGCGTGCTGGTGATCGAGTCGATCCTATTCATCGAGCGGCGCCGGGTCGACGACCCGGTCGGGGCGGTCTCGGTCCACGGCACTTGCGGCCTCTGGGGCCTGATCGGGCTCGGCCTGTTCGCCGACGGCACCTACGGGGCTGGCTGGAACGGGGTGGACGGCACCGTCAAGGGCCTGTTCTACGGCGACGCCGGGCAGCTGGTCGCCGAGCTGGTCGGCTGCGCGGTGATCGTGGTGTGGGCCTTCGGCGGCGGCTGGCTGTTCTTCAAGGTGCAGGACCGGCTCCAGGGCATCCGCTCCAAGCCCGAGGACGAGCTGGCCGGCCTCGACGTGCCGGAGATGGGCGCGCCCGCCTACACCGACGTCGACGAGGGCGTCCCCACGACCGTCGGCGGCGGGGTCACGGCCCCGGCCTGAGAAGAGAGGAGGCGACTGCGGTGGCCGCGAAGGCTAAGGCGAGGGCGAAGCCGGCAGGCGCAACCGGCGGGCCCGACCGCTGCGAGCTGTGCGGCACCCGCCTGCCGGGGTCGTTCACGGCGCGGATGGGCCACCTCCGCGGTGCCCATCCGCGCTACGCCAAGGGGCTGCTGCTGCGCCTGGCGACCCCACTGGTGTTCCTGGCCGCCCTCGGGGCGCTCGCCGCGGCGAGCGCCCCGGACTGGGCCTACCTGGTGGCGCTGGGGCTGTGCGCTGCCCTGACGGTGACCGGGATGCGGGCGGCACGCACCGGGCGCACGAGCGCCGGGCTGCGCCCGTCGGCGCCGCTCGGGCGGCTGCTACGGGAAGGAGGTTTCCGCTTCCTGCTCCTGCCCGCGTTGCTCCTGCTGCTCCTGCTGCTCGCCGCTAGGCACTGATTCTGGCTGGCGGCGACGCCTGTGGACGTCGTTCTGGTGCTGTGGCCGGACCATGCCGCGGACCTCGAGCGCCTGTCGGCGGTCGGGGTCCCGCGGCTGCTGCTGGTGGCGCCGGAGGCGCCGCCGCCCGAGGACAGCGACTGCCTGCAGGACTGGGTCCGCCTGCCAGCCGACGACCAGGACGTCCGGGCGCGGATCCTGGCGCTCGAGCGGCGCTCGGCGCGGCACCGCGCCCGCGTCCCCATGACCGTCAGCGAGGACGGGAAGCTGACCTACCGCGGCCACTCGGTATGGCTGTCGCCGACGGTACGGCGCCTCTTCCAGGCCCTCGCCGACCGGTTCGGCGGCATCGTGGCGCTCGAGGAGCTGATCCGCCAGGTGTGGCCCGACGACCCGCCCGACCCGACCTCGGTGCGGGTCCACATCCTGCGCCTGCGGCGCCGCCTCGCCCCGTTGGGCCTCGAGATCCGCAACGTGCAGGGGAAGGGCTACGTGCTGCTGCCGCACGACCCGGAGTGGGCCGGCCACCAGCCCGACCCGCCCAGGCCGCAGGAAACGCGCCGGACACAGGCGCGAAACGGGGACGCCACGCCCGAGCAGTAGCCTCGCCGAAGCCGGTGGAAGCGGTCGGCTGGGAGGAGACTCGCCCCTTGGATGTCGGCACCGTCCTGCTGCACGTCCTGGTCGTCCTGGTCGCAGCGAAGGTGGGTGCCGAGCTGTCGGAGCGCCTCGGCCAGCCCGCCGTGCTCGGCGAGCTGGTCGTCGGCGTGCTGATCGGTCCGTCCGTCCTCGGGCTGGTCGGCGGCGACCAGGTCCTCGCGGTCCTCGGCGAGCTGGGCGTGCTGTTGCTGCTGCTCCAGGTCGGACTCGAGACCGAGCTGACCGAGCTGCTGCGCGTGGGGCGGTCGGCGCTCTCGGTGGCGGCCGTCGGGGTGGCGCTGCCGTTCGCCCTCGGCTACCTCGGCCTGCGCCTCACCGGGCTGGCCGGCCACGGCCACCACGTCGAGCTGTTCATGGGCGCGGCGCTGACCGCCACCAGCGTCGGCGTCACCGCCAGGGTCTTCGGCGACCTGGGGGCGCTGTCGCGGGCGGAGGCCCGCACGGTGCTCGGCGCCGCCGTCGCCGACGACGTCATCGGGCTGATGATCCTGGCGGTGATGGTGCGGTTGGTCGCCGGTGGCTCGGTCGACCTTCCCGGGATGCTGCCGGTGGTCGGCGCGGCGGTCGGCTTCCTGGTCGTCGGGGTGGTCGTGGGCGTGCGCCTGGCGCCGCTGCTGTTTGCCTGGATCGAGCGGCTGGCCCGCTCGGACGGCACCCTGATCGCGCTGGCCCTCGCCTTCACGCTCGCGTTCGCGCGCCTGGCCGAGTTGGTCCGGCTCGCCCCGATCGTCGGCGCCTTCGTCGCCGGCGTGGTGCTGGCGCGCAGCCGCGCCAGCACCACGATCGGCGCCAGCCTGGCGCCGATCGCGCACGTCTTCGTGCCCGTGTTCTTCCTGCAGATCGGCATCGACGCCGAGCCGGCGGCGCTGCTGCGGCCGCGCGCGCTCGCCCTCGCCGGGCTGCTGCTCGCCGCCGCGGTGGTCGGCAAGGTGCTCGCCGGCCTGGTCGCCGGCAGGGGTATGGACCTGGCTCTGGTGGGCTTCGGCATGCTGCCGCGCGGCGAGGTCGGCCTGGTGTTCGCGAGCATCGGCCTGCGCCTCGGGGTGATCGACCGCGACGCCTTCAGCACCTTGCTGCTCGTGGTGGTCGCCACCACATTCGTCACGCCGCCGCTGCTGCGCTGGCGCCTCGCCCGCCACCCGAGGGCGGCGCCGTCGTCCCTCGACCCCTCCGGCCCCCCGGGCGAGCTGGTGGTCCGCGGCGGCGTCCTCGACCTCAGCGGGGAGCCGTCGCCCGGGACGCGGGCGCTGCTCGGGCTTCGCGCCGCCCGGCTGGCGAGCGGGGCGCGGCCGGGGCCGCGCCTGCTCGCCTGGCTCTCCGAGGGCGGCAGCGAGCCGGTGGCATGGTCGCCACCGCTGCTGGCGGAGCTGCAGGCGCTGCTGCGCTGGGGCGGCGACGCCTCCTGGGCCTTCCTGGAGGGGACCGGGCTGCTGTCCCGCTACCTGCCCGAGGTGGCCCGGGCCCGCCTGGGGCGGCCCGACCGACGCGGTGACGCGCCCTGGCACCAAGTGACCGCGCTGGCCCGGCTGGCGGCCCCCGGCCACGACGCGGCGGCCGCCTCCGTCTGGCTGGCGTTGCAGCGCCCGGACAACCTGCTGCTCGCCGGCCTGATCCGGGCGGTGGCGCGGAGTGGCTCGGCGCGGGCCGGGGTGGCGCTGGCCCGGCGGACGGCCGCGCGGCTGGGCCTCGGCGCCCGCGACGAGGAGGCGGTCGCCGCCCTGGTCGGCGAGGAAGGCGACCTGGCGGAGGCGGCGGTCCACCTCGACTCCCACGACGAGGAGCAGGTGCTGAACCTGGCGGCGCGGCTCGGCAGCGCCGAGCAGGCGCGCGCCGCCTACCTGCTCGCCCTCGCCGAGCGGGGCGAGCAGGGCGAGTGGGAGGGCTGGCGCCGCGGGCTGCTCGACGAGCTGTTGCGGGTGGTGCTCGCCGCCCTGGCCGAGCCGGGCCTGACCGACCGGAAGGCGGAGAACCTTCTGCGCCGGCGCCGCGCCGAGGCCGAGCGGGCCGCCAACGGCCAGCCGCCCCACGACGCGCGCGCCTGGCTCGCCAGCGCCCCTCGCCGCTACCTGCTGGCCCAGCCGCCGGAGGTGATCGCCGGCCACCTCGCCATGGCCGACCCGCCGCCGGACCGGCACGAGCTGCGCGTGGCGCTGGTGGGGGAGGGCGCCGGCGCCTGGCGGGTGGACGTGGTCGCGCGCGACCGGCCTGGCCTGCTCGCACGGCTCGCCGGGGCGCTGGCGGCCAGCGGCATGGACGTCGCGCGGGCGCATGCGTCGACCTGGCCGGACGGGCTGGTCGTCGACGTCTTCCACGTGACCGGGACGGCCCCGCCCGAGCAGGTCGAGGACGCCCTGCGCCGCTCGGTCGCCGGCGAGCGGCTCGCACCGTCACGTCGCGGCGCGGCGGCCGGTCCGGTGCTGGTCCGGGTCGACGCCGACGCCTCGCCCTGGCACAGCGTCGTGCAGGTGCGCGCCCCCGACCGCCCCGGCCTGCTCTACGAGCTGCTCTTGGAACTGGCCAGGCAGCACGTCGACGTCCGCCTGGCGCGCGTCGGCGGCGACGGCGGGCAGGCCGACGACCTGTTCCACGTCACCGACGCCGCCGGCAACCTGCTCGACCGCTCCGCCGCCGACCGGCTCGGCTCGGCCCTCGCCAGCCAGCTCCTCGGGACCTGACCGGCGGTAGGGAGGTGGCCCGTAGCCGCATCGAGCGGCGGAAGGCCACCAGCCGCTTCTGTGGAAAGGCGGCGGCCCGCGAGTTCGCCGTCGCACTGAGCCGCCGCCCGGAATTGGGGAGTCCCCACCAGATCCTTCGCACCAGGGCGCTGGGCGGTTCGGCCGGGGCGCCGGCCCGGCAGCGGCTCCCGCGGCCTGCGGGGCGGTGACAGGGGCCGAGCGTATACTGACCCGCGCCTGCCCGTCTTGCGAGCTTCTCCCGCCGCGCCCGTAGGGCCGGCCTCCAGACCAGCACCAGCGCGACCCGACCCACCCGCCCACCGGAGGCATCCGTGCGTAGCACCGTCGAGCCCGTCGAGCCCACCAAGCTGCGGATCAACGTCGTCGTGGAGCCCGACGAGCTCGCCTCCGCGATCGACCGCACGGCGCGGCGGCTGGCCAACGAGGTGCGCGTTCCCGGCTTCCGCAAGGGGAAGGTGCCACGCCGCGTGATCGAGGCCCGCATCGGCCGCGACGCGCTGGTCGCCGAGGCGATCGAGCACGAGGCGGTGCCCGAGTTCTACGCCCGCGCGATCGAGGAGCACGGCGTCCGCCCGCTGACCCGCGGCAAGGTCGACCCGCCGAACTGGGAGGAGGGCTCCCCGCTCGAGTTCTCGGCCACGGTCGAGGTCAAGCCGGAGCTCGACCTGCCCAGCTACCGGGGCGTCGCGGTGGAGCGCCCGGCGATCGAGGTCACCGACGAGATGGTCGACGGCCAGCTCGACCGCCTGCGCGAGCGCGTCGCGCAGCTCGAGGTGATCGGTCGGCCGCTGGCCGAGGGTGACTACGCCCAGATCGACCTGCGCGCCACCAGGCACACCGTCGAGGTGCCGGAGCTGTCGCGCGGCGACTTCCTCTACGAGGTCGGCTCGGGCGGCCTGGTCGAGGAGCTGGACAAGGAGCTGGAGGGCACCCGCCGGGGCGACATCCTGCGCTTCACCGTCACCCTGCCCGACCGCTTCGGCGAGGAGCTGGCCGGTCAGAGCATCACCTTCCAGGTCCTGGTCAAGGAGACCAAGACCAAGGTGCTGCCCAAGCTCGACGACGACTTCGCCCAGGAGGCCAGCGAGTTCGACACCCTCGAGGAGCTCAAGGACGACCTGCGCGAGCGCCTCGGCAAGGCCGCCGCCGAGCAGGTCGCCAACGAGCTGGAGACGCGCGTGCTCGAGGCCTACCTCGAGCAGGTCGAGGTGCCCCTGCCCGATTCGCTGGTCCGCGACGAGCTGGAGTTCCGCACCACCCGGTTCGCCCAGCAGCTCGCGCTGATGCGGACCACCCTCGACCAGTACCTCGAGGCGACCGGGACGACCAGGGAGCAGCTCGAGGCGGACCTGCGCGCCCAGTCCGAGCGGGCCGTCAAGGCCCAGCTGGTGCTCGAGGCGGTGGCCGCCGCCGAGGGCATGGAGGCCAGCGGGGAGGAGGTCCAGGCCGAGATCGAGCGCCAGGCCCAGCGGGTCGGACGCGACCCGGCGGAAGTCGCCAAGGCCCTCGGCGGCAGGGACAGCGCCGTCATCCGCGGTGATATCCTGCGTAGCAAGGCGCTCGCGTTCCTGGTCGACCATGCGGAGGTGGGCAACCCAGCGGAGGCGGCGGCTGCGTCCGGACAATCGACCGAGGCGGGGGAGACCGGGTCGGTGACCACCACCGAAGCGTCACAGGACGCTCGAGAGTCCTAAGGCTTCGAGGCTCCAGGTGCAAGCTCAAGGAGTAGCGACGATGCAGCCAGTCTCCGACTACCTCGTTCCGGTCGTCGTCGAGCAGACCAGCCGTGGGGAACGCTCGTTCGACATCTACTCGCGGCTCCTCAAGGAGCGCATCGTCTTCCTCGGCACCCCCCTGGACGACACCGTCGCGAACCTGGTGATGGCCCAGCTGCTCCACCTCGAGAGCGAGGACCCGGAGCGGGACATCAACCTCTACATCAACTCGCCGGGCGGCTCGGTAACTTCACTGCTGGCGGTCTACGACACGATGCAGTACATCAAGCCGGACATGGTCACCATCTGCATGGGCCAGGCCGCCTCGGCGGCCGCGGTGCTGCTGGCCGCCGGCACCAAGGGCAAGCGCTTCGGCCTGCCGCACTCCCGCATCCTGATCCACCAGCCCTCCGGCGGCGCCGAGGGCCAGAGCGTCGACATCGAGATCCAGGCCAGGGAGATCCTGCGCATGCGGCGCATGCTCGACGAGATCCTGGCGACGCACACCGGCCAGTCGGTGGACAAGGTCTCGCGCGACACCGACCGGGACTTCATCATGACGGCGGAGGAAGCAAAGGCGTACGGGCTCATCGACGACATCATCGAGAGCCGGCGAACGGCCGACGAACTGGTCGCCGCGGCCGCCAACGGGGGTCGCTGACGGTCCGGGGGTAGCGCTGGCGGTCGGTCACGACTGGCGCGTACCCTCCAGCGAGCACAAGCGGGACACCGCACGGGGAGACTTGAGCAGATGGCCAAGTTCGGAGACGGTGGCGACCTGTTGAAGTGCTCCTTCTGCGGCAAGTCCCAAAAGCAGGTCAAGAAGCTGATCGCCGGGCCAGGCGTCTACATCTGCGACGAGTGCATCGACCTCTGCAACGAGATCATCGAGGAGGAGCTCTCCGAGACCAGCGAGCTGAAGTTCGACGAGCTGCCGAAGCCGCGGGAGATCTACGAGTTCCTCAACGACTACGTGATCGGCCAGGAGGAGGCCAAGAAGGTCCTCTCCGTGGCGGTCTACAACCACTACAAGCGCATCCAGGTCGGCGCGACCGCGGCCAGCGACGTCGAGCTGCAGAAGTCGAACATCATCCTGCTCGGCCCGACCGGCTGCGGGAAGACGCTGCTGGCGCAGACGCTGGCCAAGATGCTCAACGTCCCGTTCGCGATCGCGGACGCCACCGCGCTGACCGAGGCCGGCTACGTCGGCGAGGACGTCGAGAACATCCTGCTGAAGCTGATCCAGGCGGCCGACTACGACGTCAAGAAGGCCGAGACCGGGATCATCTACATCGACGAGATCGACAAGATCGCGCGCAAGTCCGAGAACCCCTCGATCACCCGGGACGTCTCCGGCGAGGGCGTGCAGCAGGCCCTGCTCAAGATCCTGGAGGGCACCACCGCCAGCGTGCCGCCGCAGGGCGGGCGCAAGCACCCCCACCAGGAGTTCATCCAGATCGACACCACCAACGTGCTGTTCATCTGCGGCGGGGCGTTCGCCGGGCTGGAGAAGATCATCGAGGCGCGCATCGGCCGCAAGGGCGTCGGCTTCGGCGCCGACCTGCGCCGCATCGGCGACAAGGACATCGGCGAGATCCTCGCCAGGGTGCTGCCCGAGGACCTGCTCAAGTACGGGCTGATCCCGGAGTTCATCGGCCGCCTGCCGGTGATCTCCTCGGTGCACTCCCTGGACAAGGAGGCCCTGGTCCGCATCCTGGTCGAGCCGAAGAACGCGCTGGTCAAGCAGTACCGCAAGTTCTTCGAGTTCGACGGCGTCGAGCTGGAGTTCTCCGACGACGCCCTGGAGGCCGTCGCCGACCAGGCGATCCTGCGCGGCACCGGCGCGCGCGGCCTGCGCGCCATCCTCGAGGAGGTCCTCCTCGACGTGCAGTACGACCTGCCGTCACGCACCGACGTGCGGCGCTGCGTGATCACCGCCGACGTGGTGCTGCGCGGCGTCAACCCCACCCTGGTCCCGCGGGACCGCGAGGCCGGAGCGAGCGAGCGCACGCGCCGGGAGCGCTCCGCCTGACGTAGATGGCCGAGCGGAGCTCGCTGCGGATCGCCGCCAGGCAGCTCGGCGACGGGTTGCTGCGCGTCGCCGAGCTGACCGTGATCGCCGCCGCCGGCTGCCTGCTCGCCGCCGTGCTGCTCGCCTGGCTGCTCGGGCGCCGCTACGGGCCGACCGCCGTGCTCGTCTGCGGCTTCGTGGGCGTCGGGATGATCTTCGGCGGCACCTGGCAGAACATGCCGATGGGCCCGCTCACGCGCACCCGCCGCCGCAGCGCGGCCGTCGAGCGCCGCCGTGAGGAGGAACGCGACCCCGCCATGCGCGCCCGCCGCGAGGTCGAGGAGCGCCGGGGCGCCACGGTGATCTCGCAGGGCGGCGTCCTCAGCGTCGCCGGCCTGCTGCTCGTGCTGGTCGGCTTCCTCGCCGACGTGCTGGTCGACCACGGCGGCTAGCCGCCACGAGAAGGGCCAGCGCGGCACCGCCGCGCTGGCCCATGCCCGCTGGCTGGCTAGCGCCTGGCGAAGAACACGTCGGGGTCGTTGCGGCCGGCCTCCCAGAGGGAGTCCCGGACCCGGTCGCGGTTGTCGCCCCAGGCCAGGTAGTCGTGGCCGGCGGCGCTCACGATCTGGATGTAGTCGCCCATGTAGGCGTCGGCGATGATCGGGTCGAACTGGGGCAGGTTGGGGACGCCGGGGAACGAGGTGCTGGTCACCCTCGTGGTGGTCACGGTCGAGCCGCGACGGTCCTGCAGCAGCACGTCGATCAGGTTGCTGGGCGCGATGCGGTAGTAGGCGAGGTGGACCACGCCGCCGCTGCTGGACAGGGCCGGCTGCAGCTCGTTGCCGCCGCCGCTGGTCGCCCAGGAGAGCGACCAGGTCGCGCCGCCGTCGGTCGAGGTCGCCAGGCGGATGTGGCTGGCGCCCTGGCCGCCGTCGTTCCAGGCCGCGTACAGGGTGCCGCCGGTGCGGGCCACGACGGGGAACTCGATGGTGCGCATGGCCTTGCCCGGGCCGAGGGGCAGGAACCCCTGCGGCGTCGCCGGGGTGACGTCGGCGATCTTGACCCCGGGGCCGAAGGTCGCGCCGCCGTCGGTCGACTTGAACACGTACTGGCTGAACGCCACGGTACCGCCCGAGCACGTCGGGTCGTCGACCCGGATGCGCTCGGCGGCCACGTAGAGGGTGCCGTTGCGGCTGTCCACGAACGGCTGCGCGCCGATGTACTGCTGGAAGGTGCAGCCCTGGGAGCCTTCCTGGAACCTGTCGGCATAGCTGACCTGCCAGGTCACGCCGCCGTCGGTGGAGCGGGCCACCGGCAGCCCGTCGAAGCAGGTGAGGCTCTGGTCGCAGAAGAAGTCGTCCCAGGCGACGTAGGCGTTGTCGCGGCTGGCCACCTGCGGGTCGCGGCCGGTGGTGGCGGCGTCCTTGTCGCCGAAATACACGAACGTGCCGGCGCTGGGCGACACCTCGACCGGGTCGGTCCAGGTGCGGCCGCCGTTGCCGGAGCGGCCCACCGAGACGCCGAGGTTGAACTCGGGGGTCTGGGCGAGGGTGGCGTAGAGGAAGCGCCCGCTCCTGAGGCTGGCCATCCACGGGTCGCCGAGGTTCACGTAGCCGGGCGCGTTGGGCATGACCCCGCCGTCGGTGAACGAGCGGCCGCCGTTGGTGGAGAACGAGAAGCCGGTCAGGTTGCTGCCGGCGGTGAAGGCCAGCAGGGTGTGCTGGGAGTCGTTGTAGCCGACGGCCACCTTGCTGCCGTGGACCGCGATGGTGGTCTCGCTCTGGGTGGTCTGGTCGATGAACTGGCGGTCGCGGCCCGGGTTGTTGACCCGGACGTTGTGCAGCTTCGACGAGCTGTGCGTGGCGGCCTTGGCGCTCGCGCCGGCCGCCTCCGGGCGGCCCTCCTCCGTCGGGTCGTGGGTGGTGGGGGAGAGCGACTTGGACCCGGTCGCCATCCTGGTGACCGCCGCCAGCGCCGGCGGCGTCATGAACTGCGGCCGGCGGCCCTCGAGCAGCCGCTGGGCGATCTCCTGCCTGGTCGGCTTGCTGGCGCTCGGCGCGGCGGTGCTGGACGCGGTGGCCACCGCGAGCGTGGCCAGCACGAGCACCACCGCGGCGATGACGGCGAGCCTTGCCCTTCGCTTCGTCCGGAGACTCATCCGGGGCCCCCTTCTTTGGCGTCGACGGATGCCGAGCGAAGTATGAGTTTCGCGCTAGGTGTGACACATGCGTAGTTCTCCCTATATGCGCAGGAGGCGAGGGATCATCCCGGCGCCGGCCGGTCGCTCGATCGCGGCTTGAGCCGATCGGGCGGGACCCGTACGCTGGACCTCGACAGGCGCGGTGCGCCCGTGCGGGCGCGTCCGCCGCCGGTTCGGACACCGAAGGGAGCGACGTGAGCAGGTTCGCGGCCACGCTGGCGGCGCAGACCGCCTCCGCCCTGCGAGTACCTGCCTAGGCCCGCCCGCCGGGCCTCGGGCGCCCCACCGCGCCCGCCTCCGAGCCCAGTCCGCACCGGCCCCACGCAGTTCGCCCCATGCCGAGGTCGTGCCAGCGACCAGGCGCGCGGCGCGTCCAATCCCGCCGCAGGGCCAGGACCTCCGGCGCTCGGGGCCGGCACCGGTGGCCGCTCACGTCCCGGCCAGCCCACAGGCGACGACGCTACAGGAGCCACCCGTGACCGACGCAGCAGGGCACAGCGAGCTGCCCAAGACGTACGACCCGAAGGCGGTGGAGGAGCCGACCTACCAGCGCTGGCTGGACGCCGGCCTGTTCCACGCCGACGCCGCCTCCGGCCGCCCCCGCTGGAGCATGGCCCTGCCGCCGCCGAACGTCACCGGGTCGCTGCACATCGGCCACGCCCTCGACCACACCTACCAGGACTACCTGGCCCGCTTCCACCGCATGCGCGGCTACGAGGTGCTGTGGCTGCCGGGCATGGACCACGCCGGCATCGCCACCCAGAACGTGGTCGAGCGGGAGCTGGCCAAGGAGGGCCTGACCCGCTTCGACCTCGGCCGTGAGGCGTTCGTGGAGCGGGTGTGGGCGTGGAAAACCGAGTCGGGCGGTCGCATCCTCGGCCAGATGCAGCGCCTCGGCGACTCGGTGGACTGGTCGCGCGAGCGCTTCACCATGGACGAGGGCCTCTCGCGGGCGGTGCGCGAGGTGTTCGTCAGCCTCTACGAGCAGGGCCTGGTGTACCGGGGCCAGCGGATCATCAACTGGTGCCCGCGCTGCCTCACGGCGTTGTCCGACATCGAGGTGGAGCACGAGGAGGCGCCCGGCGAGCTCGCCCGGCTGCGCTACCCGCTGGCCGACGGGTCGGGCTCGATCGAGGTGGCCACCTCGCGCGCCGAGACCATGCTCGGCGACACCGCCGTGGCGGTGCACCCCGACGACGAGCGCTACCGGCACCTGGTCGGCCGCACCGTGCGGCTGCCGCTGGTGGACCGCGAGATCCCGATCGTGGCCGACGAGGCGGTGGAGCGCGAGTTCGGCACCGGCGCGGTCAAGGTGACCCCCGCCCACGACCTCATCGACCACGAGATCGGCCAGCGCCACGGCCTGCCCGAGGTGAACATCTTCACCGAGGAGGCGATCGTCAACGCCAACGGCGGGCGCTTCGCCGGCCTGGACCGCTTCGCCGCCCGCCGCGCGGTCAAGGACGCGCTCGCCGAGCTGGGCCTGCTGGCGCGGGTGGAGCAGGCGCCCCACGCGGTGGGGCACTGCTACCGCTGCCGCACCGAGGTGGAGCCGCGCCTGTCGGAGCAGTGGTTCGTGCGCACCCGGCCGCTCGCCGACGAGGCGGTGGCGGCGGTGCGCGGCGGCCGCACCCGCTTCGAGCCGGAGCGCTACGCCAAGACCTTCTTCGCCTGGATGGACTCGATCCGCGACTGGTGCGTGTCGCGGCAGCTCTGGTGGGGGCACCGCATCCCCGCCTGGTACTGCCCGGACGGGCACGTGACCGTCGACCGCGAGGACCCGCCCAAGTGCGGCGAGTGCGGCGCCACCGAGCTGCGCCAGGACGAGGACGTGCTCGACACCTGGTTCTCCAGCGGCCTGTGGCCGTTCTCGACCCTCGGCTGGCCGGAGCAGACCGACGACCTGGCCGACTTCTACCCGACCTCGGTGCTGGTGACCGGCTACGACATCATCTTCTTCTGGGTGGCCCGGATGCTGATGTTCGGCTGCCACTTCCAGCCGCCGACGCCGTTCGACGTGGTCGCGATCCACGGCATGGTGCGCGACCGCGAGGGCAAGAAGATGTCCAAGTCGTTCGGCAACGTGATCGACCCGCTCGAGCTGATGGACCGCTACGGCACCGACGCCCTGCGGTTCGCGCTGGTCCGCGGCGCCAACCCCGGCGCGGACGTGCCGCTGGCCGAGGAGTGGGTGGAGGGCGCCCGCAACTTCGCCAACAAGCTCTGGAACCTTGGCCGGTTCGTACTGTCGGCCCGCGCGGAGGCCGGCCTCTCCCCGGGGGACGGGACGCCGCAGCCACCCGAGCCGGCGGGGCTGGCGGACCGCTGGCTGCTCTCCCGCCTGGAGGACACCAGGGCGGCGGCCAGCGCCGCGTACGAGGGCTACGACCCGGCCGAGGCCGCCCGGCTGCTGTTCGCCTTCAGCTGGAGCGAGCTGGCCGACTGGGCGGTGGAGCTGGCCAAGCCGCGGCTGGCCGCCGGCGGCGACGGCGCCCGCCAGGTGGCCGAGACCCTGACCTACGCGATCGACGTGGTCGTGCGCCTGCTCCACCCGGTGATGCCGTTCGTGACCGAGGAGCTGGCCCGCGCCTTCGGCGCCGACACGATCGTGCGGGGCCCCTGGCCGGCCGAGCGGCCCGGCGACCGCGACGAGCGGGCCGAGGCCGGGATGGCCGCGTTGCAGGAGGTGATCACCGCCGTGCGCCGCTTCCGGGCCGAGCACGGGGTGCCGCCGGGCCGGCGGCCGCGGCTCACCCTGACGCCGGCGGACGCCGAGCAGGGCGAGCTGTTCCGCGCCGAGGCGGACAGCATGCGCCGGCTCGCCAGGCTGGCTACGGTGGAGGTGGGGCCGGCACCGTCCGGCGCCGGCCCGACCGCCAAGCTGCTGGCCGCGGGCGCCGAGCTGTACCTGCCGCTCGAGGGCATGCTCGACCTCGACGAGGAGCGCGCGCGGCTGCGGCGCGAGCTGGAGACGCTCGACAGCGAGCGCACCCGGGCCGTCGGTAAGCTGGCCAACCCCGCGTTCGTGGAGCGCGCCCCGGCCGCGGTGGTGGACAAGGCCCGCGCCCGGCTGGCCGAGGTCGACGAGGCCAGGGCCAAGGTCGAGGCCCAGCTCGCCGAGCTGGGCTGAGCCCACCGGGCCGGGGGCGACCTGCCTGCTGCTCTGGCGGGGGAACGACGATCGATCGAGGAGCAACAGGTCATGGACTACCGCGAGGCCGTCGAGACGTTGTACGCCCGCATGCCGGGCAAGCTCGGGCCGAGCCTGGAGCGCGTCGCGCACCTCGCCGAGCTGCTCGACCACCCGGAGCGGACCGCGCCGGCGGTCCACCTCACCGGCACCAACGGCAAGACCACCAGCGCCCGCATGGTCACCTCCCTGCTGGCCGCGTTCGGCCTGGGCGCCGGGCTGTACACCAGCCCGCACCTGCAGGACGTGCGCGAGCGCATGGCGCTGGCCAACCGGGTGATCGGCCGCGAGGAGCTGGCCGAGACCTGGACCTACCTGCAGCCCTACCTGGCCGAGGTGGACCGCGCCCACGACCAGCCGGTGACCTTCTTCGAGGCGCTGACGATGCTCGCCTTCACCTGGTTCGCCGAGCTGCCGGTCGACGCCCAGGTGGTCGAGGTCGGCATGGGCGGTACCTGGGACGCCACCAACCTGGTCCACGGCGACGTGGCGGCGATCACCCGCGTCGGCGTCGACCACCCGGAGCTCGGCGCCACCCCGGCGGAGGTCGCGGTCGAGAAGGCCGGCATCATCAAGCCGGGCGCGGTGGTGGTCAGCCTGGCACAGGACGCCGACGTGCTCGCCGTGCTCGAGGAGCGCGCCGCCGCGGTCGGCGCGCGGCTGCTGCTGGAGGAGCGCGACTTCGGGTGCGAGCGGCGCCGCACCGCCGTCGGCGGCCAGATCCTCGACCTGCGCACGCCGTCCGGCGTGGTGGACGAGGTCTTCCTGCCGCTGCACGGCCGCCACCAGGCGCACAACGCCGCGGTCGCGCTCACCGCCACGCAGGCGTTCCTCGGCGACCGGGCGCTGGACGCCGGCGCCATCCGCGCCGGCTTCGCCGCGGTCACCTCGCCGGGCCGCCTCGAGGTGGTGTCGCGGCAGCCGCTGGTGCTGCTCGACGGCGCCCACAACCCCGACGGCGCGCGCGCCCTCGCCGCCGCCCTGCTCGAGGAGTTCGTGGTCGACCGGCGCACCCTGG
The DNA here is from genome assembly GCA_036377075.1 of Actinomycetes bacterium. GTDB lineage: Bacteria > Actinomycetota > CALGFH01 > CALGFH01 > CALGFH01 > DASUZB01. Next base: position 7,823 of record DASUZB010000063.1, on the reverse strand, counting down.
TGGTCGCCTGCCTCGCCGACAAGGACGTGCGCGGCATCCTCGCCGAGCTCGCCCCCGCGACCGGCCGGCTGGTGGTCACCACCAACCGCAGCCCGCGCGCGGCGACGGTCGAGCGCATGCGCAAGGAGGCCGAGGCGCTCGGCCTCGCCGCCGAGACCGCCCCCGACGTCGCCAGCGCGGTGCGCCAGGCGGTCGACGGCGCCGGCGAGTCCGAGGCGGTGGTGGTGACCGGCAGCCTCTACACCGCCGGCGAGGCCCGCGACCTGCTGCTCGGCGCCGGCCCGGCCTGACGGTCCCGCCGCCCGGGCCGGGGCTGGCACCACTGTCGCTAGTCGCAGTCCTGGCCGCGGTCGCCCTGCCTGCGGGGCATGCGGCCGGTATCATCGCCGCGCCGTGGCCGCGGCCAGGCCGACCCGCCGCTCACCCGCTGCCCAGAAGCTGCCGACGCGCTCCCCGGAGGCCCCCATGCCAGCAGCACAACGCACCCTGGTGCTCTGCAAGCCCGACGCCGTCAGGCGCGGCCTGGTGGGGGAGGTGGTCGGCCGCATGGAGCGCAAGGGCCTGCGGCTGGTCGCCATGGACCTGCGCCAGCTCGACGAGGCGTTCGCCAAGCAGCACTACGCCGAGCACGAGGGCAAGCCGTTCTTCGACGACCTGGTCTCGTTCATCACCGGCGGCCCGCTGGTGGCGATCTGCGCCGAAGGTCCCGAAGCGGTGGCCGCGGTGCGCACCCTGATGGGGCCGACCAACCCGGTGGCGGCGCCGCCGGGCTCCCTCCGCGGCGACTACGGCCTCGAGATCACCTACAACCTGGTCCACGGCTCCGACTCGGAGGCGTCGGCGGCGCGCGAGGTGGCCCTGTTCTTCCCCGAGCTCGGCGCCTGAACTCCGCGCTGCATAACAGGGACACAACGACCAGCGCGGCCAGCCCGCGCGCTTCGGGGGGCTGGTGTAGCATGCCCGAGTTCCCATCGGTCGGTGTGACCTTTTGCTTTGTAGGGTCGTCCGCGTCTTCGCCGTGCCCACGACGTGAACGCTGCCGCCGTCCAACTCCCTGAACGTCCGAAGGAGCTGGTCTCGTTGCAGAACGCCTTCCGCTTCCTCGGCCGCGACATGGCGGTCGACCTCGGGACCGCCAACACGCTGGTCTACGTGCGGGGCCGCGGGATCGTGCTGAACGAGCCGTCGGTGGTGGCGATCAACACCAAGAGCAACGCGATCCTGGCGGTGGGCGCCGAGGCCAAGGCGATGATCGGCCGCACCCCCGGCCACATCGTCGCCATCCGCCCCCTCAAGGACGGCGTCATCGCCGACTTCGACACCACCGAGAAGATGCTGCGCTACTTCGTGCAGAAGGTGCACCGGCGCCAGTTCATGGCCAAGCCGCGGGTGGTGGTGTGCGTACCCTCCGGCATCACCGGGGTGGAGCGGCGGGCGGTGTTCGAGTCGACCCTGCGGGCCGGGGCGCGCGGCGCGTTCATCATCGAGGAGCCGATGGCGGCCGCCATCGGCGTGGGCCTGCCCGTCCACGAGCCTGCTGGCAACATGGTGGTGGACATCGGCGGCGGCACCACCGAGGTCGCGGTGGTCGCACTCGGCGGCATCGTCACCAGCCAGTCGATCCGCATCGGCGGCGACGAGCTGGACGAGGCGGTGATCAGCTACGTCAAGAAGGAGTACTCGTTGATGCTGGGGGAGCGCACCGCCGAGGAGATCAAGATCGCGATCGGTTCGGCCTTCCCCCTGTCCGACGAGCCCAAGACCGAGATCCGCGGTCGCGACCTGGTCAGCGGCCTGCCCAAGACGATCACCGTGGGCGCGGAGGAGATCCGCAAGGCGATCGAGGAGCCGGTCAACGCGATCGTCGACGCCGTCAAGAACACCCTCGACCAGACCCCGCCCGAGCTGGCCGCCGACGTGATGGACAAGGGCATCGTGCTGACCGGCGGCGGCGCCCTGCTGCGCGGGCTCGACGAGCGCCTCAAGCACGAGACCAGCATGCCCATCCACCTGGCGGACGAGCCGCTGCACTCGGTCGCCATCGGGGCGGGCCGCTGCGTCGAGGAGTTCGAGTCGCTCAAGCGCGTCCTGATCGCCTCGGAGTCGCGGTAGCCATGCCCCCCACGCCGCGGCTGCTCGAGCGCCAACCCCCCGCCGGTTCGGGCGTCCCCAAGGGCGCCGGGGCGGCCCTGCACCCGGAGGCTTGGGGGCGTCCGCCTCCCTGGTGAGCCCGTGTATCAGCGATCCCACAGCGCCCGCAACGTCCTGGTCGTGCTCCTGCTCGCGGCGGTGGCAGTGATCACGGTCGACTTCCGCGAGTCGCCCGGCGGTCCCATCGAGCGGCTGCAGGGCGCGGTCGGGTCCGTCTTCGGACCGGTGCAGCGCGTCCTCGCCGCGGTGGTCCGGCCGGTCGGCAACGTCGCCGGGACGATCGGCCACCTCGGCGACCTGCGCGGCGAGAACCGGCGCCTGCGCGCCGAGGTGCAGCGCCTGCAGGGCGCCGAGCGCGCCAACCAGCAGCTCGCCAGCGAGAACGAGGAGCTCAGGGGCACCTTGCGGATGGCGGAGCGGTGCGGCTGCAAGACCGTCGGCGCGACCGTGGTGGCCAGCTCGGGCTCCAGCTTCCAGTGGTCGGTCACGATCGACGCCGGCACGCGCCAGGGCGTCGGCCGGGACATGGCGGTGATCAACGCCGACGGCCTGGTCGGCAGGGTCATCTCCGCCAGCCGCGAGTACGCCACCGTGCTGCTGGCGATCGACCCGTCCAGCGGCGTGGCGGCGCGGCTGTCGACCGGCGAGGTGGCCGGGCTGGTCCACGGGCGCGGCAGCGAGGGCCTCGACTTCGAGCCGCTCCACGCCGGCGCCCCGGTGCGCGTCGGCGACCTGGTGGTGACCCAGGGCTACGCCGGCGGCGTCTTCCCCCACGGCCTGCCGATCGGCCTGGTCGAGGAGGTCGGGCCGCCGCGCGCCGGGCTGGTCCGCACGGTCAAGGTGCGCCCCTTCGCCGACGCCGGCGCGCTCGACCAGGTCGCGGTGGTGGTCTCCAAGCCGGAGCCGCCGCCCGGCCCGGGAGGCGGCGGCGTCCGCACCGAGCTGAAGGGGCGCTGAGGATGCGGCGGGTGCTGGTGCTCGGTGGCGTGGTCGCCGCCGCGCTGCTGCTCGAGTCGACCGTCCTCGCCCCCTTCCGGCTCGCTGGCGTGCGGCCGGACCTGCTGGTGATCGCGGTGGTGGCGGTCGCGATGGCGGCCGGGCCGACCTCGGCGGCGTGCTTCGGCTTCTGCGCCGGGCTCCTGGCCGACCTGCTGTTCGCCCAGCCGGTGGGGGTCTCGGCGCTGGTCTACACGGGCGTCGGCTTCGCCGTCGGCCTGCTGCGCGTCTACGTGGTCGCCTCGGCGACCTGGGTGCACCTGGCCCTGGCCGGCGCGGCCAGCCTCGCCTCGGTGTGGTGCGCCGGGGTGGTCATGCGCGTGCTCGACCTGTCGTCGTGGGCCTTCGTCGCCCGCACCGGCCCGCTGGTGGCGCTCTACAACCTGCTGCTCGCCCCGCTCGTCTACCCGCTGGTCCGCCGCCTGGCCGCCGCGCCCTCCCCGGAGCAGGTCTACCGCTGGGAGGGCCGCTAGCGTGCAGCGCATCGACCAGACCAGGCGGCTGCGGCTGACGCTCTTCTCGGTGCTGGTCTTCGGCCTCTTCCTCGCCCTCTTCTCGCGGCTGTGGTACCTGCAGGTGCTCGCCGGCGACCGCTACGGCGACCTGGCCGAGGGCAACCGGCTGCGGCGGGTGGTGATCGACGCACCGCGCGGGCGCATCCTCGACCGCAACGGCAAGCCCCTGGTCCGCGACCGGGCCGCCTGGGCGGTCACGGTCAAGCCCTCCGAGCTGGGCGACCAGCGCCAGGCCGTGCTCGGTCGGCTGGCCAAGCTGCTCGGCGTCAAGGCGGCGACGCTGGACGAGCGCCTGCGCGACTACACCGGCTCGCCCCTGCGCGGCGTCCCGGTCGCCGAGGACGTGCCCCGCTCGGTCCTGTTCGACCTGACCGAGCACGCCGAGGACTTCCCCGGGGTCGCCCCGGAGGTGCTCGCCCTGCGCGAGTACCCGGCCGGGCCGGTCGCCGCGCACGTGCTCGGCTACGTCGGGGAGGTCTCGAGCGCCGACCTGGCCTCCGGCCGCTTCCGCAACCGCAAGGAGGGCGACCAGGTCGGCAAGGCGGGGGTCGAGCTGACCTACGACCGGCTCCTGCGCGGCCGGCCCGGCGTCCGCGACCTGGAGGTCAACGCCAAGGGCGACGTGGTGCGCACGCTGCACTCCTCCGAGCCGGTGCCAGGCAACGACCTGCGCCTGACGATCGACCTCGACGTGCAGCGCACCGTCGAGCAGGCGCTGCAGGCGGGCATGGAAGCGGCCCGCAAGCTCCCCGACTCCTCCCGCGGCGGCACCTACCCGGCGAGGGCCGCCGCCGCGGTCGTGCTCGACCCCACCGACGGCTCGCTGGTGGCCCTCGCCAGCCTGCCCGAGTACGACCCGCGAAAGTTCGTCGGCGGCATCTCCCGCAAGGACTTCGCCGCCTACTCCAACAACCCGGACAAGCCGCTGATCGGCCGGGCGGTGCAGTCGGCCTACCCGCCCGGGTCGACCTGGAAGCCGATCACCGCCGCGGCGGCCCTGCGCACCGGCGTGATCACCCCGACGACGCGCTACACCTGCCCCGGCTCCTACCGCCTCGGCAACTACGTCAAGCGCGACTGGAAGGCCAGCGGCCACGGCTCGGTGGCCCTGCTCGACAGCCTGCGCGAGTCCTGCGACGTGTACTACTACAACGTCGGCGGCGCCTTCCTCGCCGCCGAGACGCAGCAGGAGGACCGCGGCCAGAAGATCGACGAGCAGATGCAGGCGACCGCGCGGACCTTCGGCTTCGGCCGGACGCCAGCGTTGGACCTGCCGTTCGCCGCCGCCGGCACGGTGCCCGACCGGGCCTGGCGCCGCTCGTACTGGGAGGACAACAAGAAGGAGTACTGCGCCGGGGACAGCGCCCTGTACAAGGAGCTGTGCCGCTACGGCTGGCGCTGGCAGGGCGGCGACGACCTCAACATCGCCATCGGCCAGGGCGACCTGCAGGTCTCGCCGCTGCAGGTGGCCAGCGCCTACGGCGCGATCGCCAACGGCGGCACGGTGTACGCGCCCCACGTCGGCAAGGAGGTGACCGCCTCGGTGGGGGGGAAACGGCTACGGACCATCCAGCCGAAGGTGGCCTCGGTGGTGCGCCTTCCCCCCGGTGACCTGGGCGCGATCGGCGCGGGGCTGCGCTCGGTGCCGGCCGCGGGCACGGCCGCCTCCGCCTTCGCCGGCTTCCCGCTCGACCGCTTCCCGGTGGCCGGCAAGACCGGCACCGCCGACCTGCCGCCGCGGGCACCCTTCGCCTGGTTTGCCTCCTATGCACCGGTTGGGAATCCGAAGTACGTTGTGGTGGTCATGGTCGAGGAGGGCGGCCACGGCGGCGAGTCCGCCGCGCCGGTCGCCAGGGTGATCTACGAGAAGCTGTTCGGTCTGCCGACAACTGGTCCGAAGGCCGGCAACGACCGCAGCGGCTGAGGTGCCATGCAGGAATCGTGGGGGACGTACAGCGACCGGGTGTCGCGGCTCGGCTGGGAGGGCGCGAGCGAGCGGCACATGGCCTGGCGGGCGCCGTGGCGCCACCTCGACCCGGTGGTGGTCCTGGCGGCGCTCGGCCTCGCCCTGCTCGGCCTCGCCGCGATCTACTCGTCGACCTTCGCCAGCCTGCGCGAGCAGGGACTGGCCGAGGCCACCTTCGCCAGGCGCCAGCTGCTGAGCCTCGGCGGCGGGCTGGCGGGGATGGTGCTGGTCGCGCTCGTCGACTACCGCCGCTACCAGGCCTACGCGGTGGTGGTGTTCGGCGCGGTGGTGCTGCTGCTCGCCCTGGTGCTGACCCCGCTGGGCACCGCCACCCACGGCGCCCAGTCCTGGTTCGGCCTCGGCCCGCTGCGCCTGCAGCCCAGCGAGTACGCCAAGGTCGGCATGATCGTGGTCCTGGCGGCGACGCTCGACAGCCGCGGCGAGCGGCCCGGCCCGCGCCGGCTCGGCCTCGCGCTCGGCGCGATGGCCCTGGTCAGCGTCGCGATCCTCATGCAGCCCGACTTCGGCACCCTGATGGTGTTCGTGGCGGTGGTCTTCGGCATGCTGCTGGTCGGCGGCGTGCAGCTCCGCTGGCTGCTGGTGCTCGCCCTGGTCGGCGGCATCGGCGTGGTCGGCATGTTCAAGCTGGACGTGCTCAAGGAGTACCAGAAGCAGCGCCTGACCGCGTTCGTCAACCCGTCGGCCGACCACGGCGGCCGCGGCTACACGTACAACGCCAGGCAGGCGCTGATCGCCATCGGCTCGGGCGGGGTCACCGGCAAGGGCTACCTGAAGGGCACCCAGACCAACCTGCAGTACGTGCCCGAGCAGCGCACCGACTTCATCTTCACGGTGGTCGGCGAGGAGCTCGGCTTCGCCGGGGCGGTGGCGCTGCTGCTCGCCTTCGCGGCGTTGTTATGGCGCGGCGTGCGCATCGCCCTGATCGCCAGGGACCCGTTCGGGTCGCTGCTCGCCGCCGGGGTGGTGGCGATGCTCGCCTTCCAGGCGTTCGTGAACGTCGGCATGACCATCGGCATCATGCCGATCACCGGCATCCCGCTGCCGTTCGTCTCCTACGGCGGCTCGTCGCTGATCGCCAGCTTCCTGGGCGTCGGCCTGCTGCTGAACGTCCACATGCGGCGCTACCTGCAGTGATCGCCGGGACGCGCTGGCCGGCGCCGCGGGGGCGCTCGGCCCGGGACCTTTGCCGCGCTGGGTGGCTTCTGGCAGACTCATGGCGTCTTTACGTCACGCACCCTGCGATGCGGCCCGAGGCCGTGGTCGCCCGCTCGCCCGGCTCCTGGGCACCCCGGTCCTTTCGTAGGACCGGTCCTACGATCCGGGGACGTGCCCGAGGGCGAGCCGGGCGGACACGACCATCGTGGCCACCACCGCAGGCGACGGGCCGGACGCTTCGACGGACGAACCGACACGTCCTTGGAGCCACCGGACGGCGTGGCGGCGCCGCCCAGGCGGGCGGGCGACCGGCCATCGGCGGTCACGCCCTCCCGCTTGGCCGGGGGAGCAGTCGAACCCCCCGAGTGCGCACCGGCTTTCGGCCGCCCCCGTCGGTGGCCGCCCGAGCTTGGTGAGGAGCACCATGGCTTCCCACGACCCGTCCCGGTCGGAACCCGTCCGGGACGATTCCCGCACACCCTCGTCGCCCACCGACGACGAGGCTGACTCGCTGCAGCGTTCCAGCCCGGCACCGGCGCCACCAGACAGCGGGGAGCGCGTCGTCTCCCCGTCCCGGCCCCGCGGCGCCGCCTCCTTCCCGGGCGGCGCGCCGCCCGCCAGCAGCGCCGCCACGCCGGCCGTCCCGGCCCAGCCGTCGCTGCTCGACACCGCGCCGCCGCGGTTCCAGGTGACCACGGTGGAGAACACGGCGGCGTCGTTCCCCGGCGGCCCGCCCCCGCCGAGCCGCCGCGGCCGCCGCGCCGCCGCCACCCCCGACGGTGAGGTCCCCGCCGCCGCCGCCCAGGCGGGCGCCGAGGCCGCGACCGCGGCCAGGCCGCCGGCGGGCCCGGCGGCCGAGGTCCAGGCGACCGAGGGCCGAGGCCCAGCCGCGAGCGAGAGCAGGGCGTCCGCCGAACCGGCCACCGAGACCCGGCCGCCCGCCGCTCCCGCCGCCGAGACCCAGGCAGCCACGGGCCAGGCCGCCGCGGAGGCGCCCACCGAGGCCGCCGTCGGGGACC
>DASUZB010000062.1:0-2693 GCA_036377075.1 Actinomycetes bacterium | reverse complement strand
CCGGGGGCGAGCTCCAGGCGGTCGTAGCGCGTGGTGCGATGCCGTACGAGGTGGTGACGGCGCTCGCGCACGAGCTGCGGGCGCAGATCCCGACCGTGTTCGTCCTCGAGGACCTGCACTGGGCCGACGAGGCGACCCTCGACGTCTTGCGGCTGCTCGCCCGCCGGGTGGAGTCGGTGCCGGCGCTGGTCGTGGCCAGCTACCGCGACGACCAGCTCAACCGTGCCCATCCGCTGCGGATCCTCATCGGGGAGCTGGCGACGAGCCGGACGGTCGGGCGGATGAGGCTCGGCCGGCTCTCGCCGGGGGCAGTGGCGCAGCTCGCCGAGCCGTACGGCGTGGACGCCGACGAGCTCTACCGCAAGACCGCCGGCAACCCCTTCTTCGTCGTCGAGGCGCTCGCCACCGGAGCAGAGGGGATCCCCGACACGGTCAGGGACGCGGTGCTCGCCCGCGCCGCACGGCTCAGCCCCGCCGGAGCGACGCTCCTCGACGCGGTCGCCGTCGTGGCGCCGCAGGTCGAGCCGTGGCTCTTGGAGGCACTCGCCGGTGACGCAGCCGACCGTCTCGACGAGTGCCTGACCTCCGGCATGCTGATCGTCGAGGCAGGGGGCGTGGCCTTCCGGCACGAGTTGGCCCGGCTCGCCGTCGAGGAATCGATGCCACCGCACCGCAAGCTGGACCTGCATCGCCGGGCGCTGGCGGCGCTCGCCGATCCACCGGCCGGCGCGCCGGATCTGGCCCGGCTGGCGCATCACGCCGAGGCCGCCGGCGACGTCGACGCGGTCCTGCGCTTCGCGCCGGCGGCCGCGGCCCGGGCGGCGTCGCTCGGTGCCTACCGCGAGGCGGCCGCGCAGTACGCGCGGGCCATACGGTTCAGCGATCGGCTTCCGCTGGCAGAGCGCGCGGACCTGCTCGAGCGCCGCTCCTCCGCCTGCTACCTGACCGACCAGAACGACGCAGCGGTCGAGGCAATCCAGGACGCGCTCGAGTGCCGCCGGCAGCTCGGGCAGCGGCTCGAGGAGGGCGACTCGCTCCGCTGGCTGTCCCAGATCCTCTGGTGCCCCGGCCGGACCGCAGAATCCGAGCGGGCGGCTCGGGCGGCGGTCACGATCCTGGAGGCACAGCCGCCGGGCCGGCAGCTGGCGATGGCCTACGCGAACCTGGCCAGGACCTGTGCGGCCGCGGCCCGGCCGGAGGAGGCGGTGCGCTGGGCCGGCCGCGCCCTCGAGCTGGCGGAGCGCCTCGACGACACCGAGACCACCGTGGAGGCCCTGGCCACAATCGGCACCTGCGAGTCGGAGGAGGAGGGCAGGGAGAAGCTCGAGCAGAGTCTCGAGCTGGCCGCGCGAGACGGGCTGGCCGAGCACGTCGGGCGGGCCTACGTCCTGCTCGTCGCGACGGCACTCGGGAACCGCCGTTACGGCCTTGCGGCCCGCTACCTGCAGGCGGGGATCGACGACTGCAGCGACCAGGGTCTGGAGCGCGATCGGCTCTACCTGCTCGCCTACCGGGCGCGCCTGGAGCTCGACCAGGGCCGCTGGCAGCAGGCAAGCGACGCCGCCGCGGCCGTCCTTCGCATCCCCTGCAGCTCGATCTCGCCACGCATCGAAGCGCTGGTGGTGCAGGGGCTGGTCCGGGCGCGGCGCGGGGACCCGGGCCAGTGGGCACCGCTCAACGAGGCCTGGGCGTTGGCGGAGCCGACCCGGGAGCTGCCGCGACTCAGGACGGCCGCGACGGCCAGGGCCGAGGCCGCGTGGCTGGAAGGCGACCGTGACGCCGTCGCCTCGGCGACCGAGGGCGTCCTCCCGCTCGCCCAGGAGCGGAACTGGGCGTCCCTGGCCGGCGAGCTGGCCGTCTGGCGCCGGCGGGCCGGGCTCGGCGGTGAGGTCCCGGCCGGGGTTGCAAGGCCATACGTACTCCAGCTCGCCGGCGACTGGGCGCGGGCGGCCGAGCGCTGGCGCGAGCTCGGCTGCCCATATGAGGCCGCGCTGGCCCTGGCCGATGCCGAGGAGGAGGCGCCGCTGCGGCGGGCGCTGGAGGAGCTGCAGCGGCTAGAGGCAAGGCCAGCCGCCGACGTGGTCGCCCGGCGGCTGCGGGAGCTGGGCGTGCGGCGGCTGCCACGCCGTCCGCGGCGAGCGACGGCGGCCAACCCCGCCGGGCTCACCGCCCGCGAACTCGAGGTGCTCGCGCTGCTCGGCGCCGACCTCCGCAACGGCGAGATCGCCGCCCGCCTGCATATCGCCGAGAAGACCGCCGGCCACCACGTCTCGGCGGTTCTGGCCAAGCTCGGCGTCCGGTCGCGGCGCGAGGCCGCGCGGGTCGCGGCGGAGCGGCAGATCCTCCACGGTGATGGGGAACCGGCACCGCGAAGATAGGTACAGGCGGCGCGAAGGTAGGGACTCTCTCCGGATGTGATCGGCCGGGGCCTGCTCGACACTGCCGGGGCAGCCGGACCTCCCGGCGCGCACACCACAGGAGGCACCATGCCCCGTTATCTGGTCGAGCGCAGCTTCCCCGACGGGCTGGTCATCCCCATCGACGAGGGCGGGGCCAAGGCCTGCCAGTTGGTGGTCGACCACAACGCCGCCGAGGGGGTCAGCTGGGTCCACTCCTATGTGACCCCTGACAGACGGACGACCTTCTGCGTCTATGACGGCCCCAGTCCCGAGGCCATCCGCCGGGCCGCCGAG
>DASUZB010000061.1:0-28031 GCA_036377075.1 Actinomycetes bacterium | reverse complement strand
GTTTGGTGAGCGGCGCGCTCCTTACGGTCGGCATACGGCCGCTCCCCTCCGGGCACGGATTGTTGGGGGGGACCTGTACCGTGGTTGGAACCGCTGCCGATTGAGTGGCAAGGCAGCCCGAGGGGTGCGGGAGGACGTCATGCGTGAGGGCAGACCGAAGCGGATCATCGAGGAGCTCGTCACCCACGCTCCATGATCGGCGGCTGTCACCAGGCCGTCCGTGACCTCGACCACGTCCGCCAGATCGTCTCGGAAACCTGCTTCTCCGCCCCGTCGTCCGGGCCGGCGCCCGGCCGGGTCGGGCTCGAGGTGGAGGCGTTTCCCTTCGAGGTCCCCACGGACGGCGTGGCCGCCCGCCGCGTCCCGCTCCAGCGCCTGCTCGGGACGCTCGACGAGGCGGTGGGGCCACCGTTAGGGAGCCGTCGGCACGAGGCCGGCGGCTCGATTGCGTTCCCGCTCGACTCGGGCGGGGCGCTGACGTTCGAGCCGGGCGGGCAGCTCGAACACTCCACCGCTCCCCATCCCAGCCCCGCCGCCGCCCTCGCCGACGTGCGCACCGTGGCCGAGCGGCTCGCCGAGGCGCTGCTGCCGCGGCGGACCGTGCTCGCCTCGGCCGGTCTGGACGTCTGGCGGCCCGGCGCCGACGTGCCACAGCAGCTCACCGCGCCGCGCTACCAGGCGATGGCGGCGTACCTCGAGCGCCGCGGCCCCGATGGCGCCCTGATGATGCGGCGCAGCTGTGCCCTCCAGGTCAACGTCGACCTCGGCGACGACGGCCAGCGTGCCGAGCGCTGGTTGGTCGCCAACCTGGTCAGCCCGCTGGCCTGCGCGACCTTCGCCTGCAGCCCCGGGCCCGGTGCCGTGTCCGTCCGCGCGCTCGCCTGGCAGGGCCTCGACCCGACCAGGACCGGCTTCCCGCGGCTGCTGGTCGACGGCTCCAGCGACGACCCTACCGAGCAGCTCGCCGCGGCCGCGGTCGACGCCGACGTGCTGCTGCTGCGCCGCGACCCGCCTCCGTGGCGGCCGGGCCGGCCCGGCTGGACCTTCGGCGACTGGCTGCGCGACGGCCACCCCGACCAGGGACGGCCCAGCGTCGACGACCTCCGCTACCACCTCGGCACCATGTTCCCCGAGGTGCGGGCGCGCGGCTTCCTGGAGCTGCGGGCGGTCGACGCCCTGCCCGCCCGCTACCAGTCGGTGCCGGTGGTGCTGCTGGTCGGCCTGCTGGAGGACGCCACGGCGAGGGCGCAGGTCCTCGCCGTGGTCGGCCGCCACCGGGCGGTGCTGCCCGAGCTGTGGCGGCGCGCGGCGACGGTCGGCCTGGCCGACCCCGCCATGTGCGCCCTCGCCGTCGAGACCTGGTCCCTCGCGCTGGCCGGCGCCCGCCGGCTGCCGCCCGGCTACCTGCCCGCAGACGACCTGCGCCGCGCCGAGTCCTTCCTCGACCGCTTCACCCTGCGCGGCCGCTGCCCCGCCGACGAGCTGCGCGAGCTGCTCGAGCGGGACCCGACCGACGCGCTCGCCTGGGCCGCAGAGCCCGTCCCCGTCCGCAACGTCCTGTGAGGTGGACATGCCAGCCAACCGATCCGACACCGCCCCGCCCGACGAGATCCTTCGACAGCGGCTGGAGCGGGAGCTCGGCGCCGTCCGGGGACGGATGGGACGGCTGATCTCACCGCTCGACGAGCACGAGATGCACCGCCAGTACGACCGCATCATGAGCCCGCTGGTCTGGGACGTGGGCCACGTCGGCAACTTCGAGGAGCTGTGGCTGCTGCGCCAGCTCGACGGCCGGCGCGCCCACAACCCGGCGCTCGACCAGGTCTACAACCCCTTCGAGAACCCCCGCTGGGTCCGGGCCGACCTGCCGATCCTGGAGCGCGACGAGGCGGTCGCCTACCTCGCCGAGATCCGCGCCGACGCGCTGTCGGTGCTGGGCTCGATCGAGTTCGACCCCGCCCGCCCCCTGGTCGCCGACGGCTACGTCTACCGGATGATCGTGCAGCACGAGGCGCAGCACCAGGAGACCATGCTGCAGACCCTCGACCTGCGCTCCGGCACCAGGCCCTACGCCCCCGCCGCCGCGCGGCGGCGGGCGATGCCGCGCCCGGTCGACGACGCCGAGCGCGTGGTCGTCCCCGCCGGCGGGTTCGACATGGGTACCGACGACCGCACCGCCGCCTACGACAACGAGCGGCCGCGGCACCGCGTCGAGCTGCCCGCCTTCGCCATCGACCGCTTCCCGGTGACGGTGCGCCGCTACGCCGAGTTCGTCGCTTCGGGCGGTTATCAGCATTCCGAGCACTGGACCGAGGCCGGCTGGGCGTGGCGCCAGGAGACCGGCCACGAGGCCCCGCAGGGGTGGCAGCCCGACGGCTCGGGCGGCTGGCTGGTGCGGCGCTTCGAGCACCTGTCGCCGCTGGACCCGCGCGAGCCGGTGCAGCACGTCTGCGCCCACGAGGCGCAGGCGTTCGCCCGCTGGGCCGGCGGCCGCCTGCCGAGCGAGGCCGAGTGGGAGAAGGCGGCGCTGTGGGACCCGGTCGCGCGCCGCAGCCGCACCTACCCGTGGGGCGAGGCGCCGCCAGGCCCCGACCGGGCCAACCTCGACATCGCCGGCTGGGGACCGGCACCGGTCGGCAGCTACCCGATGGGTACGTCTGCCTACGGCGTCGAGCAGCTCGTCGGCGACGTCTACGAGTGGACCAGCTCGCCGTTCGGCGGCTACCCGGGCTACCAGACCTTCCCCTACCCGGAGTACAGCGAGGTCTTCTTCGGCGACGACTACCGGGTCCTGCGCGGCGCCTCCTGGGCGACCTCCGGCTGGGTGGCGCGCGGCACCTTCCGCAACTGGGACTACCCGCAGCGCCGGCAGGTCTTCGCCGGCGTCCGGCTGGCCTGGGAGGTGCCCTGATGTGCCGCTTCGCCGGCTACCTCGGCCCGCCCGCGCCACTGTCGGTCCTGCTCAGCGACCCGCCGCATTCCTTGTACGTGCAGGCCTACCGGCCGCGGCTGCAGCACGAGGGCGCGGTGAACGTCGACGGCACCGGGGTGGCATGGTGGCCGGAGGGCGAGGCCGAGCCGATCCGCTACGCCACTGAGCTGCCGCCGTGGTCCGACCCGAACCTGCTCGAGCTGGCCGCGCGGCTGCGCGGCACGGCGCAGCTCGCCGCCGTCCGCTCGGCGACGCCGGGGATGCCGTTCGGTGCCGCCACCGTGGCGCCGTTCACCCACGGCCGCCTCGCCGCCGCGCACAACGGCCGCGTCGGCGGCTTTCGCGGCCCGGTCGGGCGGCGGCTGCTCGACGCCCTGCCCGACGACCTCTTCGCCGAGGCCGGCGCGGTCACCGACTCGGTGGCGCTGTTCCTCACCTTCGTCCACCACCACCGCGCCCGGCCGGAGGCCGGCCTGGCGCGGGCGCTCGCCGCGACGGTGCAGGACGCCGCCAAGCTCGCCGCGGACGCCGGCGAGGTGGCGACCCTCACCATGCTGGCCAGCGACGGCAGCCGCATCGTCGGCGTGCGCGCCGGCGTCGGGACGCCGTCGCACGCCCTGTTCACCCGTGACGGCGGCCCCGCCCTGCCAGGCGCCGCGCTGGTCGCCTCCGAGCCGCTCGACGACGGCGACGGCTGGCGGGAGGTGCCCGACCACCACCTGGTCGAGCTCACCACCGGTCGGGCCGCCCTCGTGCCCCTCGAGATGGAGCTGAGCCAATGACCGTTGCCCGGACCATGCCGTCGATGACCCAGCTCTCACCGCCCGCGGACTGGCGCTCGGCGCTGGCCGACGACGTCCGCGCGGGGCTGACGGCCAGGCCGAAGCGGCTGCCGCCCAAGTACTTCTACGACGCCCGCGGCTCGGCGCTGTTCGAGGACATCACCAGGCTGCCCGAGTACTACCTGACGCGCGCGGAGACGGAGATCCTGATCGACGCCGCCGACGCGATCGTGCGCCGCATCCGGCCGGTGGAGCTGGTCGAGCTCGGCTCGGGGTCGTCCCGCAAGACCCGCCTGCTGCTCGAGGCGATGCACCGCCATCGCACCGGCAGCCGCTACGCCCCGCTCGACGTCAGCGAGGACGCGCTGGTCGGCGCGGCGGACGCGCTCGGCGTCGACTACGACTGGCTGCAGTTCGACGGCTTCGTCGGCGACTTCACCCGCGACCTCGGCCTGCTGCCGCGCCGGGGGCCGCGCCTGGTCGCGTTCCTCGGCTCGACCATCGGCAACTTCGGCCCGGCCGAGCGTGCCGAGCTGCTCGCCGGCCTGCGCGCCGGGCTGGGCGCCGGCGACCGCTTCCTGCTCGGCGTCGACCTGGTCAAGGACCGGGCGACCCTGGAGGCCGCCTACGACGACGCCGCCGGGGTCACCGCGGAGTTCAACCGCAACCTGCTGCACGTGCTCAACCGCGAGCTGGGCGCCGACTTCCCGGTCGACGCCTTCGAGCACGTCGCCTTCTACGACGAGGGCCATGCCCGGGTCGAGATGCACCTGCGCGCCGGCCGTGCGCTCGCGGTCGCCTTCCCCGGCCTCGGCCTGGAGGTCGCCTTCGCCGCCGGGGAGCTGCTGCACACCGAGATCTCCTGCAAGTTCACCCGGCCGCAGGTCGAGCGCGAGCTCGGCGCCGCCGGCCTGCGGCTCGACGCCTGGCACGAGGACGCCGAGCGGCGCTTCGCGCTCGCCCTGGCGGGCGTGCGGGCGACGACCTGAGGGCCGGCGTCCTTTCGCGCGCTGTCCTGCCTGCGTACCATCCTGGTCCCATGGACCCGGAGACCACGCCGGCAGGCCGCGGCGCGCAGGCGCGGCAGGGCGGCCGCACCGACGCGCTGGCCGAGCGCCTCTTCACGGACGCCGTGGGGGCGCTGGAGCTCTACACCGTCTACCTGGGCGAGCGGCTCGGCCTGTACCGGGCGCTCGCCGACGGTGGCGCCGCCACCTCGGCGGAGCTGGCGTCCCGCACCGGCACCGTCGAGCGCTACGTCCGGGAGTGGCTCGAGCACCACGCCGTCAGCGGGCTGCTGGAGGTCGACGACCCCAAGGCGGCGCCGACGGAGCGCCGCTACCGCATGCCGCCCGAGCACGTCCCGGTCCTGGTCGACACGGACGACACCCGCTACCAGGCCTACAAGGGCGTCGAGCTGGTCCGCGCCGCCCGCCCGCTGCCCGACGTGGTGAAGGCCTTCCGCGACGGCGGCGCGCCGCCGCGGCTGCCGTGGGAGCCCGAGGGGAGGGCGGAGTTCAACCGGGCGCTGTTCCTGAACCTGCTCGGCACGGCCTGGCTGCCGGCGATCGCCGAGGTCGACCGCCGGCTGCGGGCCGCGCCGCCGGCGCGGGTGGCCGACATCGCCTGCGGCACGGGCTGGTCGAGCATCGCCATGGCGAAGGCCTACCCCGCGATCACGGTGGACGGCTTCGACCTCGACCCGGACGCGATCGCCGCGGCGGGCCGCAACGCCGCCGCCGAGGGCCTGGCCGACCGGGTGCGGTTCTCCGTGGAGGACGCCTCGGACCCGGGGCTGTCCGGTCGCTACGACCTGGTGACGGTGTTCGAGGCCCTGCACGACATGGCGCGCCCGGTGGAGGCGCTGCGGGCGGCGCGCGCCCTGCTGCACGAGGGCGGGTCGGTGGTGGTCGGCGACGAGCTGGTCGAGGACGAGTTCACCGCCCCCGCCCCGGACCTGGAGCGGTACCACTACGGCTGGAGCGTGGTCGACTGCCTGCCGAACGCGATGGGCGACCCGGGCACCGCCGCCACCGGCGCGGTGATGCGTCCCGCCACCCTGCGCCGCTACGCGCTCGACGCCGGCTTCCGCGAGGTGGAGGTCCTCCCCATCGAGACCGGCTTCTGGCTCCTGTACCGCCTGCTCCCCTGACGCCACCCCTCCCCGGGAAGCTACCCCGACAGCCGGCCCCCGCCTTGCTGCCAGATCACCTGGCTCCGGCTCGAGGCCTCATGGAGTCCGAGGGGCGTCTACCGTTGGTCGGACAGCCCCGCTCCGCCTGACCCTGGTAGACCAGTTCGGATCAGCCTCTGCGCTGGCCTGCTGAGCGGTCCGTGTCGGCTTGTGCGGCGGATCCGGGCAAGCATGAGGGCGCTGGCGGTGACGCCGGTGACGCCGAGGGTGATCAGGCGTGGGTCGGACTGGTGGACGCCGAAGCTCGTCCAGCAGGACAGCTCACCGAGGATGAGCAGCCAGGTTCCGCGTGCGACGCCGGTGGGGTGGGCGGTTCGGTAGGCCGTCCACAGCGACGGCGTGACCTGGAGGATGAAGGCGGCCGTGAGCAGCGTTCCCAGGCCGGTGCGGCCAGCGACGACGCCGCCGGCGATCAGGAGCGCGGCCCAGCTGCCGATCAGGGCCGCCGGCCGCGCCTTGGCCTGCCCGCGCCGGGCCAGCATGGTCGCCAGCGCGCCGGCCAGCAGCGTCGCGGAGCAGGCCGGCACGAGCGCCGTCCAGTAGCTGGAGAGCGCGAAGTAGGCGAGCCAGGCGGCGTTGTTCACGCTGGTGAGCGTGGCCCACGACCAGGAGACGCCGGCGGTGTCGTCGGTGGCCCGGAGCTTGAGGAGCTGGGGCAGGAACTGGGGGATGGCGAACGCCGCAGCGGCGATCGGCACGTAGTCGAGGAAGTGCCCCATGCTCGTTCGTTGCCTCCAGAGGGAGGGTCCGGCTAAGGGAAAAGGTACGTCATCCGTTCCGGCATTTGGTTGCGGATCTATGCGCGAACCGCTCGACCTCTGCAATGATTCTCGCCATGGACACGATTGATCGGAAGATCATTGCTGAACTCCAGGCGGAGGGGCGGCTGACGGTGACCGAGCTGGCCCAGCGGGTCGGGCTGAGTGTGGCGCCTTGCCACCGACGGCTGCGCGAGCTGGAACGGGCCGGAGCGATCCGCGGCTACCGAGCCGTGGTCGATCCCGCCGCGATCGGCCTCGGCTTCGAGGTCCTGGTGCAGGTGACGATGGATCGAGAGGACGCCGCCACGATCTCGGACTTCGAGCGCGGCCTGGCCCAGATCCCAGAGGTCCGCCACGCCGAACGGCTCTTCGGCGACCCCGACTACCTCCTCCGCGTCGCCACCGCCGACATCGCCGCCTACCAGAACCTCCGCGACGAGCAACTCGCCACCCTCCCCGGCGTGCAGCGGCTCACCTCCACGATCGTGATGAAGCGCGTCGTCGACGAGCGCCCCTACCCCCTCGCGCCTCCCTCTCCTCGCCCGCACCCCGAGCGCAGGTAGGTGACCTGTCTCCACCAGATCCGGCGGCCCAGCGACTCGATGCTCGTGCCGCACTGGCCCCGAGCACGCTCGTCGACGTCGATCAGACGAGTCCCCTCCTTACGGGACAGGCCACCTGCGCCGTCGCGCAAGTTGTAGGTGTCGACTCCTCGTCTGGGGCCATCTATCATGCAACCATGGTTGCATCACTTGTGCGGAGGGGCCGGTGAACCCGCCTGGGCAAGCCGGCCCCGGTCAGTGGGTGCTGCTGTCCTACCGACTGCCTCGGGAGCCCTCGACCCCGCGGATCGGGGTGTGGCGCAAGCTGGAGCGGCTGGGGGTGGCCCGGCTGGGCGACGGGCTGGTGGCGCTGCCGGCCGACGCCCGCACCCGCGAGCAGGTCGACTGGCTGGCCGAGGAGGTCGTCGAGGCCGGTGGCGTCGCGACGACCTGGCTGGCGGTCTCGGGCAGCGCCGCGCAGGAGCGTGCGGTCGCCGGGCAGATGCGCGCCGCCCGCGCCGCCGAGTACCGCACGGTGACCGAGCAGGCCCGGGTCGCCGCCAGGGGGGCGGCCACCGAGCGGGCACGGACGTTCCGCCGCCTGCGTCGTGAGCTGCGCCGCATCGCCCGCCGGGACTTCTTCCCCCCAGCCGAACGGGACACGGCCCGCTCGGCGGTCGACGCCCTCGCGGACGTACCCGCCGGGTCGACACCGACACCGAGGCCGCCGGCGCCGTCCGTGAGCGGGGAGCCGCCATGAGGTGGGCGACCAGGGCCGGGGTGCACATCGACCGCGCCGCCTGCGCCTGGCTGATCCGCCGCCACGTCGACCCGCGGGCCGAGTTCGTGTTCGTCGACGACCCCGCCGCGGTGCCGCCGGACGCGACGCCGTTCGACGTGCGCGGGGTGGAGCTCGGCCACCACGGCGGGAGGTGCAGCTTCGAGACGATCCTTGGCCGCTACGAGCTGACCGACCCGGTGCTGTGGAAGCTGGCCGAGCTGGTGCACGAGGCCGACCTGGACGACGAGCGCTTCGACGCCCCCGAGGCGCGCGGCCTGGACGTCGCGCTGCGCGGCCTGTCGATGGTCTGTGACGACCAGCAGGTGCTCGCCTTGACGGGCCCGCTGTTCGACGGCCTGTACGAGTACTTCCGCCGGGGCATGCTGCTCGGCCGCGAGCCGGCATGACCGGCCGCCGTGGCGTGCTGGCCACGGTGCTCGCGGCGCAGGCGCTGCGGGGCCTCGGCTACGGGCTGACCGCGGTCCAGCTCGGTGCCGTCCTGCGCGGCAGGGGCCTGGACGCGCGCGGCGTCGGCCTGGTGCTGGCCGCGGTCGTTGCCGGCAGCGCCGCGGCCAGCCTCGCGCTCGGCCGCTGGGGCGACCGGCTCGGGCGCCGCCGCGCCTACGGGCTGCTGTACCTGGCGCTGGCCACCGCCGGGGTGGTGCTCGCCGCCGGGGCGCCGGTGTGGCTGCTGGCGCTCGTCGCCCTGTCCGGTGCGCTCTCGACCGAGGTGGTGGAGTCGGGGCCGTTCACCACCCTGGAGCAGGTCATGCTCGCCAGCACCGGCGCGGCGCAGCGCGAGGTCGTGCGGGGCTTCGGGGTCTACAACGCGGTGGCGACGCTGGCCGGCGCGGCCGGCGCCCTGCTCGGTGTCCTACCGCCCGACCGGCTCCTGATCGGCGGCACCCTCGCCGCCGTCGGCGTGGCCGGCGCGCTGCTCGCCGCCCGGCTCCCCGCCGGCGTCGAGGCGCCCCGGCCCGAGCCCGGCAGCCCCCGGCGGCCACTGGCGTCTTCCCGCCCGATCGTGAACCGCCTGGCGGCCCTGTTCGCGGTCGACAGCCTCGCCGGCGGCTTCGTCGTCCAGGCCTATGTCGCCTACTGGCTCGGGGTCCGCTACCACGCAGGAACCAGCGTCGTCGGCGTCGTGTTCGCCGCCGTCGGGATCCTGCAGGCCGCCTCGTTCCTCGCCGCTCCTGCCCTCGCCACCAGGTTCGGCCTGCTCAGGACGATGGTGTTCACCCACCTGCCGTCCAACGTGCTGCTCGCCGCCGTGCCGCTGGCACCCAGCCTGCCGCTCGCGGTCGCGCTGCTGCTCGCACGGACCTGCCTCTCGCAGATGGACGTGCCGACCAGGCAGGCCTACGTGATGGCACTGGTCCCACCACCGGAGCGGACCGCGGCCGCGGCGCTGACCAACACCGCCCGCTACCTCACCCGACCGGCTGGACCGGCCCTTGCCGGGCTGCTGCAACCGCTGGGGCTGGCACTCCCGTTCCTGGTCGCCGGTGCCACCAAGAGCGCCTACGACCTGGCCCTCTGGCGCCTGTTCCGCCCCGTCCGGCTTCCCGCCGAGGCCACGACGACCACCGGAGGCACGCCATGAAGTGGGTCACCCGCGAGCGCCCCAAGACCGACCGGATCGCCTGCCCCTGGCTGATCCGCCGCTTCGTCGACCCAGCCGCCGAGATCGCCTACGTGCCCGCCGACCAGGTCCTGGACCTCGCGGCCCAAGAGGGCGCCCACTCCTTCGACGCGCCCGACGCCGAGTTCACCCACCAGGGCAACCGCTGCACCTTCGAGGTGCTCGTCGAGCAGTTCCAGCTCGGCGGTGACCCTGCCCTGGCGCGGCTGGCCCATATCGTCCATGCCGCCGACGTCGCCGACGACCTCGACAGCGACCCGCTCGGCCCCGGCCTGCTGGCCATCGGCGAGGGCGGCCTCGCCGCCGAGGCCGACGACCAGCGGCTCCTCGAACGCGGCAGCTTCGTCTACGACGCCCTCTACGCCTGGTGCCAGCGCCACGCTCACCCATGACCAGGAACGGGCCACCGGCCACGGCCGGTGGCCCGTTCCTGGTGATTCAGCGCTCGATCGGGACGCCGACCATCGAGCCCCACTCGGTCCAGGAGCCGTCGTAGTTGCGGACCTTCGGGTAGCCGAGCAGCTCGCGCAGCACGAACCAGGTGTGCGCCGAGCGCTCCCCGATGCGGCAGTAGGCCACCACCTCCAGGTCCGGGGTGAGGCCCTGGCCCTCGTAGAGGCTGCGGAGCTGCTCCTCGGGCAGGAAGGCGCCGGTCTCCGGGTCGACCGCCTTGGCCCAGGGGATGTTGCGGGCGCCCGGGATGTGGCCGGGCCGCTGGGCCGACTCCTGCGGCAGGTGCGCCGGGGCCAGCAGCTCACCGCGGTACTCCTCCGGCGAGCGCACGTCCACCAGGCCGAAGCCGCGCTTGCCGAGCGCGCGCCCGACCTGGTCGCGCAGCGCGCGGATCTCGTCCACCGGACCCTTGACCACGTAGCCACCGCCGGCGGCGACCTCGGGGGCCTCGGTGGTGAGCGGGCGCCCTTCCAGCTCCCACTTCTTGCCGCCGCCGCGTTCGAGCCGCCCGCGGTCGCGCGCCGCCTGCGCGAGGCGGCGCGCGCGACCTACCGGCGCCTGGGCGCCGTCCCGCCTAGCTGATCCCGGCCGCCTGGCAGGCCTTCTGGTAGGAGCCGGTGCAGATCTGGTCGGCCTTGAGGAAGCCGTCGGCGATCACGGTGTCCTTGATGTTGTCCTTGGTCACCACCACGGTGTCGAGCAGCACCGAGGGCACGTCCTCCTGGCCGTTGTTGACCTTGGCGGTGGCCAGCTTGTCGGCATCGGCGCGCTTGCCGTTGACCAGGTCGACGGCGAGCTCGGCGGCGGTCTCGGCGATCTTCTTGATCGGCTGGTAGACGGTCATGAGCTGCTCGCCGTTGAGGATCCGCTGGATGCCGGCGACCTCGGCGTCCTGCCCGGTGACCGGCCGGCTGGCCGGGTCGATGTTGGCGCCCTTCATGGCCGCGATCGCGCCGCTGGCCATGCCGTCGTTGGCCACGTAGACGCCGTCGAAGCCGGTCTTGCCGAGCGCGGTGATCGCCTGCTCCATCTCCGTCTGGGCCTTGTCAGGGCTCCAGTCGGGGGTGTCGTACTCCTTGCCGACCTTGACGCCGGCGGGGTCGAGCACGCTGTGCGCGCCCTTCTTGTAGGGCGGGGCGTTGGAGTCCGTGGGCGAGCCGTTGATCATCACGATCTCCGGCGACGGCTTGCCCTTCAGCGCGTCGAGCAGCGCCTTGCCCTGCTGCTGGCCGACCTTGTACGGGTCGATCGAGACGTAGTAGTCGAGGTCCGACTTGGCGACCAGGCGGCCGTAGCTGATCACGGGGATCTGCGACTGCTTGGCGCGGGTCACGATCGAGGCCGCCGACTGCACGTCGACGGCGTCGAGCACCAGCACCTTGGCGCCGTTGGTGATCGCCGCCTCGGCCTGTTGCTGCTGCTTGGCCGCGTCCTGCTCGGCGTTGGAGTACAGCACCTCGCAGTCGGCGCAGAGCTCCTTCACCCGGCGCTCGAAGTTCGGCTTGTCCTGCTGCTCGTAGCGGGTCGTCTTCGACTCCGGCAGGAACAGCGCGATCTTCTTGGCGCCGCCCCCACCGCCCGCCGCCCCCTTCTTCTCGGTCGTGGCGCAGGCCGCCGCCAGCAGCGCGACGGCCGCCAGCACGACCGCCATCCGGGTCCTCCTCCGCACCGCGGTGCCGAGCATCTCACCCCACCCCTTCCGATGAGCCCATGCCGCTGGGCGCGGCGTCGCCGCGCCGTCGGCCCGGTCCTTGGCCAACGAGCCGCATCATGCCCGGCCACCCGGCCAGGTATGCCGGGCAGTCGGCCTGCGGTGGGGAATGGCGGGCGGCCGCGCGGCCGCCCGCCGGAGTGCTACCGGGCGGCGGGCTCGTAGGTGAGCAGGACGTTGCCCGAGTCGAACCGCCGGACGTCCAGGAGCTCGAGGCTGGTCCGCCCGGGCGCGGTCCGGAACAGGGAGAGGCCGTCGCCGAGCAGCAGCGGGCTGACCATGATCCGCAGCTCGTCGACCAGCCCCGCGCGCAGCAGGCTGACGGTCAGGTCGAAGCTGCCGAAGATGGCGATGTCCTTGCCCGGCTGCTGCTTGAGCCTGGCGAGCTCCTCGGCCACGTCGCCGCGGACGAGCGTCGAGTTCTCCCACTCCACCCGATCGAGCGTCCGGGAGGCGACCAGCTTGGGGAGGTCGTTCATGGCCGCGGCGGTCTTCGGGTCGCCCTCCCGCCCCTCCGGGGTCGGCCAGTACGACGCCATCATCTCGTAGGTGACGCGCCCGAACAGCAGCGTGTCGACCTCCTCGAGCTGCCGCTGCGAGAACTCGTCGAACTCCCGGTCGACGACCGGCCAGTCGAACTCCTGGTTGGGACCCACGTAGTAGCCGTCGAGGGACGCCACCTCGAAGGCGAAGACCTTGCGCATCGGGACCTCCCGGTGATCGCTCGGCGCCCGCCGTGGGCGCCCGTTCATGGAGAGGTCGGAGACGATCGCGGGTTCTCGACATCGCTACAGGCGCAGCCTGGCGACCACCCCGGCATGGTCGGACGGCCACAGCCCGGCAGGGGTGCGGTCGCCCAGCTCCTCGCCGATCACCTCCGCCGCCACCGCCCGCACGCGGCCCGGCTGGTACAGCACGTAATCGATGCGGTGGTCGATCAGCGAGGGCACGTTGTCGAGCAACTCGGCCTGCCCCGAGGTGAACCCACCCGCGGGGCCGTGCACGGCGACCCACGCGTCCGCGTAGCCCTCCGCCTGGAAGGTCCCGTACGCGCCAGCGGCATCGTCCGGCCTGGAGTTGAGGTCGCCGACCAACACCACCGGGTGGCGCGACGGCGCCAGCGCCGCGGCCAGCTCGCGCGCCTGGGCGTTGCGCACGTCGGCGCTGAACGCCTCCAGGTGGGTGTTGGCGAAGCGCACCGTCCGGCCGCGCAGCGTCACGTCGACCGTCGACCAGCCGCGCAGCACGGTGAAGCTGAGCCCCGGGATCGCGGTCGGGATGACCAGCGTGGCGGCGAAGTTGTGCGAGTCCGGGTCACGCACCCGCGGCGCACCGCGGCCGACCCGGGCGATGATCACGTCGTGGTCGGTGAAGCGCGCGGCGGTGGTCGCACTGATCGGCAACGAGCCGGTGAAGTTGGTGTTCACCGCGACCGGGCGGTACGCGAGCCCGTGGCGGGCGAGCGCCTGCAGCAACAGGCGCAGGAAGTCGAAGCTGGGGCTCAGCTGCCCGCCGATCGGCCCGGTCTCCCACAGCGCGACCTCCTGCAGGCCGGCGAGGTCGGGCGGGTCGGCGGCCAGCAGCCCGGCGATCGCCTCGGCACGCGAGGGGAAGTCGGTCTTGACGACGTTGGCGTAGACCTGGCCGGCGCGCCGCACCAGCTCCTCTTGGCTGGTGGCGGTGAACAGCGGCGTGAAGTCGGCGCCGAGGTAGAGGTTGTAGGTGGCCACGCCGAGCTGGCGGTGCGAGCCGGACCCGCCGTGGCCGTCCCCGCCCCAGGCGGCGGCCGGCCCCGGTGCCACCATCCCGACCAGGACTGCCAGCAGCACGGCGCCGAGGCGTGCCCGCCGGCTGAGTCCCGTCCGTGCCCGCCACCCGACCGCTCGCATCGCGTGCTCCTGTGCACCGGCGTCCCCTTCGGCGGGATCAGACCATGCCTGTCCGGGTCGGCGCCAGCGCCGCGTTCGTGCCGCTCCCGCGGTGCCGTGCCGCCCCGTCACGCCGTCGTTGGCGCGGCGCAAATGCGTCGACCGGCGGCCGGGCCCGTGCCAAGGTGGCGGTCATGACCGACCGCGCGCGCCGGGAGGCGATCACCGCCACCTACAGCGGGTACGGATGGCCCGTGGACGGGACCGCGCTGCTCGACCGCAGCCTGGAGCCGCGGTCGCCCGAGATGCTGCTGGAGGTGGCCGCCTCGCTCGGGCTGGGCGCCGGGCAGCTGGTGCTCGACGCCGGCTGCCGGGAGGCGGGCCACGCGATCGCGATCGCCCGGCGCTTCGGCTGCCGGGTGGTCGGGGTCGACCTGGTCGGCACCTGGCTGCCGATGGGACGGGACGACGCCGCCGCGGCCGGCCTGGCCGACCGGGTCGCGATGGTGCAGGGCGACCTCGAGGCGCTGCCCCTCGCCGACGCCGCCTGCGACCTGGTGTGGTGCAGGGACGTGCTGTCGTGCATCGGCGACTGCGGGCGGGCGATGGCAGAGTGCGCGCGGGTGCTGCGGCGCGGCGGCGGCATGGTGCTGTACGCGGTGTTCGCCACCGAGGAGCTGGCGGCGCACGAGCGCGCCAGGCTGCTCGGCCGGCCAGAGCACTCGGCGCCGAGCATGGACCGGGCGACGGTGGAGGCGGCGATCGCCGCCGCCGGCTTCGAGGTGGCCCGGCGCGACCGCATCGGCAGCGAGTGGTTCGAGTACCGGTTGGAGCACGACCCGGCCGCCATGACCGAGGACCTGTTGCACGTCGCCCGGCTGGTCCGTGAACGCGACCGTTTCGAGCCGGCGCTCGGGTCGGACTGGTACGAGCGCGCCCTCGGCTTCGACCAGTGGAGCCTCTACATCGTCCTGGGCAAGCTCGAACCGACCGTGTACGCGCTGGTGAGGCGCTGACCGCCTCAGCCGAGCGACGCCCAGAAGCGCTGCACCTCCATGTGCTAGTGGTCCGAGTGGGCCGGTGGCCCGCCCATCATCTTGAGCATCGCCGGGCCGCCGGTGCGGGCGAAGCGCACCAGCAGCACCGCGGCGACGGC
The DNA here is from genome assembly GCA_036377075.1 of Actinomycetes bacterium. Taxonomy (GTDB): domain Bacteria; phylum Actinomycetota; class CALGFH01; order CALGFH01; family CALGFH01; genus DASUZB01. The sequence continues at coordinate 13,209 of DASUZB010000061.1, read as the reverse complement.
GAGGAAGACGAGGTCGAGGATGGTGGTGTAGTTCCAGGTGACGCCCGCCTCGACGACCTTCGCGGCACGCTGGGCCGGGACCAGCCCGACCGCGCCGAAGACGAGCTCGACCACCAGGCCGGCCACGACCATGGTGGCGTAGAAGCTGGCCAGCAGGAAGCCGGCCATCCTCCAGCCGTAGTAGCGGCGGTAGATGTCGAGCACCGGCAGGACGATCAGGTCGGCGAAGATGAACGCCACCACCCCGCCGAAGCTGATGCCGCCGTTCCACAGGACCGCGGCCAGCGGCACGTTGCCGATCGAGCAGACGAACGAGACCACCGCGACCAGCGGGCCGACCAGCGGCCCCCAGAGCTTGGCGAGCAGCGGGTGGCCTTCGAGGAAGAAGCCCTGCCAGAACTCCTCGGGGACCCAGGCGGCGAGCGCGCCGGCGACCAGCAGGCCGACGCCGACGTCCACCCAGATCGAGGCCCAGTCCATCACGAAGTAGTGGCTGGTGGCGGTGAACCCCTCCCGGGAGCGCAGCCGCGACCAGACCGAGCCGCCGGTGACGGCCATGTCCATGCCGGCGTGGCCCTCCATGCGGCCGGCGACGCCGCGGTCGGCCTGGCGGCGGGCCGCCTCCACCAGCCGGGGCCGCAGCGTCGCCCGGAACAGCAGCGCGAGGAACACGATCATCAGCGGCCCGCCGACGAACTCGGCCACGGTGAACTGCCAGCCGACCAGCACGGCGAGGATGATGCCGAGCTCGATCACCAGGTTGGTGGAGGCGAACTGGAAGGCCATCGCGGCGGTGAAGTCGGCGCCCCTGCGGAAGATCGAGCGCGCCAGCGCCACCGCCGCGTACGAGCACGACGAGGACGCCGCGCCCAGCCCGCTGGCGAGGCAGAGCGAGCGCGGCGAGTCGTCGGGCAGCAGCCGGCTCATCTCGCCCTTGGAGACCACCGCCTGCACCGCCCCGGACAGCGCGAAGCCGAGGATCAGCGCCCACAGGATCTCCCAGAGCATCGCGAACGCCAGCCCGAGCGCGTGGCCGACGGGAGCCAGCGCGGTGTCCAAGGTCTCAGCACTTGTCCTTGTAGAGGAACTCCTTCACGCCAGCGTCGTTCATGTTGTCCTTGGTGACGACCACGAAACCGGTGCCGATCTGCTTCTGCACGGTCTCGCCCTTGAGGGCGGCGACCGCCTGCTCCACCCCGTCCTTGCCGATCTCGGCCGGCTTCTGGGCGATCAGCGCCTGGACGACCCCCTGCTGCAGGTCCTCGACCTGCTTGGGGCCGGCGTCGAAGCCGACGATCTTGACCTTCTTGCCGGCACCGGAGCTGCGCAGGCCGGTGGCGGCGCCCTCGGCGGAGAACAGGTTCGTGCCGAAGATGCCGACCAGGTCGCGGTGGGCGGCGAGCGCGGCGGTCGCCTTCGCCGCGGCCTGCTCCGGCTTGTCGTTGGAGTACTCGACCCCGACGTACTTCAGCCCCGGGCTGTTCTTGATCTCCTCCTCGAAGCCCTTGGCGCGGGCGTCGGTGGTCGAGATGCCCGGCTTGACGTTGATCACCAGCACCGAGCCCTTGCCGCCGGTCAGCTTCGCCAGGGTCCTGGCCGCCTCGCGGCCGCCCTCCTCGTTGTCCGAGGCGATCTGCGACTCGGCGAGCTGGTCGGCGTTCTCGGTGGTGGTGTCGACGAACACCAGCTTGATCCCGGCCTGCTTGGCCTGGGTGAGCGGCGGGATCATCGCCTGGGTGTCCGTCGGGGCGATCAGGATCGCGTCCGGCTTCTTGGCCACCACCGCGTTGAGCACCGGCGTCTGCAGCGAGGCGTCGAACTCGTCCGGCGCCGCCACGTCGAGGGTGGCGCCGAGGCGCTGCGCCGCCTCCTGCGCGCCGCACTGCATGGTGATGTAGAACTGGTCGCCCTTGACGCCCTGGACGAGCGTCAGCTTGTACTGCTTCTGGCCGCCGCCACCACCGCCTCCCGCGTTGTCGTTGCCGCCACACGCCGCGCCGACGAGCGCGAGCACGGCGAGCCCCACCAGCCAACGACGCCTCATGCCGTTACCTCCTCTCGCCGCGCTCCTGGGCGCGGCGCTTGAGCTGATCGATGTACACGGCCACGATCAGCACCGCCCCGACGGCGACCTGCTGCCAGAACGGCTGCACGCCGAGGATCACGAAGCCGTTCTGCAGCACCGCCGGGATGAACACGCCGACGACCGTGCCGAGCACCGTGCCCATGCCGCCGAACAGGCTGGTGCCGCCGAGCACCACCGCGGCGATCGCGGCCAGGTTGTCGGTGGAGTGCCCGCCGATGGTGGTGGTGGCGAAGCGGGCCAGCGAGACCATGCCGGCCAGGCCGGCGAGCAGCCCGGAGAGCGCGTACACCTTGATCAGGTGCCGGTCGACGTCGATGCCGGCGCGCCTGGCCGCCTCGGCGTTGGACCCGATCGCGTAAGTGTAGCGGCCGAAGCGGGTCGCGCCGAGGACCACCGCGCCGACCGCGGTCACCACCGCCGCGATCAGCACCACGTACGGCACGCCGAACAGCTGCCCGATGCCGATCGTGGTGGTGAGCCGCAGCGGGATGCCGCGCACGTCGATGCCGCCGGTGATCAGCAGCGCCGCGCCGAGCGCCATGCCGAGGGTGCCGAGCGTGACGATCAGCGGCGGCACCCTGGCCTTGGTGACCAGCACGCCGTTGACGATCCCCCAGGCGAGCCCGGCGACCAGGCCGGCGACCGCGCCGGCGGCGATCGCGCCCCAGCCCCCGCCGCCGACGGCGAGCATCACCTTGGCCGCGATCACGCCGGAGAACACCAGCATCGAGCCGACCGAGAGGTCGATCCCGGCGGTGATGATCACGAACGTCATGGCGACCGCGAGGATCATCAGCCCGGAGGCGTCGACCGCGATGTTGCGGATGTTGAAGACGGTGGCGAACTGCTCGAAGCGCAGCAGGGTGAAGCCGACGACGATCCCGAGCAGGATCAGGAACGTCCAGGTGGTCGTCTCGGTGAGGCGGCGGCGCAGCAGGCCGGGCGCGGCCTCGGCCCGCGGCTCGGCGGCGTCCTCCAGCAGCTCGCTCATGCCGCCGCCCCGCCGTCCAGCGCCCCGGTCATGGCCGCGATGACCTGCTCCATGGTGGTGTCGGCGGCGCGGAAGCGGGCCACCCGGCGGCCCAGCCGCAGCACCTCGATGCGGTCGGCGAGCTCGAACACCTCGGGCAGGTTGTGGCTGATCAGCACGACCGCGATGCCGGAGTCACGCACCCTGCGGATCAGGTCGCGCACCCTGGCCGACTGCACCACCCCCAGGGCGGCGGTCGGCTCGTCCATGAACACCACCTTGTCGACCCAGGTGGCGGCGCGGCTGACCGCCACGCTCTGGCGCTGCCCGCCGGACAGGTTGGCCACCATCGCGCCGCTGTCCTGCAGGCCGATGCCGAGGTCGGCGAAGGCCTGGTTGGTGCGCCGGCGCATCGCCGGCTTGTCGAGGAAGCCGAGCTTGCCGAGCAGTCCGGGGCGCAGCAGCTCGCGGCCGAGGAACAGGTTGGCGGCCGGGTCCAGCTCCGGCGCCAGCGCGAGGTCCTGGTAGACGGTCTCGATGCCAAGCTCGCGGGCGGCGACCGGGTTCGGGATCGCCACCTGGCGGCCCGCGAACCAGATCTCGCCGCCGTCCGGCGCGGTGGTCCCCGAGAGGATCTTGACCAGGGTGCTCTTGCCCGCGCCGTTGTCGCCGACGAGCGCGGCCACCTCGCCGGCGTGGACCGCGAAGTCCGCGCCGGCCAGGGCGCTGACGACGCCGTAGTGCTTGACGATGCCGCGCGCCTCCAACAGCGGCTCGCTCAACGGATGCTCCTCTCTCGTGGCGGAAGCGGGTCGAGTCCGGGCAGCTCCTCGACGGCCGCGAAGCGGCCGGCGGCGATGCCGCCGAGCAGGGCGGCACCGCGGGCGCCGGCCTCGGTGACCGGTGGGTGGTCGAAGGGGCCGAGGCGGGCCCGCTTGACCGAGCGGACCGCCGGGCTGCGCGCCCAGCCGCCGGCGAGCACCAGCCGCCCGCTCGGCCCGGCGACGGCCTCGATCTGGTCGCGCAGCTCGGCCGCGCGCTCGGCGACCGCCTCGAGGGCCGCGCGCCACACCCAGCCGGGCGCGGCGCCCTCGCCGATGCCGTCGAGGGCGGCCCGCTCGCCGAACACGTCCCGCACGGCCATGCCGCCGCAGCCGGGCGGGACCGACGCCGCCGCCCGGTCCAGCTCGGCGCGCCCCTGCTCGCCGACGCCGAGCAGGTCGAGGAAGCGCTGCAGCGCCAGCCCGGCGCGCGACGCCCCCAGCAGGGCGTGCTGGCCGGGCAGGACGTGCCAGCCGACGGTGACCTGCGCCGCGACCAGCCGGCGGACGTCGTCCGGGGCGACCGGGGGCGGCACCGCGCGGATCAGCGCCTCGGCGGTGCCGCAGGAGTCGAACAGGTCGCCCGGCCGGGTCGCGCCGGCGCCGACCGAGGCGCTGAGGTGGTCGTGGCCGGCGACGGTGAGGGTCGCCCCGGTGAGCGCGGCGAGCGGCGAGCCGCTCGCCTTGCCCGCCGCGCTGCCCGCCTGCACCAGCTCGGCGAGCAGCCCGGGTGGGACGCCCGCCCAGGCGCGGGCCTCGCCCCACCAGGCGCGGCGCCCCACGTCCAGGAAGCCGGTGCGCGAGGCGAGGGACCACTCGGCCACCTGCTCGCCGCCGAGGCGGTACAGCACCCACTCGGCCACGCCGAGCCAGCGCACCGCGCCGGCGACCTGGGGGTGGTTGGCGCGCAGCCAGGCGTACTTGGCGATCGAGAACAGCGGGCGCACCGGCAGGCCGGTGTGGGCCGCGAAGCGCTCCGCGCCGAGGTCGGCGGCGAGCCGGGCGGCCTCGCCCTCGCCGCGGGCGTCGTGCCAGGCGATCGCCGGGGCCAGCGGCCGGCCGTCGCGGCCCAGCAGCACGCCCGTCTCGGCCATGCTGGTCACCCCGACGCCGACCACCCGGCCGGAGGGGGCGCGCTCGCAGGCGGCGGCGGTCGCCGCGACGGCCGCGGCGAACAGCGCCTCGGGGTCCAGCTCCGCCCCGCTCGGCACCCGGGTCCAGGGCGTCAGGGTCTTGCCGTGGGCGACCTCGACGCCGTCGGCGGCGCGGACCACCGCCGCCTTGCAGGCCGTCGTGCCGACGTCGATGCCGACCAGCAGCTCGGCGCCGTTCACCGGCCCTCCCGCCGCTCGGTCGTGCCAGGACCTTCTGTGCTGCTTGGCTGAAGCGCGTGAGCCCCGGCGCTCCATGGCGCGGCCTCCGGCGCCGGCGGCAGGCAGCGGACCGCCTCGAGCCCGCCGCTGACCTCGCCGTCCCCGGCCGCGAACGGCAGCAGCACGGTGTCGCCGCGGCCGAGGTCGAGCGCGCCCGCCTCCGTCTCGACCCGTCCCGACCCGTAGGTGACGACCAGGATCGAGAAGGCGGGGTCCAGACCCGCCACCGGGTCGGGCCGGAGCCGCTCGGCGCGGAAGAACGGGTCGGCCTCGTCGGGGAAGAGCCGCTCGACCCCGGGCCGGACCTGGCCACGGCCGCCGCGCAGGCGCGCCAGCTCGTCGGCGCCGCGCCCCGACCGGTCGACGCACTGCAGGGCGAGCTCGAAGCCGAGCCCGAGGTGGCCGTCGCGGCCGCCGTCGACGGCGAAGCCGTCCCACTCCAGCAGCACCGAGAAGTCCGTGGGCTCCTGCAGCTCGACCAGGAACACGCCCGCGCCGATCGCGTGCGGCACCCCGGCGGGCACCAGCACGGTGTCCCCCGCCGCCACCGGCAGCGCGTTGAGGCTCGCCAGCAGCGGCCCGGCCCGCTGCGCGGCGACCACGCCGGCGAGCCACTCCGGGTCGGCGTCGTCGCGGAAGCCGAGGTGCACCCTGGGTGAGGTGCCGTCGGTGCCGACCACCACCCAGGCCTCGGTCTTGCCGTTGCGGCAGCCGAGGTGCCGGCTGGCGAACCCGCGGCCGGGGTGGCAGTGGACCGGCAGGCGCTCGCCGGCGTCGAGCAGCTTGACCAGCAGCGCCGGGTCGGCGCCGTAGGCGTCCACGTGGCGCGGGCCGAGGAACGCCTCGGGGTCGGCCTCGACCGCCGCCCGCAGGGTGCGCCCGTCGTCGAGCACGGTGAGGCCGGCGGCGTCGAATCCGTAGGTGGCGGTGGTGGAGCCGACCCAGTCCTCGGGCAGGAACTCCCCCGCCACCCTGGTGCCGCGCAGCTCCGCAATCGCCGCTCCGCCCCGGTAGAAGCGCGGGACCTGGTTGGCGGCGAGCCGGATCGGCTTCATGGCGCAAGCTATGACCGCGCGGCGAACGGGTGTCAAGCCGGTGAACCCGTTCGATCAGCCGGTGTTCTGCAGGCCGGCGGCGACGCCGCCGGCGGTGAGCAGGACCAGCTCGGCCATGCGGCGGGTGTCGGGGCCGCCGGACCGCAGCGTGGCGAGCGCGCGGACCTGGAGGAAGGAGAGCGCGTCCACGTAGGGGTTGCGCAGGACGACCGCGCGGCGCAGGATCGGGCGCCGGTCGAGCAGGTGGGTCCCGCCGCCGACGGCGAGGACCAGCGCCCGGGTGCGGCGGTACTCCTCGGCGATCATCGCCTTCAGCTCCGGCCGCCCGCCGAGGTCGAGGTACAGCTCGGCGATCATCGGGTCCGCCTTGGCGAGGCTCATCTCCGCGTTCTCCAGCAGCGAGGCGAAGAACGGCCACTCGGTGTGCATCGCGCGCAGCAGCTCCAGCCCGTCGGGCTGCCCGGCCACGGCCTCGAGGCCGCTGCCGAGCCCGTACCAGCCGGGCAGGTTGCAGCGCGTCTGGCCCCAGGCGAACACCCAGGGGATGGCGCGCAGCGCGGCGAGGTCCATGGCGCCGGCCCCGGCGGCGTCGCGCCTGGCGGGCCGGGAGCCGAGCGGCAGCCGGCTGATCTCGTCGATCGGGGTCACCCGGGCGAAGAAGTCGGCGAAGCCGGGCTGGGCGACCAGCGCCCGGTAGGCGCGCTCCGACGCGGCTGCCATGCGCTCGGCCGCGGCGGCGAAGCGCTCCCCGGCGCGCCGCAGCGCCGCCTCGGCGGCCGGCGTCGAGGCCAGCAGCACGGCGTTGGTCACCTGCTCGAGGTGGCGCAGGCCGATGGCGGGGTTGCCGTAGCGGGCGAAGATCACCTCGCCCTGGTCGGTCACCTTGAAGCGGCCCGCCACCGAGCCCGGTGCCTGGCCGCGGACGGCCCGGTTGGCCGGGCCGCCGCCGCGGCCGAGCGCCCCGCCGCGCCCGTGGAACAGCACCAGCTCGACGTGGTGGTCCCTGGCCCACGCGGCCAGCTCGCCCTGGGCCCGGTACAGGGCCAGGTTGGCGGCGAGGAAGCCGGCGTCCTTGGCCGAGTCCGAGTAGCCGAGCATCACCTCGAGGCGCCGCCCGCGCCCGTCCAGCTCGGCCGCCACACCCGGCAGGGCCAGGTACTCGTCGAGCACGGTGGTGGCGGCCTGCAGGTCGGCGCGGGACTCGAACAGCGGCACCACCTCGAGCGCCAGCGAGCCGTCGGGCACGGCCAGGCGGCCGAGCGCCCGCACGGCGGCCAGGTCGGCGGCCGAGCGGGTGAAGCTGACCACGTAGCGGCGGCAGGCCGCGGGGCCGTGGCGCTCCTGCAGCTCGGCCATGACCCGCAGGGTCGCGAGCGCCTCGCGGGTCTGCTCGGAGCAGGCGTCCGGGTCGGTGCCGGCGGGCCAGCCCTCGGTCGCCAGCCGGTCCAGCGAGGCGGGGCCGGTCGTGTCCTCGCCGGTCAGCTCGCGCACGGCCAGCGCGTGGACCGAGGCGTGCTGGCGCACTTCCAGCGACGCGAGGTGGAAGCCGAACGTCTCGGCCTGCCAGACGAGGTGCTGCAGCTCCCCGTAGGCGAGCCTGGGCGCGCCCGCGGCGACCAGCGAGGCCTGCACCAGCCGGAGGTCGGCGAGGTAGGCGTCCGGGCCCGGGTAGGCGCTGGCCGCGTCCTGGCCTTCGCCGCTCCCCCTGGGCTGGCTCGCTGCTGCGGGCCAGTGCGTGGAGGGGACCAGGACGGCCCGGGTGGCCGCCAGCCGCTCGGCGGCGAGCAGGAGCTTCTGCCGGTGCGGCTCGCCGGGCGAGCGCTTGCGGATGGCGGCGACGGCGGCGGGGAGGTCGGCCGCGTCCGCGCCCAGCGAGGCGCTCAGCGCCGGCGACGGCGGCGTGGTCGCGGCACTGGCGGTGAGCGAACGGCCGATCCTGCGGGTGGCGGCCTCCAGGCCGCGCAGCAGGTGGTCGGCGTGGATCGCGAGGGTGGCCCTGGTCACCCCGGCGGTCACCGTCGGGTTGCCGTCGCGGTCGCCGCCGACCCAGCTCCCCCAGCGCAGCCAGGCGCCGAAGGCGGGTGGGCCCGTACCGGTGGTGCCGCCGGCCAGTGCCTGGTCGAGCTCCCGGTACACGCTGGGCACCAGCCGGAACAGCGACTCGTCGAATACCGACATCACCGAGCGCACCTCGTCGAGCGGGCCGGGCCGCTCGCTACGGAGCTGCGCGGTGCGCCACAGGATGCTGATCTCTTCCAGCAGCCGGCGCCGCACGTCGGCCTCCTCGGAGGTGGAGAGGCGCGGGTCGTCGAGCCGGTCGACCTGCTCGCCGACGCGCCGCAGCGCGTCGACCACCGCCCGGCGCCGCGCCTCGGTCGGGTGGGCGGTGAGCACCGGGTTGACCTCGAGCCGGCCGAGCAGCCTCGCCAGCCCGGGCTCCCCCTCCTCCTCGCGCGCCACGGCCACCGCGGCCGCCAGGGAGTCCTTCACCGGCCCCTCGCCGCGGCCGCGCTCGCGCAGGATCCGCACCCGGTGCCGTTCCTCGGCGAGGTTGACCAGTTGCAGGTAGACGGTGAAGGCGCGGGCGACCGCCTCGGCCCGGTCGAGGTCGAACCCGCCGACCAGCTCGACCACCTCGCGGCGGCGCCGGTCGTGCTCCGGCTGGCGCGCCTCGCGCAGCGCGATGGTGGCGCGGCGCAGCCGCTCGACGTCGGCCAGCAGCTCCGGCCCGCCGGCCTCCTCCAGCACCTGGCCGAGCAGGCCGCCGAGCAGGCGTACGTCGCGCCGCAGCGGCGCCGGCATCCCGGCGCCCTGCTCCCGCCGGCCCGTGGCCCCGTCCATGGCTCCCATGGCCGCATCGTAGCCTCCACGAGGGCCTATAAAGATCCGATCTTTTGATCCGAGGGAACTTCCGATCACGAGCCATTTCGGCCTATTTCGCCTCTTGCGTCGGCCTGATCGAGCGTGGCAGAGTAAGTCATCCGATCTTTCGCGATCGAACGGTGGGGCGTGCCCGCGATCCCGGCCGGGGCTGGCTTGCTGCAGTCAACCAGCCCCACCAGGACGCGGCGCGAGAGGAGGACAGCATGACCAGGCGTCCGCTGCGCCGGTGGGCCGCGTGCCTCGCCGGCGTGTCGCTGTTGGTCGTCGCCTGCGGCGGCGGCGGGAAGTCGAAGTCCTCGCAGGCCGAGGGTGGCAAGACGCACAACGGCGTCTCGGTCACCGTCCTGACGTTCACCGGGCCGCAGATCGCCGAGCCGCTGCAACGGCGCGCTCCCGACTTCGCACGCAAGACCGGCGCGAACATCAAGGTGGTCACGGTCCCGTTCAGCGACCTCTACGACAAGATCCTCGCCGACCTCGCGACCGGGACCAACAGCTACGACGCGTTCGTCTTCGACCCCCAGTGGATGGGCGACTTCGTCCCGCCCGGCTACCTGGAGGACCTCACCGACCGCGTCAAGGGCGACCAGGCGCTGAAGTGGGACGACATCGCCCCCTTCTTCAGCGACTTCAGCGCCTCCTTCAAGGGGCGCACCTACACCGTCCCGCTGGACGGCGACTTCCAGATGGTCTACTACCGCAGCGACCTGCTGAAGAAGGACGGGCTGAAGCCGCCGGCGACCTGGGACGACTACCTGTCGATCGCGCAGCGGTACAACGGCAAGGACCTCAACGGCGACGGCAAGCCCGACTACGGCTCCTGCATCGCCAAGAAGCGCTCCGCCCAGTCGTACTGGATGGCCTGGTCGGTGGCCGGCGGCTACCTGCAGTCGCAGGGGACCAGCCAGGGCTCGTTCTTCGACGCCGACACGTTGAAGCCGCTGGTCAACAACGAGGCGTTCGCGGCGGCGCTGGACGTCTACAAGAAGACCACGCAGTACGCGCCGAAGGACGAGCTGAACCTCGACGTGGGTGACACGCGCGGGCTGTTCACCTCGGGCCGCTGCGCCCTCTCGGCCGACTGGGGCGACATCGGCACCCTCGCCATCGACAAGAAGACCTCGACCGTCGAGGACAAGGTCGGCGCGGTGATCATGCCCGGGTCCAAGCGGGTGCTCGACCGGGCGAGCGGCAAGCTGGTCGACTGCGACTCGCACACCTGCCCGCACGCGATCGACGGGGTCAACCACGCGCCGTTCGCCGCCTTCGGCGGCTGGTCGGGCGCGATCAACGCCTCGGCGGACAAGAAGGTGAAGGACGCCGCCTACGACTTCCTCTCCTACATGAGCGCGCCGGAGCAGTCCAACGTCGACGTCACGCTCGGCAAGACCGGCTTCAACCCCTACCGCACCTCGCAGTTCGAGAACGTCGACCTGTGGGTGAAGGCCGGGATGAGCAAGGACGCCGCCGAGAACTACCTCGGCGCCATCCGCGACAGCCTCAAGAGCCCCAACATGATCCTCGACCTGCGCGTCCCCAAGTCCGCCCAGTACGAGGGCACGGTGCTCGACACGGCGGTGGCGCAGTTCCTCGCCGGCGAGATCGGCCGCGACGACGCCATGAAGCGGATCGAGGAAGGCTGGCAGAAGATCACCAACGACGAGGGACTCGACCAGCAGAAGCAGGCGTACGCGGCGAGCCTGAACATCCAGCGGTAGGGCCATGGACGTGAGGTTGGCCCGGGGCCGTCGCGCGTCCCGTCCGGTCCTGGTGGACCGGACGGGCACGCGCTCGGCCCTCGGGGCGGGCTTCGCGGTCCGGGCCGCCTTCATCTGGCCGGCGCTGCTCACGATCCTGTTCGTCTCGGTCTTCCCGCTGCTCGCCTCCCTCTACATCAGCCTGTCGCGCCTGCGGCTGCGGCGCGGCGGCTTCGAGTTCCGCTTCATCGGGCTCGACAACTTCCGCGAGCTGTACACCGGGGGCGAGCAGAGCCACTTCCTCGGGGTGGCGCGTCCCCTGACGCCGCTCGGCTGGCTGGGGTTCGCCGCCGCCGTGGCGCTGCTGGCGTGGGGGCTGGTGCGGGCCTGGCGGGCGGGGACCTCGCTGCCCGGGATGGTGGCGCGCCTGCTCGGCGCGCTGCTGGCGGCGGGCGCCGCCTGGCTGCTCACCCACACGCTGCTGGCGCACGGCGGACGCCCGGGCACCGCGGTGGTGACGGTGGTCTACGTCCTGGTCGGGGTCGCGCTCCAGTTCACCCTCGGGCTCGGGCTCGCCTACCTGCTCACCCAGCGGCTCCCCGGCCAGCGCTTCTTCCGCGTCGTGTTCCTGCTGCCGATGATGATCACGCCGGTCGGCGTCGCCTACATGTTCCGCATGCTGACCGACACCGGGAAGGGGCCGCTGCAGCCGCTCTGGGCGGCCGTCGGGCTGAGCGACTTCTCCTGGGTCAACAGCCCGTGGGGCGCGCGCATCGCGGTGATGGTGGGCGACGTCTGGCAGTGGACGCCGTTCATGTTCATCATCCTGCTGGCCGCGCTCGAGGGGCAGGACGTGGACGTCGTCGAGGCGGCCATGGTCGACGGCGCCAACCGCTGGCAGGCGTTCCGCCACGTCTCGCTGCCGGCGATCCTGCCGGTGGCCACCACGGTGATCCTGATCCGGCTGATCGAGGCCTTCAAGATCATCGACCTGCCCAACATCCTCACCAACGGCGGTCCCGGGACCGCGACCGAGTCGCTGAGCCTGCACGCCTACGTCCGCTGGCGCACGCTCGACCTGGGCCAGTCCGCCGCCGTCGCCTACTCGCTGCTGTTCATCGTGACCGTGGTGGCGCTGTCGTACGTCAACCTGGTGCGGCGGCGCCTGGCGGAGGAGTGAGCCGATGGTGCTGAACCCGTTGCGCCGCCGCTCGGTCACCGACCTGCCGCCGCTGGGCAAGCTGGCCGCCTACCTGACCCTGGGGTTCTGGACGCTGGTGGTGCTGTTCCCGCTCTACTGGCTCGCGATCACCTCGTTCAAGCTGCCGATCCAGGTCAACAAGGGGCCCGTGTACCTGCCGTTCGTCGACTTCAAGCCGTCGCTGGACGCCTGGCGCTACATCTTCGTGGACCTGCGCGGCGACACGCTGCGGCCGTACCTGAACACGGTGATCGTGGCGGTGGGCAGCTCGACGGTGGCGCTGGTGTTCGGCGCGGCCGCCGCCTACGCGCTGATCCGCTTCCCCTACCGGCCCCGTATCGGGGTGATCGCGCTGTTCGCCGTCTGCGTGCTCGCCGCCGCCGTCGCGGTGGTGCTCGGCGCGCCGACGCCGACCGCCGTGGCCGCGGCCGCCGGCGCGTTCGCCGTGCTCGCCGCCGCCGTCGGCCGCCGCTTCCGCCGCACCCTGTCCAACCGGGACATCGCCTTCTGGATGATCTCGCAGCGGATCCTCCCGCCGGTGGCGGTGGTCATCCCGATCTACGTGCTGTTCCAGCACCTGCACCTGCTCGACACCCGGCTCGCGCTGGTGATCACGTACGCGGCCACCAACCTCCCGATCGTGGTGTGGCTGATGCGGGACTACTTCAACACGCTGCCCTGGGAGCTCGAGGAGGCGGCGGTGGTCGACGGGGCCTCGACCTTCCGGGTGTTCCGCTCGATCACCCTGCCGCTCTCGGTCCCCGGCCTGGTGGCGACGTTCCTGATCGTGTTCGTCTTCGCCTGGAACGAGTACCTCCTGGCGCTGTTCCTCTCGAGCGCTGACGCCCAGACGATGCCGATCACGGTCGCCGCCCAGAACGCCACCAGGGGCCCGCAGTGGTGGTACATGTCGGTGCTCATCCAGATCATGATCGTGCCGGTGATCGCGCTGGCGGTCGCGCTGGAACGGGTCATCTCGCGGGGCCTGCTGGTCGGGGCGGTCAAGGGCTGATGCCGGCGCGGGCGACGGCAGACGGGCGCGCCGGGCGCCCGTTCGAGGGTCTGGTCGCGCTCGTCACCGGCGGTGGCTCGGGGATCGGCCTGGCCACCGCGCGGCTGCTCG
>DASUZB010000060.1:0-7944 GCA_036377075.1 Actinomycetes bacterium | reverse complement strand
CGCTCGGCATCGACGTGGTCGCCGACCTGCCCGGGGTCGGCGAGAACCAGCAGGACCACCTGGAGGTGTACGTGCAGCACGCCTGCAGGCTGCCGGTCTCGGTGGCGCCCTACCTGAAGTACCGCTACCGGCCGTGGGTCGCGCTGCTGTGGCTGTTCCGCCGCGGGCCGGGGGCGACCAACCACTTCGAGGGCGGCGGCTTCGCCCGCGGCAACGCCACCGTCGCCGAACCCAACCTGATGCTGCACTTCCTGCCGATCGCGGTCCGCTACAGCGGCGCGGGGCCTAGCGGCGACCACGGCTACCAGGTGCACATCGGACCCATGCTGTCCGACGCCAGGGGCTCGGTGAAGGTCACCAGCAGCGACCCGCGCGCCCACCCGGCGCTGCGCTTCAACTACCTCTCGACCGAGCAGGACCGGCGCGAGTGGGTCGAGGCGGTCGCGTTCGCCCGCCACGTCCTCGGCCAGCCCGCCTTCGCCCCGTTCGACGCCGGCGAGCTGTCACCGGGACCGGAGGTCCGCAGCGACCAGGAGGTCCTCGACTGGGTCGGCCGTGACGCCGAGACCGCGCTGCACCCCTCCTGCACCTGCCGGATGGGCACCGACCCGCGGTCGGTGCTCGACCCGGCGACCATGAAGGTGCACGGGCTCGACGGGCTCCGGGTGGTGGACGCCTCGGCGATGCCGTCGATCACCAACGGCAACCTCTACGCCCCGGTGATGATGCTGGCCGAGAAGGCCGCCGACCTGATCCTCGGCAACGCCCCGCCGCCACCGGAGCCGGTCGAGTTCTACCGTCACTAGGGAGCCGGCCATGCATCGGTGCCGCGCCTACCTTCACTCCGGCGGCGGCATGCGGGTACCGGCGCGCACCGCGGATGCGTGGCAGGCTCCCTACGAGGGTGGCGGGTGAGCCTCCTCAGTCGCCGCGGCGGCCGCTGTCGCCGAGGCGGCGGGAGATGGCGCCGGCCGCGTCGATGGTGAGGCGGCCGAGGCGGGGCAGGTCGACCGGCCGCACCCGGAACGACGGGCCCGAGACCGAGAGGGCCGCAGCGACCTCGCCGTTGAGCTGCCGCACCGGCGCGGCGACGGCGTTGAGGCCCTGCTCGATCTCCTCCTGGATGGTGGCGTAGCCGCGCACGCGGACCTCCTCGAGCTGGCGCCGCAGGCGCGCGGGGTCGGTCACGGTGCGCGGGGTCAGCGCCTCGAGCGGGCGGGCGAGGAGCTGCTGCCGCAGCGCCTCGGGCATGTGGGCGAGGAACACCTTGCCGCTGGAGCTGCAGTGCAGCGGCGTGCGCCGCCCCACCCAGTTGGTGCTCCCGATCAGGTGGCCGCTGGAGACCTGGTCGAGGTAGACGACGCCGTCGCCGGAGAGGACGCCGAGGTTGACCGTCTCGCGGGTCCGCTCGGCCAGCTCCTCGAGCACCGGGTGCGCCGTGCGCACCAGGTCGATGCCGGCAAGGGCCGCGCCGACGAGCCGGATCAGGCCGAAGCCGAGGCGGTAGCGGTCCGAGACGGGGTCGCGCTCGATCAGGCCGCCGTCGGCGAGCGTCGCCGCCAGCCGGGACGCGGTCGCCTTGTGCACCCCCAGCCCGCGCCCGAGGTCGGTCACCCCCAGCTCGCCCCGCTCGGCGATCAGCTCGAGCGCCCGCACGGCGCGGGACACAGACCGCACCCCACCGCTGCCGCCGTGGCCGCTCATGGCATGAAGCTTGCACCACGGTCGCGAGTCGTTGCCAAGTCCGCAGTCGCCTCGCCTGCGGGGCATGCGGCAACTCAGCGGCGGAGGCCACCGGCGTTCGAAAAACATGTACGCTCGCGGGCCATGCGGTACTGGCGGGCGGCCGAGCCGAAACGTTCCTACGACGTGGTGGTGGTCGGCGGCGGGGGGCACGGCCTCGCGACCGCCTACTACCTGGCGCGCAACCACGGCGTCACCGACGTGTGCGTGGTGGAGAAGGGCTGGCTCGGCGGCGGCAACACCGCCCGCAACACCACCATCATCCGCTCGAACTACCTGTGGGACGAGTCGGCCGCGATCTACGAGCACTCGCTCAAGCTCTGGGAGGGGCTCGAGCAGGACCTCGGCTTCGACCTCAGCTTCAGCCAGCGCGGCGTGCTCAACCTCGCGCACGACCTGCAGGACGTCCGCGACTCGCTGCGGCGCGTCAACGCCAACGCGCTCAACGGCGTCGACGCCGAGTGGCTCACCCCGGCCGAGGTCGCGCGCTTCTGCCCGATCGTCGACGTCTCGCCGCACGTCAGGTACCCGGTGCTCGGCGCGACCCTGCAGCGGCGCGGCGGCATCG
Source organism: Actinomycetes bacterium (assembly GCA_036377075.1). Classification (GTDB taxonomy): domain Bacteria; phylum Actinomycetota; class CALGFH01; order CALGFH01; family CALGFH01; genus DASUZB01. The sequence continues at coordinate 5,633 of DASUZB010000060.1, read as the reverse complement.
CGCGCCACGACCGGGTCGCCTGGGGGTTCGCCACCGCCGCCGACCGGCTCGGGGTCGACGTCGTCGAGCACTGCGAGGTGACCGGGTTCGACCTCGACGGCGGGCGGGTGCGCGGCGTGCGCACCACCCGCGGCACCATTGCCGCCGGGACCGTCGCGCTGGTCGCCGCGGGCCACAGCTCGGTGCTGGCCGCCATGGCCGGGCTGCGCCTGCCGCTGCAGTCCCACCCACTGCAGGCCCTCGTCTCGGTCCTGCTCGAGCCGGTGCTCGACTGCGTGGTGATGTCCAACGCGGTGCACGTCTACGTCTCGCAGGCCGACAGGGGCGAGCTGGTGATGGGCGCCGGCATCGACGCGCACAACTCCTACACCCAGCGCGGCTCGTTCCACGTGATCGAGCACCAGCTCGCCGCCGCGGTCGAGCTGTTCCCGGTCTTCGCCCACGCCAAGGTGCTGCGGACCTGGGGCGGGATCGTCGACGTCTGCCCCGACGCCTCGCCGATCATCGGCCGCACCCCGGTCGACGGGCTGCTCATCAACTGCGGCTGGGGCACCGGCGGGTTCAAGGCGACGCCGGGCTCCGGCTGGGTGCTCGCCGAGACGATCGCCAAGGGCGAACCGCCGGAGCTGGCGCGGCCGTTCGCCCTGGAGCGCTTCACCAGCGGCGCCCTGATCGACGAGCACGGCGCCGCGGCGGTCGCCCACTGATGCTGCTGCTCCCCTGCCCCTGGTGCGGGCCACGCGACGAGGTCGAGTTCCGCTACGGCGGGCAGGCGGGCATCGCCTACCCGGCCGACCCCGACGCGCTCTCCGATGAGGCCTGGGCCGACTACCTGTTCATGCGCGACAACCCCAAGGGCCCGTTCGCCGAGCGCTGGTACCACGCCGGCGGCTGCCGCCGCTGGTTCGACCTGGTGCGCGACACGGCCACCAACGCCCTGGTGGAGCCGCACCCGGACGGCCCGCCCCTGGCCGGGGACCGGGAGGCGTAGGTGCGCCGCCTCGACACCGGGGGCGCGGTGGACCGGGGCCGGCCGCTGCGCTTCACCTTCGGCGGCAGCGAGTACCGCGGGCTCGCCGGCGACACGCTGGCGTCGGCGCTGCTCGCCAACGGCCTGGCGGGCGGCTTCCGCTCGCCGGTGCTGGGCCGGCCGCGCGGGGTGATGACCGCCGGGCCCGAGGAGCCGTGCGCCTTCGTCGAGGTGACCGCGCCGTGGTTCGACCTGATCGCGCCGGCGACCATGGTCCCGCTGGTCGACGACCTCGCCGCGGCCCCACGCGCCGGCGTCGGCCGGTTGCCGGCGACCGGAGCGCCCTCGCGGCCGAGCTCGCACCGGCACGCGCACGTGGAGACGCTGGTCGTCGGCGGCGGGGTCGCGGGCCTGCGCGCCGCCCGGGAGGCGGCCGCGCGCGGCGACCGGGTGCTGCTGGTCGATGAGCGCTCCTGGCTCGGGGGCGCGGCGCGGCCGACCGAGACGGTCGACGGGCAGCCCGCGCTGGCCTGGGTCGACGACGCCGCCGCCGAGCTGCGCGGCGCCGCGGACGTCACCGTGCTCTCCGACGCCGCGGCGCTCGGCGTCTACGACGCCGGCTACGTGGTGGTGCACGAGCGCAACCGGAACGCCCCCTCCGGCGGCGAGCGGGTCTGGCACGTGCGGGCGCGCCGCGTGGTGCTGGCGACCGGCGCGCACGAGCGGCCGATCGCGTTCGCCGGCAACGACCGGCCCGGGGTGATGCTCGCCGGCGCCGCGCTCACCTACCTCGACCGCTTCGGGGTGCTCCCCGCCGCGCGGGCGCTCGTGTTCACCAGCAACGACGCCGGGTACGACGCGGCGCGGGCGCTGCGGGACGCCGGCGCCGAGGTGGTCGCCGTGGTCGACCCGCGGCGCGAGGCCGCCGCGCAGGAGCGGGCGCGCGCCGACGGCCTGCCGGTGCTGGCCGGCTCGGTGGTGGCCGCGACCGACGGCCAGGAGCGGGTCGCCGCCGCGGTGGTGGTGGAGGCGGACGGCACCAGGACCCGGCTGGCGGCCGACCTGGTGGCGGTCTCGGGCGGCTGGAACCCGGTGACGCAGCTGCACCGCGCCATCGGCGGCGGCCTGCGCTACGCGGCCGAGCGGAGCTGCTTCGTGCCCGACCGCGGGCCGCCGTGGCTGTCACTGGTCGGCGCGGCCGCCGGCGAGGTCCCGGCCGCCGAGCCCTGCTGGTACGTCCCCGACGGGGACCTCGGCGAGCACTTCGTCGACCTGCAGCGCGACCAGACGGTGGCCGACGTCGCCGCCGCCCTCGGCAGCGGGCTGCGCAGCGTCGAGCACGTCAAGCGCGCCACCTACATCGGCACCGCCGTCGACCAGGGCCGTGCGTCGGGCGCCCTGGTCGCCGAGATCGTCAACCAGCTGCTCGGCACCGACCCTGGCGCGCAAGGCCCCAGCAACGCCCGGCCGCCCTGGTCGCCGGTCGCCTTCCAGGTCCTCGCCGGGCCGTACCGCGGCGCGCTGTTCGACCCCGCCCGGGAGACGCCGATGCACGCCGCGCACGTCCGGCGGGGCGCGGTGTTCGAGAACGTCGGCCAGTGGAAGCGGCCCTGGTACTTCCCGCGCGAGGGCGAGCCGATGCGCGACGCGGTGCTGCGCGAGTGCGCCGCGGTGCGCACCGGCGTCGGCATGATCGACGCCACCACGCTCGGCACCATCGAGGTCGTCGGGCCGGACGCGGCCACCTTCCTCGACCGGATGTACTCCAACGCCATGTCCACCCTGGCGGTCGGGCGCATCCGCTACGGCTTCATGCTCGGCCTCGACGGGATGGTCTTCGACGACGGCGTGGCGATGCGCCTGGCCACCGACCGCTACCTGGTCACCACGACCACCGGCGCCGCGGCCAGGGTGCTCGACCGGTTCGAGGAGTGGCTGCAGACGGAGTGGCCCGAGCTGCGCGTCTACTGCACCAGCGTGACCGAGCAGTGGGCCACGGTCGCCGTGGCCGGGCCCCTGGCGCGCGAGGTGCTGCGGGCGGTCGGCACCGACGTGGACGTCTCGCGCGCGGCCCTGCCGTTCATGAGCTGGCGCGACGGCGCGGTCGCCGGCGTCCCCGCGCGGCTGGCGCGGGTCTCGTTCTCCGGCGAGCTCGCCATCGAGGTGCACGTCGCCGGCTGGCACGGCCTGCACCTGTGGGAGGCGTTGCTGGAGGCGGGCGAGCCGTTCGGGATCACGCCGTACGGGACCCAGGCGATGCACGTGCTGCGCGCGGAGAAGGGGTTCGTGATGGTCGGGCAGGACACCGACGGCACCGTCACCCCGGACGACCTCGGCATGTCGTGGATCGTCAACCTCGGCAAGGGGGACTTCGTCGGCCGGCGCTCGCTGCGCCGCGCCGACCTGGTGCGGCCGGAACGCAAGCAGCTCGTCGGGCTGCTGCCCGACGACCCCGGGGTGCTGCTGCCGGAGGGCGCGCAGCTGGTGGCGGCCGCGCACGCCGAGGCCCCGGCACCGGTCCCGATGCTCGGGCACGTCACCTCGTCCTACGAGAGCGCCACCCTCGGACGGACCTTCGCGCTGGCGCTGCTCGCCGGCGGCCGGGAGCGCCTCGGCGCGACCGTCTACGCGCGCAGCCCGTTCGAGGCGGGGAGCCCGGCGCCGGCCGTCCCGGCCACGGTCACCCGGCCCGTCTTCTACGACCCCGAGGGGCTGCGCCGCGATGGCTGAGCCGGTGGGCGGGCCGGCCCGGTCGCCGCTGGCCGGGCGGGCCGAGGACCTGGCCGCGATCGGCGCCCGCGAGGTCGCCTTCCTCGCGCTGGCGAACCTGCGGGCCGACGCGACGCCGGCGGCGCGCCCCCCGCTGGACCTGCCGGCGACGCCCAACACCTGGAGCGCGACCGGCGGCCGCGAGGCGCTCTGGCTCGGCCCCGACGAGTGGCTGCTGGTCGCCGCGCCGGGCACCATCGCGGCGCTGGTGGCGGAGCTCGAGGCCGCGCTCGACGGCGTGCACCACTCGGTGGTCGACGTCAGCGCGAACCAGGCCGTCGTCGAGCTGGCCGGCGACGGCCGCCTCGACCTGCTCGCCCAGGGGTGCGGGCTCGACCTCCACCCGGGCTCGTGGCGCGACGGCGACTGCGCGCAGACGCTGCTCGCGCGCGTCCCGGTCCTGCTGCAGGAGCGGGCCGGCGCGACCAGGATCTTCCTGCGCCCGTCGTTCGCCACCTACCTGGTCGACTGGCTCGGGCACGCCGCCGGCGGCGCCTGAGCCGCCGCTGCGGCATGGTGGGTCCGCGCCATGAGCTCCACCATGCGATCCCACGAGGCACCCGACGAGAGGACCAGCGATGCTGATCGAGCACCAGGGCAGGCGTCCCCGGATCGCCAACTCGGCCTACGTCGCGCCGACCGCCGTGGTCTGCGGCGACGTGACGATCGGTGAGGACAGCCGGATCCTGTTCAACGCCGTGGTCACCGCCGAGGGCGGGTCGGTGGAGATCGGCAGCCGCTGCATCGTGATGGAGCACGCGCTCGTCCGCGGCAGGGCCGGCCACCCGACGCGGATCGGCGACAACGTGCTCGTCGGCCCGCACGCGCACGTCAACGGCGCACGCATCGATGAGAACGCCTTCCTGGCAACCGGCGCCGCGGTCTTCCCGGGCGCTCGCGTCGGCGCCCGCGCGGAGCTGAGGATCAGCGGCGTCGTTCACGTCAACAGCGCCCTGCCCGCCGATGCCACCGTCCCGATCGGGTGGGTGGCGGTCGGCGATCCCGCCCAGCTCTTCCCGCCGGCGGCGCACGAGGAGATCTGGGCGATCCAGGAGGGACTCGACTTTCCGGGGACGGTCTTCGGCCTGCCCAGGCCGCCCGCCGGCGAGACGCTCATGCCGGCGGCGATGGCCCGCTACGCCGAGCGCTTCGGCCGCCACAACACCGACAGGATCGTCGACTTCGGGCGGGAGGACTAGCCGCAGCCCACGACCTCAACAACGAGGAGCGCCGGTGCCCTGGCGGCCGGCGCGGGGGAGCAGCCCGACGATCATGAAGTCGGCCACGAACTCGGCGAAGCGGCGCTGCGACCAGCCGCGCTGCAGGACGAGCAGGTCGTAGAGCTCGACCGAGCTGCAGGTCCACAGGACGTCGGTGGCCTCGGCCAGGGTGACGCCCTCGCGCAGGTAGCCGCGCCGCTGCAGGAACAGGGCGTGGTGGCGCATGCGTTCCAGGCGCTCCCGGTCGCTCGCTTCGAGCAGGGCCGCCATCTCGGAGTCGGTGGCCGCCGCCGAGCGCATCAGCAACCGGATCGGCGTGACGACCGAGGCGACCTCGGTGGTGAGGGTGCCCCAGTTGCGCATGATCGCCTCCGGGTCGGTCTCGCGCTCCCGCATCGCGTCGGAGCGCTCGTAGGCGGGTACCGGCCCCCGCCCGCCCAGGCCCCGGTCGTAGATGGCGCGGACCAGCCCGGCCTTGCCGCCGAACGCCTTGTAGACCGTTTCCACCGACACCCCGGCCTCGGCCGCGATCGCGGCGACCACCCTCGACGACGTGATCAACCGGCAGCCACCGCTCCAGCTCCCAGGTCCCCGTCTCGCCGCCCCGAGCCGCGACGCGCCGCCAGCCTCACCTTCGGAGCCACCACGCACCTCGGCGGGCTGAGAACTCCTCG
>DASUZB010000059.1:0-27325 GCA_036377075.1 Actinomycetes bacterium | reverse complement strand
GTGGCTTGCCTCCATGCCGCCCGACTCGCCGATGTTCAAGGCCGGTCCGCTCGCCACCTGGCCCACCGCCGAGCTCGGCAACCGCCGCGACATTCTCGAGGCCGACATCCCGGCCGGCGGCAAGGTGACCGCCCGGGCGGTCGCGCGCATGTACGCGGCGCTGCTCGGCGAGGTCGACGGGGTGCGGCTGCTCCCGCCGGAGCGCCTGCGCGAGGCGACCGCGGTCGCCTTCAGCGGCACCGACGAGCTGATGGGGAACCCGGCACGCTGGGCGCTCGGGTACGCGGTCGGCGGCCTCGGGCTGCTGCAGGACTCCGACACCGTGTTCGGCATGGGCGGCGCCGGGGGGACCTTCGCCTGCGCCGACCGCGCCACCGGGACCTCGTTCGCGCTGACCAAGAACCGGCTCACCGGCGACTTCGACGCCGCCACCGAGGTCCTCGGGATCGTCGCCAAGGCAGCCGCCGGCGGTTAGCCGGTCGCGCCCGGAGCCCGCGGCGCGGCGTGGGCCGCGCCCGCCAGCGGCAGGAAGCGCCGCATCTTGCCGGTCGCCTGCCGCTCGAGCCGGTCGACGACGCGGACCTCGACCGACGGGCTCGGCAGGCCCACCCGCGCCAGCCCGACCGCGATCGCGCGGCCGGTCGCGGCCGGGTCGCCGGGCGTGCCGACCGCCAGCACCTCGGCGCCGGCCGGCGTCTGGCGCACCTGGTACTCCACGACCCACGCCTGCCGCACCAGCACCTCGGCGAAGACCAGGGGGTGGACCACCACGCCGTCCGGGTAGGTGAACAGGTCCTCCTGGCGGCTCTCGACGTCGGCGACCAGCTGGTGCGCCGAGCCGCAGGGGCAGCGGCCGTCGAGGAAGGTCACCTGGTCGGTGAGCTCCATGCGGATCAGCGGCAGGGTCGGGTTGGAGATCCCGGTCACGTAGACCTTGTCGGAGCGGGTGCCCGGCGGCACCGGCCGGCCCGCCGCGTCCACCGGCTCGACGATCACCAGGTCGTCCGGGAGGTGCATGCCGGGACCGCGCCAGCAGCCCACCCCGACCGGGCCCACCTCGGAGGTGCCGTACATGTTGGCGATCGGCGCCCCGAAGGTCTCCTCGACCGCCTGGCGCACGTGGGCCATCAGCGGCTCGCTGGTGGACATGATCCGCCGCGGCGAGATCCGCAGCCGGCCCTCGCGGGCCTCGGCGGCGAGGATCGCCAGCGCCGACGGGTAGGCCAACATGCCGGTCGGCTGGAACCGGTTGAGCCCCGCCACGATCCGGTCGACCGGCGAGGTGACGGGAAAGCGCTCGATCTTGATCGCCGGGTTGGAGAACGTCTGCCCCATGGAGCTGGTCATGTGCGAGGCGTGCTGGGCGGCGACCATCGCGATGGAGGGGGGCAGCGCCGCGATCTCGGGGGTGGTGGCGCGGTCCCAGACGCTGTGGCGCATGAAGCCGGCGTACGCCTCGGCCCACGACCGGAACCCGAACGCGAAGATGCCGCGGCGCCCGGTGGAACCGCCGGAGGCGACCGCGTGGAACTCGTCGAGCAGGTAGGCGTCGGCGGTGAGGCTGGCGACGTGGCGCTCGGCCAGCTCCAGCCGGAGGCGGGGCTCGGTGACGATCCCGTCCCAGTGCGCCATCAGGTCGTCCTTGGTCATCGCCGGGATGGCCGGCAGGTCGCCCTCGGTGAAGCGGTCCGGGTCGACGCCGGCCAGCCGCTCGCGGTGCCACGGCGACGACGCCTTGGCCACCCGCAGGAGGTCGCGCAGCCGCGCGGTGCGCTCCCGCCGCAGCCGCTCCGCCGGCCAGCGCAGCCGCTGGACGTGCTCGGGCATGATCTGCCCGAGGCAGGCGACCTGCCGCTGCCTGAGCTCCTCGTACCGCGCCATTGCCAGCCCTCCCGCGACGGCGACCCCCGCCCCACGACCCGTGAGCATGCCATTCCGAGCAATAATCCGGATCGGACGGTCCTGAAAGTATGGTATGATCCGGAGCATGTCAACCCCGGAGCTCAACCCCGTCTCCTACGTCGTGCTCGGCCTGGTCAACCGCGACGGCCCCTCGACGCCGTACGAGCTGAAGACGGCGGTCGGCCGCGGCATCGCCTACTTCTGGCAGTTCCCGCACAGCCAGATCTACGCCGAGAGCGAGCGCCTGGCGCGCCTCGGGCTGCTGGTGGAGGAGCGCGAGCTGACCGGGCGGCGGCGCCGCACCTACCGGATCACCGCGGAGGGCCGCCAGGCGCTGCAGGCCTGGCTCGCCCGGCCGACCGCCGAGCCGACCCAGCTCCGCAGCCTCGCGCTGCTGCAGCTCTACTTCGGCTGGTTCTCCACCCCGGACGACGTCGCCGCGCTCGCCCGCGTCCAGGCCACCTTCCTGCGCGAGCGCGCGGCCCTGTTCCGGCAGACGGCGCAGGTCCTCGAGGCCAGGAAGGACCGGCGCTGGCAGCAGGCGGTCGCCGAGGTCGCCTCCGGGGCGGAGCAGGCCATGGCCGAGGCCTGGGAGCAGATCGAGCAGCGCGCGCTCGCGCAGCGCGACCGGCCCGCCGCGGCCGGCGAGCGCTAGCGGCACGACCAGCGGACGACGCGCCCCACATCCGGCAGATGCAGGTACAAGCACGCCGGCCCGGTGCGGTCTGCTACCGCCATGACCGACCTGTCCGCCGCCGGGCGGCTCGTCCTGCCCGACTTCGTCGTGATCGGCGCGCCCAAGTGCGGCACCCACTGGCTCAACGAGTGCCTGCGCGAGCACCCGGAGGTGTACCTGACCCCGGACGTGCACGAGATCTTCTTCTTCGACCGCTACTTCGACCGGGGCGTCGAGTGGTACGCGCGCTACTTCCGCGGCCACGCCGGCCAGCCCCGGGTCGGCGACGTCACCCCGACCTACCTCGCCCACCCCCTGGCGGCCGAGCGCCTCCACCAGGTGCTGCCGCGGGCGACGCTGTTCGTCTCGGTGCGCAACCCGATCCAGCGTGCCTGGTCGAAGTACCTGCACATGTGGCGCAAGGGCGACCTGCCGCGCGACCGCTCGTTCCGCGACGCCTGCGACGACGCCCCGGAGATCCTCGGCGACGGCGAGTACTTCCACTGCCTCGAGCCGTGGCGCCGGCGCTTCCCCGCCAGCCAGCTCAACTACCTGGTGGTCGACGACCTCAAGCGCGACCCGGCCGCCTACCTGCGGCGGGTCTACGAGCTCCTCGGCGTCGACCCGGAGTTCCGCGCCGCCCGCACGACCCGGCCCGCCAACGAGCACCAGACGCCCCGGTCGCACGGGCTCGCCAAGGCCGCCTTCCGGGCGTCGCGCTTCCTCCACCGCCACGGCCTGCACCGCGCCGTCGAGCTGGGCAAGCGCGTCGGCGTCAAGCGGGTGGTCCTCCAGGACGGCCGCGACCCGCGCCGCGACCCGCCGCCGCCGACCCCCGAGGAGCGGGCCTGGCTGGCCGCGCGCTACCGCGACGACGTCGCCGCCCTCTCCGAGCTGCTCGGCCGCGACCTCGGGCGCCTCTGGCTGGAGCCGGAGCGCGCCCCCCGCTAGCAGGTCGCCGGCACCGACAACCCCTCAGCTCGGCGGTGAGCCGTGCCGATGTGGCTGGCATGGGCGTTCGCCACCCGGACGTCCCTGGCGCCACGGGCGCCGGCAGGCAGGCCGATCACGCTGGAGGGGTCGTGGACGCTCACCTGGGGACGCGCCGGTTCGGGGTCGGCTACAGCGCCTCGCCGGACGCCGAGACCGCCGCCGCCGAGGCCACCGCCGCGGCGACGGCAGGGCAGGACGCCGCGCTGCTGGCCGTGTTCTGCTCGGTCGGCTACGACCTGCAACGGCTGGTCGACGGCGTCCGGGCACGGGCGGGGCAGGGCACCGCGATCGTCGGCTGCACCACCCTCGGGCAGCTCGCCAGCGTGATGCCGGCGCCGGGCGCCGACGGGGTGGTGGTGGTCGCGCTGGGCGGCGAGGGGCTCGAGGTCCGCACGCGGGTAAGCCGTGACGCCTCGGGGCGGCGGCGGGAGGCCGGCATGGAGGCGGCCGGCTGCCTCGCCGAGGTCGACCGGCCACAGCGCGCCTGCCTGCTGCTCTGCGACGGCCTGGTGGGCGAGCAGCACGAGATCGTGCGCGGCGCGTACTCGGTGGTGGGCGCGACCGTGCCGCTGGTCGGCGGCTGCGCCGGCGACGAGCTGACCTACAGCCGCACCTACCAGTTCCACGGGGACGAGGGAGGCGTGGAGGTCCTCACCGACGCCGTCGTCGGCGTCGCGCTCGGCTCGGACGCGCCGCTGGGCATCGGGGTCGCGCACGGCTGGCGCAAGCGCGGCGAGCCGATGCACGTGACCAGCAGCAGCGGTGGCCGCCTCTACGAGCTCGACCACGAGCCGGCGCTCGACGTCTACCTGCGCCGCATCGGGGCCGACCGCTCGCTGGCGGCGGACCCGGACACCTTCAGGCGGGTGGCCTTCAACAGCCCGCTGGGCATGTCGCGCCGCTCCGGGGAGGACATCCGGGTGATCCACAGCGGCGACACCGGCGACGGCTCGCTGCTGTGCCTCGCCGACGTCCCCCAGGGGGCGCTCGCCTGGCTGATGGAGACCGACACCGAGTCGCTGGTCGCCGGCGCCAAGGAGTCGCTGGCCCAGGCGGTCACGGCGCTCGGCGCCGCCGAGCCGATCGGCCTGCTGACCTTCGACTGCGGCGCCCGCAAGGTGATGCTCGGCGACGACGGCATGCGGCAGGAGCTCAACGCGATGACCGGCGTCATCGGCGAGGTGCCGTTCGGCGGCTTCTACACCTACGGCGAGATCGCCCGCACCAGCGGCGCCCGCGGGATGCACCACCTCACGCTGGTCACGCTGGCGATCTCCTGACCAGGGATTCCCGGCCGTGGTGAGCTACCACTGGTCGACCCACCAGCTCACCGAGTACTTCGCGGCGGTGAGCGGGCCGCTCGACGAGGACGGCGCCGTCCTGGTCGCGGCCGAGCGGGTCGCCGAGACGCTCGACGCCGAGGTCGGCGCGGTGGTGATCGGCGGGGAGGTGCGCGGCTCCACCGGCTTCGGGGGGGAGGGGCCGCCCGCCGCCCTGGCCGCGGTGACCTCGGCCACGGAGACCCTCGAGATCCCGGGCGCCGGGACGCTGCAGGCGGCCGTCGGCGCGGTCGGCCGTCCCGCCGACGGCTACCTGGTGGTCGCCCGCGTCGACGAGCCGTTCTCCACCGAGGAGCGGCAGCTGCTCGACGGCATGGCGCAGGGCCTCGGCCTGGCGCTGCGCAGCCTGCGGACGCTGGCCGCCGAGCGCCGGCTCCGCGAGGAACGCGAACGCGAGGCCGAGCAGCGCCTGGAGCTGCTCAACGCGCTCGAGGCCAGGCAACGGCTGCTGGAGACGCTGCTGGCCATCCAGCGCGCGATCTCCAACCGCAAGCCGCTGCAGGAGGTGCTCGACGCGGTCACCGCCGGCGCGTCCGGCCTGCTGGACGGCAGCGGCGTCGCGCTGGTCCTCGCCGCCCCCTACGACGCCGGGCAGCTGATCGTCGCGTCGACCTGCGGGCGGCAGGGCCGGGCGGGGGACGACGCCACGGTGCTCGCGGCGGCGGCCGACGCCATGGCGTCCGACCAGGTGGTCACGCGCGTGGCCGCCGGCAGGAAGGCCGCCGGCCGCACCAGCGCGGCGCCGGTCCGGGTGGACGGGGAGACCACCGGCAGCCTGGTGGCCACGACCAGGGGCGGGGCCGACCAGCGCGAGTTCCTCGCCGCGTTCGCCCAGCAGGTGAGCCTGGCGCTGACCGACGCGCGCACCGTCGAGGCGATGCGGGAGGCCTACCACGACTCCATCACCGGCCTGCCGAACCGGGCGCTGTTCGTCGACCGGCTCAAGCACGCGCTCGCCGTGGCGGACCGGCGCCGCGACGACGTCACCGTGCTGTTCATCGACCTGGACCGGTTCAAGGCGGTCAACGACAGCCTCGGCCACGCGGCCGGCGACGAGCTGCTCGCCGCGGTCGCCGACCGCATCCGCCGCTGCCTGCGGGCCGCCGACACCGCCGCCAGGCTGGGCGGCGACGAGTTCGCCGTGCTGCTCGAGGGCACCCCCGGCGAGGGCGGCGTCGAGGTGGCCGAGCGCATCATCCGGGCGGCCAAGGAGCCGTTCCGGGTCGGCGGCAGGGACGTGTTCATCGCCGCCAGCGTCGGCGTGGCGCCGAGCCGCCCACCGCACGCCGAGGCGAGCACCCTGCTCGGCGAGGCCGACGTCGCGATGTACCAGGCAAAGAAGCACCACCCGGGGCGGGCGGTCATCTTCGAGCCGCGGATGCACGCCGAGGCGCTCGAGCACCTCGACCTCCAGGCCGACCTGCAGCGCGCCCTCGGCCTGGACGAGTTCCGGCTGCAGTACCAGCCGCTGGTGCGCCTCGACACCCGCACCCCGGTCGCGACGGAGGCGCTGCTGCGCTGGACCAACCCACGCCGTGGCAGCGTCCCGCCCTCGCTGTTCATCCCGGTCGCCGAGGAGACCGGGATGATCGTCGACCTCGGCCGCTGGGTCCTGCGGGAGGCCGCGGGGCAGACGGCCGAATGGCGCCGGCAGGTCCCCGGGCTGACCCTGAACGTCAACGTCTCCGCCCGCGAGGTCGCCGACCCCCGCTACCTCACCACCCTGGCCGAGATCCTGGCCGGCGCCGGCCTGCCCGCGGCGGCCCTCACCCTCGAGCTGACCGAGACCACGCTGATGAGCGACCCGGACGACGGCCTGGCGCACCTGGACCGGCTCAGGGGCCTCGGCGTGCGCCTGGCCGTCGACGACTTCGGCACCGGCTACTCGTCGCTCTCCTACCTCCGCCGCTTCCCGGTCAACCAGGTGAAGATCGACCGTGGCTTCATCGCCGGCGTGGCCCAGCGGGCCGACGACTTCGCCGTCGCCCGCGCGGTCATCGACCTGGGACGGACGCTGCGGCTGCAGACCGTCGCCGAGGGCATCGAGGACGCCGCCCAGCTCGACGCGCTCCGCCAGCTCGGCTGCGACCTGGGGCAGGGCTACTACCTCTCGCGCCCGCTCGACCCCGAGGCGGTACCGGCCTACCTCGCCGAGCACGGGGTCGTCGCGGCGGCGCTCTGACGGGCGGCGGAGTTGGCATACCCTGGAGCGGCCCTGTCCCCGACCGCGAAGGGGCCGCATGCCCGCACGGCCTCGCCTCGCCCGGTAGCCGCCGGTGCCGCGGTACCTCGACGTCGGGCAGGTGGCGGGCATCCCGATCCGCCTGCACCTGTCCTGGTTCGCGGCCGTGCCGCTGTTCACCTTCGCCAGCATCGACCTCTGGGCGCCCGGAGCCACCGGGCTGGCCGCCGCGGCGCTGTCGCTCACCTTCAGCATCGCCTTCTTCGGCTCGGTGCTGGCCCACGAGCTGGCCCACGCCCTGGCGGCGCGGGTCCTCGGGGTGCACACCGCCGACGTCAGCCTGTACGTGTTCGGCGGCGCGGCCCGCATCACCAGCGAGCCGGCCGACCCGGGCGGCGAGGTGCTGATGGCGGCGGCCGGGCCGCTCGCCTCGGTGCTGCTCGCCGGCCTCGCCGGCCTCGGCGCCCAGCTGCTCGACGGCTGGGCGGGCGAGCTCGCCTGGCTGCTGGCCGCCGGCAACCTCACCCTGGCGCTGTTCAACCTGCTGCCAGGGTTCCCGCTCGACGGCGGCCGCATCGCCCGGGCGGCGGTGTGGCGCTGGACCGGCCGCCGCGTGCTCGCCACCCGCGTGACCGCCTGGATCGGCCGCGGCCTGGCGGTGCTGCTGGCCGGCGGCGGGGCCGCCGCCACCGTGCTGGCCCACGCCCCCCGCTACCTGATCCAGGTCGCGCTCGGCCTGGTGCTGTACCGCGCCTCGGTGGAGGGCGAGCGCGCCGCCCACGCCGCGGCCGCCGCGACCCGGGACTGACTCGGCGCCATCCCTCAACACCGCCGCCACGCGGCCGAATCAACCCCTGAGCGAGTTGGTCCGCCGCCGCGCCCGTGCGGGGCACGGCGGACCGGGAGGGGAGCGCGTGGAGACGACGACGGAGCCGCCGCCGGCCGGGCGAGGCCGGCCGTGGCTGGACCCGCTGCGCTGGTGGGCCGCTGCCGCTTCGGCGAACGCCGCCTGGCTGGCGGTCGCGCTCCTGCGCGGGGCCGGCGGCTTCGCCGTCGACCTCGGCTTCGCCGGCCTGCTGGCCGCCGCGACCGCGCTGGTGTGCCGGCGTGCCGCCGCGGTGCCCGAGCTTCCCGCCGCGGCCAGGCGCTTCTGGCGGCGCGCCGCCGTCACCGAGTTCCTCAGCATGCTCGGCTTCCTGGTCGAGGTGGGCCACGGGCTGCGCGCCGGCCACCTCTCCGTGCTGGGCACGCCGCTCCCCGCCAACCTGCTGTTCCTCGCCTCGGTCAGCACCGCGATGTGGTCGATCCTGCGGGTGCCGGTGCCGCGGCGCCCGCCGGGCGAGTGGCTGCGGCTCGGCCTCGACGCCGGCACGGTGGTGCTGTCCACCGCGGTGTTCGGCTGGTACCTGCTGGGCGGCCCGAGGGTGGCCGAGCGCGGCAGCGGCATCCCCTCGCTGGCGATGGTGCTGATGCTGGTGGTCGCGATGGGGCTGTGCGTGCTGATCGCCTTCAAGGTGGCGCTCGCCGGCCAGATGCTGTTCGACCGCACCGTGCAGCGGTACCTCGGCCTGCTGGTGGTGTTCACCGTGCCGCTGGCGGTGGTACGGGCGGTGCCGCTGGCCGGCGCCCTGCAGCACCTCGGGCTCGCCGCCATGATCCCGCTCGACCTGATGCTGGTGTGCGCCGCCGAGCGGCAGCGGCGCCTGCCACGGTCCGCGCCGGCGCCGGCCTGGACGCCGCGGCCGCACCGGCCCTACAGCCTGCTGCCGTACCTGTCGGTGGCGGCGACGATCGGCCTGCTGCTGCGCTACGCCCCGGCCAGGCTGGACGTGAGCGGCCAGGTGGTGCTCGGCGGGGTGGTGGGGCTGGTCGTGCTGGTGATGGCGCGGCAGGTCACCGCGCTGCGGGACAACGCCAGGCTGCTGGTCAGACTCGACGCGAGCCTCGCCGAGCTGGGACGGCAGGAGCGGCGCTTCCGCTCGCTGGTGCAGCACTCCGCCGACATCATCATGGTCACCGACGCCGACGGGGCGCTCACCTACGTCAGCCCGGCGATCGCCCAGGTCCTCGGCCACGCGCCGGAGGGCTGGCTGGGCCGGCGGCCGGTCGAGCTGATCCACCCCGACGACCGGGAGGAGGTCCGCCAGAACACCGCCGGGCTGGCCTACAGCCCCGGCGGGACCGTCGCCTACCAGGCCCGCGTCGCCCACGCCAACGGCGGCTGGCGCTGGCTGGAGGCGGTCAGCACCAACCTGCTGCACGACCCGAGCGTCGCCGGGATCGTGACCAACGCCAGGGACGTCACCACCGCGCGGGAGTTCCAGGACCGCCTGCGCCACCAGGCCAGCCACGACCACCTCACCGGCCTGGCCAACCGCTCGCTGTTCGACCAGCGGCTGCGCCGCGCCCTGGAGGAGCACCTCTCGGCCTGCGTCCTGCTGCTCGACCTGGACGGCTTCAAGCAGGTCAACGACCACTTCGGGCACGCCGTCGGCGACCAGGTGCTGGTCGCGGTCGCCAAGCGGCTGCTCGGCTGCGTGCGCCCGCCCGACCTGGTCGCGCGCCTCGGCGGCGACGAGTTCGCGGTGCTGCTCGACGGCGCCGAGCCCGGCCGCGGCGAGGCGGTCGCCGGCCGGGTGCTCGGCGCGTTCGCCGATCCGATCGCGGTGGAGCGGCACCTGCTCCCGCTGGCCGCCAGCGTCGGCGTGGCAACCGCCGAGCGGGGCGACGACGGCGACCCCGACCGCCTCCTGCGCCGCGCCGACGCCGCCATGTACGCCGCCAAGCGGGGTGAGGGAGGTCATCCATCCGGGGGGGAGCCCGAAGGCAGCTCCCCCCCGGAAGCCCCCCCATCGGGTCCCTTGGCGGGATCCCTGTTCGGGCCCCACGCCGGTTCGCCGTGATCCTCGGGTAATCCCGGTCGCCTCGCGGGATCATCGGTGCCGAGGGTACGGAGGCTGTGCGATACCCTTGGGGAGTGCTCGTCACCGCGCGACTGCGCCCACCCGACCGCACCGTGGAGGTGTCCGACGTGCGGCGCGTGAGCGACCTGCTCGCCCGGCTCGAGGTGCTGCCCGGGGCGGTGCTGGTGATCCGCGACGGTGAGCTGCTGACCGGCGGCGACGAGCTGCGCGACGGCGACCGCGTGGAGGTCCGCTTCGCCATCTCCGGAGGAGGATGACCGTGCCGATGCGCTGCAAGCGCTGCCGCGGCAAGGTGGTCATCGAGGTCCGCCGGCACAACGCCGCCTTCTGCCGCGACTGCTTCTTCCACTACGTGCGCCAGCAGGTGACCCGGGCGATCGCCAAGCACCGCATGCTCGGCCCCGCGGACCGGGTGCTGGTGGCGGTCTCGGGCGGGAAGGACTCCCTGGCCCTCTGGGACCTGCTGCTCGACCTCGGCTACCAGGTCGACGGGCTGTACCTGGGCCTTGGCATCGGCGCCTACTCCGACCGCTCCAAGGACCTCTGCCAGGCGTTCGCCGACGCCCGCGGGGCCAAGCTGGTCGTCCACGACCTGGCGACCGAGCAGGGCTACACCATCCCGGAGGCCGCTGGGGCTGGACGGCTGAAGCGCGCCAGCCCAGGTGGGCGGTCCTCCTGCGCGGTCTGCGGGCTGTCCAAGCGCTACGTCTTCAACCGCGCCGCCCTCGAGGGCGGCTACGACGTGGTCGCCACCGGCCACAACCTCGACGACGAGGCGGCGGTGCTGTTCGCCAACACGCTGCGCTGGGACACCGCCTCGATGGCGCGGCAGTTCCCGGTGCTGGAGGCGACCCGGCCCGGGCTGGTCAAGAAGGTCAAGCCGCTGTACCGGGTGGCCGAGCGCGAGAGCGCCGCCTACTGCGTGCTCAAGGGCATCGACTACGTGGTGGAGGAGTGCCCGCTGGTCGGCGGCAACACCCAGATGCGCCACAAGGAGACGCTCAACCAGATGGAGGAGGCGTCGCCCGGCACCAAGCACACCTTCCTGTTCGGCTACCTCGACCGGGCCGCCAGCATGCTGCGCGCGGCCGACGTCGCCGAGCTGGCGGAGTGCTCGCGCTGCGGCATGGTCACCCAGGCCCCCGGCGACCCGTCCGAGGCGCCGGTGTGCGCCTTCTGCCGCACCCGCGCCCGCCTGGTCGGCGAGGCCGGGGCCGGCCCGCCGACCAGCCCGGCCGCAAGGCGCGCCCTGCCGGTGGTCGGCGGAGGCTCCGCCCGGTGAGCGAGGGCGCCGAGCCGGGCGAGCAGGCCCCCGAGGGTGGGGCTGAACGGCCGGAGCGCGCCAGCCTGCGCCGGCCGGCGGCCGGGCGGCCGCTGGAGGCCGGCGAGCGGGTGCTGCTGCAGGACCTCAAGGGCCGCCGCTACCTGGTGACGCTGGCGCGTGGCGGCAGCTTCCACACCCACAAGGGGCGGCTGGCGCACGACCAGCTCATCGGCGCGCCCGAGGGCGAGGTGGTCCAGACCGACCAGGGCCAGCGGCTGCTGGCCCTGCGGCCCACCTTCGCCGACTGGGTGGTCAAGATGCCCCGCGGCGCCCAGGTCATCTACCCGCGGGTGATCGCCCTGATGGTGCTCGCCGCGGACGTGCGGCCGGGCCAGGTGGTGGCGGAGGCCGGCGCCGGCTCGGGCGCGCTCTCGATCGCCCTGCTGCAGGCCCTCGGCCCGGAGGGGCGGCTGGTCTCGTTCGAGCTGCGGCCCGAGTTCGCCGCCCAGGCCAGGCGCAACGTGGAGGCCTGGTTCGGCAAGGTCCCGGATGGCTGGGAGCTGCGCGAGGGCGACGTGGTCGACGGGCTTGGCGAGCTCGGGCCGCTCGACCGGATCTGCCTCGACCTGCTCGAGCCCTGGCTGGTGGTCCCCGGTGCCGCCGCCGCGCTGGTCCCCGGCGGCGTGCTGGCCGCGTTCGTCGCCACGGTCCCGCAGGTCATGCGGACGGTCGAGGCGCTCGAGGCGAGCGGAAACTTCGGCCTCACCGAGACCTCCGAGGCGATCATCCGCCCCTGGCACGTCGACGGGCTGGCGGTCCGCCCCCAGCACCGGATCGTCGGCCACACCGGGTTTCTGGTGGTCAGCCGGCGGGTCGCGGCGCCCTGGCCGGCCCCGCCGGCGATCCACTGAAGCGTTCCAACTGACCCCCTTCCGTTGTCCGCGAGGACCGGTAGCATGGGCGCACGCCGCGCGCGACCGGCCCGGAGCGGCGGCGCCCCGAAGCGGCCACGTTTCGATTCGGCCCGAGGAACGGTACACATCAGGTCACAAGAACGACGGTGGGATGACCGATACGGTTGAGACCGCGTTAGCTTCGTAGGCACACCGCGGCCAACCCGAGCACCGACTTTCCCGCCACCGCGCAAGGGGGACGCAAGGTGAAGGACGCCGACCGCCCGAAGCAGCCACGAGCGCGCCGGGAGCCCGACCCGGGCAACGACCCGGCCATCGAGGCGAGCGAGCTGCGGCGCCAGATCCAGTTCCTGGAGGAGGAGACGGCCCTCCTCCGCCGCCGCCTGCACGACTCGCCGCGGCAGGTCCGCGTGCTGGAGGAGCGCCTGCTGGAGACCAAGGGCCAGCTAGCCCAGGCGCTGTCCCAGAACGAGCGCCTGGCGGCCACCCTGCGCGAGGCCCGTGAGCAGATCGTCGCCCTCAAGGAGGAGGTCGAGAAGCTCACCGCGCCGCCGTCCGGCTACGGCGTCTTCCTCGGGGTCAACGAGGACGGCACCATCGACATCTCCACCGGCGGGCGCAAGCTGCGCGTCAACGTCCACCCCGAGATCGACCCGAAGTCGCTGCAGCCCGGCCAGGAAGTGATGCTCAACGAGGCGCTCAACGTGGTCGAGGCGTGCGCCTACGAGGTCCAGGGCGAGGTCGTCCAGCTCAAGGAGATGCTCGGCGTCGACCGCGCGCTGGTGATCGGCAACGCCGACGAGGAGCGCGTGGTCCAGATCGGCGAGCCGCTGCGCAACTCCAAGCTGCGCGCCGGCGACTCGCTGCTGCTCGACGGCCGCTCCGGCTTCGTCCTCGAGCACCTGCCCAAGCCCGAGGTGGAGGAGCTGATCCTCGAGGAGGTCCCGGACATCTCCTACGCGGACATCGGCGGCCTCGCCAACCAGATCGACCAGATCCGCGACGCGGTCGAGCTGCCCTTCCTGCACGCCGACCTGTTCGCCGAGCACCAGCTCAAGCCGCCCAAGGGGATCCTGCTGTACGGCCCGCCCGGCTGCGGCAAGACGCTGATCGCCAAGGCGGTGGCCAACTCCCTGGCCAAGCAGGTGGCCGAGATGACCGGGGAGGAGTCGGGCCGCAGCTACTTCCTCAACATCAAGGGCCCCGAGCTGCTCAACAAGTACGTGGGGGAGACCGAGCGGCAGATCCGGCTGATCTTCCAGCGGGCCAAGGAGAAGTCCAGCGAGGGCTTCCCGGTGATCGTGTTCTTCGACGAGATGGACTCGATCTTCCGCACCCGCGGCTCGGGCGTCTCCTCCGACGTCGAGAACACCATCGTGCCGCAGCTGCTCAGCGAGATCGACGGCGTCGAGCAGCTCAAGAACGTGATCGTGATCGGCGCGTCCAACCGCGAGGACATGATCGACCCGGCGATCCTGCGCCCGGGCCGGCTGGACGTGAAGATCAAGATCGAGCGGCCGGACGGCCCCGCCGCCAAGGACATCTTCTCCAAGTACCTGACCGCCTCCCTGCCGCTGGCCAAGGACATCCTCGACAAGGCGGAAGGCGACCGCGACCAGGCGCTGCTGCGGATGATCACCGAGACGGTCGACCGGATGTACTCCGAGGCGGAGGAGAACCGCTTCCTGGAGGTCACCTACGCCAACGGCGACAAGGAGGTCCTGTACTTCAAGGACTTCAACTCCGGCGCGATGATCGAGAACATCGTCTCCCGGGCCAAGAAGATGGCGATCAAGCGCTTCCTGGAGACTGACGAGAAGGGCATCAAGCCGACCGACCTGTTCGACGCGGTGACCGACGAGTTCAAGGAGAACGAGGACCTGCCCAACACCACCAACCCGGACGACTGGGCGCGGATCTCTGGCAAGAAGGGCGAGCGCATCGTCTACGTGCGCACGCTCATCGGGGGTGCCTCCAAGGACCTCGGCCGCGCCATCGAGCAGGTCAACACCGGACAGTACCTGTAGTGCCGACCCGGCCACAGGCCGTACGATCCGGGTGACCACGCCGGGATAGGGGGACGGATGGCCATCACCAAGGTCATGGGCATCGAGACCGAGTACGGCATCACCGTGCCGGGCTCGCCCGACTCGAACCCCGTCCTGGCCTCGAGCCTGCTCGTGAATGCGTTCTCCGGCCGCGGCCGCAAGGTCCGCTGGGACTACGAGGAGGAGTCGCCGCTGCGGGACGCGCGCGGCTTCGAGGCCGCGCGCGAGCCGGAGGCGCCCACCGAGGACGACCTCGGGCTGGCCAACGTGATCCTCACCAACGGGGCGCGCTACTACGTCGACCACGCCCACCCGGAGTTCTCCTCGCCGGAGTGCCTGGACCCGCGCACCCTGGTGGTCTACGACAAGGCGGGGGAGCGCATCCTGGCCGAATCGGCCAGGCGGGCGGCCGAGCTGGCCCCCGGCGGGCGGCGCATCCAGGTCTACAAGAACAACACCGACGGCAAGGGCACGTCCTACGGCACCCACGAGAACTTCCTCGTCGACCGCACCACGCCGTTCGCGCGGATCGTGCGCGACCTGACCCCGTTCCTGGTCACCCGCCAGATCTTCGCCGGCGCGGGCAGCCTGGTGCGCGACCACCACGACGGCTCGGTCGCCTACCAGCTCGCCCAGCGCTCGCAGTTCTTCGAGGTCGAGGTCGGCCTGGAGACGACCCTCAAGCGCCCGATCATCAACACCCGCGACGAGCCGCACGCCGACCCGGAGCGGTACCGCCGCCTGCACGTGATCATCGGCGACGCCAACATGAACGAGGTCGCCACCTTCCTGAAGACCGGGACGCTGGCGATCGTGCTCGCCATGATCGAGGACGGCGCCGGCCCCGGGGAGGAGTGGCAGCTCGCCAACCCGGTGCAGGCGCTGCGCTCGATCGCCAAGGACCCCACCCTGGCCGAGACGGTGGAGCGCAAGGACGGCCGCAAGGTCACCCCCTGCGAGGTGCAGCTCGCCTACCTGGAGGCCGCCAAGGCCTACCTCAAGGACCGCGACACGCCCCACTGGAACGCCGAGGCGCTGGAGCGCTGGCAGGCGACCCTCGACCAGCTCGAGACCGACCCGCTCGGCGCCCACCGCACGGTCGACTGGGTGACCAAGTACACGCTCATGCGGCAGATCGCCGAGCGCGACGGGCTCGACTGGGAGGACCCCAAGCTCGCCCTCGTCGACCTGCAGTACCACGACGTGCGCATCGAGCGCGGCCTGTACTACCGGCTCGCCGCCGCCGGCCGGGTCGAGCGGCTGGTGGCCGAGAGCGAGATCACCAGGGCGATCGGCGAGCCCCCCGAGGACACCCGCGCCTACTTCCGTGGCCGCTGCCTGTCGAAGTACGCGCCCCAGATCGCCGCCGCCGGCTGGGACGCGATCATCTTCGACATCGGCCGCGAGACCCTGCAGCGGGTGCCGATGCTCGAGCCGACCCGCGGCACCGCCGCCCACACCGCCGGCGTGCTCGACGCCAGCCCCACCGCCGAGGACCTGATCCGCAACCTGCAGGGCTAGCCGCAATGCCGGTCAGTTTGCTTGTCTGGGTTGGATGGTGATGGCCTGGTCGGGTGGCAGGGTGGGCTGGGGCCAGGCGTGGTGGTGGACGCGTTTGCGCTGGTAGTTGCTCATCTTGCGTTTGACGACGCGGGGGAAGGCTCGCAGGCGGCGCCGGGGGAGCCGTTCGGCCAGGACCTCGGCGACCACCAGCCGGGTCGCGGCCGCCAGCAGGTCAGGGGGAAAAGGCCGCCCGGGCGATGGTGTGGCGGCGCACGATCCGTAGGGTGGCGGTGAACGACAACCGGTCAGGGTCAAGGTCGCGGGCCACCGCCACCTCGTGCATGAGCACGCGCAGGGCGTAGTGGACCAGCAGGTGCGCCCAGGCCTCCTGGTGGACGCCGTCGGGGGTCTTGGACCGCAGGACCGCGCCGGGGCCGCGCTGGTGGACCTTGAGCTCGTCCAAGGTGGTCTCGATCTCCCAGCGTTGGGCGTACAAGGCGGCCAGTTCCATCGCTGGGGCCTGCGCAGGGTCAAGGATCGAGGTCACCAGCCGGTAGGTGACCGGCTGGGTGGGGTTGGTCGGGCTGGCGGGGTGGCGCCGCGCGTCCACGGTGTAGTCCAGCACCCGGACCACGATCGGCGGGCCGCTGCGACCAGTCAGGCCCAGCCGGGAAAGCCACGACCCGTCGGCCAGCGGCTGGTCCACCGGCAGCGCCGGGGCGAACCGGCCGGTCCGCACCCGCCACACCAGCGCCGCGCCGGTGGCGGTGGCGGCACGCCACCGCTCGGCCCCGACCAGGCCCCGGTCGGCCAGCAGCAGCATCCGGGCGTCCAGCGTGCCGACCAGCTCCTCGGCCAGCTTGGCCTCGCTGGTGGTGCACGGCCCCAGGCTGGCCGCCACGATCGCGTGGGTGCCGCACTCGGCCAACCCCACCACCCGAAGCTGCGGGAACGCGCCGCGGCCGTCACCACGGCCGCTGCCCGGCCGCCCGAACGCCGCCTGGTTGGCCGGGGTGTCGGCCACGTCCAGGCAGGTCCCGTCCAGGCTCATCACCCGCCAGCCGCGGTACCACGCCCCCCGGGTGGCCGCGGTGGCAAGCGGCCGCGCGGTCCGCGCAAACAGCACCCGCAACGGCTCGGCGCCCAGCCGGGCACGCGCCTGGACCAGCGCCGACTTTGCCGGCAGGTGCCAGCTGCGCCACGGCTCGCGCGGATGCCGCCAGCCAGCCGCCTCGCGCAGCCCCTCGACCAGGCAGCGCAGCACCTCCACCGACCCCGTGCCCGCAAACAGCGCCAGTCCCAGCACGTAGTAGACGACCAGGCGGGCGGGCAGCAGCCGGTGGCGCTGCTGGACCCGGCCGGTCGCCGCCAGGACCTGGTCGACCAGCTCGGGTGGGAACGTTCGGGTCAGCACGCCCAAGGCCACCTGATCCGCCAGCCTTGGTAGCGGCGGCTGGACGGAGGCCGGCACCGTCGGCTGTCCTGGTGGCATCCGCCCCCCTCTGTCCTCGAACAGTGTGAGGCGGACACTACCCTCAACAAAGCCGCTAACTGACCGGCATTGGGGCTAGCCGATCCCTGCAGGGATCGGCTAGCCCTCACAGCGAAGTGCGATGGTGACCGGGCCTGGATCCAAAGTCGTTCGGCCCGAAGGGCCGTCAGGGGCATACAGTGGCGGTCCACAACACGCCCGAGCGCGGCGAATTCGGTCACCCTCGTGAGAGACTTTGCCAGCGAGCGAGGTGGAGGGAGGAGAGATGGCCAAGGACCCGGGCGGCGGCGCCGAGCAGAAGCGCCGCCCCACCTCCAAGAGCGAGGACGTCCAAGAGGACGTTCAGGCGTCGGCCGACGTCACCGAGAAGGGTGAGGAGCTGAAGGAGGAACTCGACGCGCTGCTCGACGAGATCGACGAGGTGCTCGAGGAGAACGCCGAGGAGTTCGTCAAGCAGTACGTCCAGAAAGGGGGACAGTGAACGACCTGTTCCGCGGCCCGCCCCTGTTCAGCCCGTCCTTCGTCGACGTGCTCCGCGCCTACGCGCCTGAGCTGCTGACGTCGCCGACGCTCGCCGGCACCCTGCCCGAGGTCACCGAGGGGACCACCGTCGCCGCGGTCCGCTCCGCCGACGGCGTGGTCATGGGCGGCGACCGGCGCGCCACCGAGGGCATGGCCATCGTCCAGCGCGACCTCGAGAAGGTCTTCCCCGCCGACAACTTCTCGGCGGTGGCGATCGCCGGCGCCGCCGGCCCGGCGATCGAGATGGTGCGGCTGTTCCAGACCCAGCTGGAGCACTACGAGAAGGT
Organism: Actinomycetes bacterium; assembly: GCA_036377075.1. Classification (GTDB taxonomy): domain Bacteria; phylum Actinomycetota; class CALGFH01; order CALGFH01; family CALGFH01; genus DASUZB01. Next base: position 9,278 of record DASUZB010000059.1, on the reverse strand, counting down.
CGAGGGCCTGACCCTGTCGCTGGAGGGCAAGGCCAACCAGCTCGGCCAGATGGTCCGCGGCAACCTCCCCATGGCCCTGCAGGGGCTGGTGGTGGTGCCGCTGTTCTGCGGCTACGACGCGCGCCGCAAGACCGGCCGGATCTTCCGCTACGACGTCACCGGCGGGCGCTTCGAGGACGCCGACTTCCACGCGCTCGGCTCCGGCGGGCGCGACGCCCGCGGCAGCCTGAAGAAGCGCTACCGCGCCGACATGGACGTCGCCGGCGCGGTCGCCGCGCTGGTCGAGGCGCTCTACGACGCCGCCGAGGAGGACGCCGCCACCGGCGGGCCCGACCTGGTGCGCGGCACCATGCCGGTGGTCGCCACCGTCACCGCCGACGGCTACCGGCGCCTGCCCGACGACGAGGTGCGCACCGCTGCCGAGCGGGTGGTGGCCGCGCGCGCCCGAGGGGAGGGGTAGCCGATGTCGATCGGCTTCGGGTACGTCACCCCCGAGCAGATCGTCAAGGACAAGGCCGACCTGGCCCGCAAGGGGATCGCGCGGGGCCGGCCGCTGGTGGTGCTCGAGTACGCCGACGGCATCCTGTTCGTCGCCGACAACCCCTCCACCCACCTGCACAAGGTCGGCGAGCTGTACGACCGCATCGCGTTCGCCGCCGTCGGCCGCTTCTCGGAGTTCGAGAGCCTGCGGGTGGCCGGCGTCCGCCTCGCCGACATGCGCGGCTACGCCTACGGCCGCGAGGACGTCAGCAGCCGCTCGATCGCCAACGCCTACTCGCAGACGCTCGGGCAGATCTTCATCCAGGAGCCCAAGCCCTACGAGATCGAGCTGTGCGTGGCCGAGGTCGGCACCGACAACAGCCCGAGCGCGCTCTACCACGTGATCTACGACGGCACCGTGACCGACCGCAGGGGCTACATGGCGATCGGCGGCCAGTCCGAGCAGCTCGACGGCGCGCTGGAGCGCGGCTACAGCTACGGCATGGAGCTGGACCCCGCCCTCAACCTGGCCGTGCGGGCGCTGCGCGACGCCGACCCCGGCGGCAACAACTCGCGCCTCGAGGTCGCCGTGCTGGAGCGCGGCGCCGCCCGGCGCGCCTTCCGGCGGCTGTCCGAGGAGGACGTGGCCGCCCGCACCTCCCAGCCCGAGGCGAAGGACGAGGGCGGCACGTGAGCGACGGCGGCCAGGCCCCGTGGGGGGACGCAGAGGGTTCCCCCACGGGGCAGCCGCCCGCATCCGGCTGGGGGCCGCCGGGCGGACCGCAGCCGCCGCCCGGTCCGCGATGGACCTCGCCGGGCCTGCAGTGGCCGCCGCCACGGCCGCAGTGGCCGCCGCCGCAGCCGCCACCACCCCCCAAGCAGCGGGGACGCGGCCCGGTGGTGGCGCTGGCGGTGGTGCTGGTCCTGCTCGCCACCGCCGGCGGCGTCGTGGCCGCCCGCGACGACCGCAGTGCCGCCGGCGGCGACGACCGCCTGACCAGCCCGACGACCAGCGCACCGGCCCCCTCGTCGACCGCGGCGCGGCCGTCCGAGGGGCGCACCGAGAAGGCCATCGCCGCCGTCCGCGCCCGCGTCGAGCAGATCCGCGAGCTGCGCTTCCGCCGTCCCGTGCCGGTCAAGGTCCTGTCCCCGGCCAAGCTCGCCGACCAGCTGTTGCGCGAGCTCGACGCCGAGACCGACGAGCGCGTCCTGGCGCAGCAGGGCCGCGCCCTCGAGCTGCTCGGCGAGCTGCGCCCGGGCACCGACCTGCCCAAGCTGATCCGCTCGGTGCAGGCCGAGAGCGTGCTCGGCTTCTACGTGCCCGGCAAGCCGCCCGCCAAGGGGCGCCTGTACGTCCGCTCCGACCGGGGCGTCGACCCCTACACCGAGTTCGTGCTCTCCCACGAGCTCACCCACGCCGTCACCGACCAGCACTACGACCTGACCCGCAGCGACCGGCTCGAGGCCGCCGGCAAGGACGACCAGCTCACCGCGTACAGCGGCCTGGTCGAGGGCGACGCCGTGCTGACCATGCAGCGCTACCTCACCCGGGAGCTCAACCAGCAGCAGCAGGCCCAGGTGGCGCAGGCGGCCGCGGGCGAGCGCACGCCCAAGCTGGACGCCGCCCCGGCGGTGCTGCGCGAGTCGCTGCTGTTCCCCTACCAGAGCGGCCTGTCGTTCGTGACCACGCTCTACCAGCGGGGCGGCTACGCCGCCGTCGACCGCGCCTACAACAACCCGCCCACCTCCACCGAGCAGGTCCTGCACCCGGAGCGCTACCTCACCCACGACCAGCCCCAGGCGGTCACGGTCCCCGACCTGGCGGGCAGGCTCGGCGCCGGCTGGCGCCGGGGCACCCAGGTCGAGTGGGGCGAGCTCGACACCCGGCTGATGCTGCAGGGCGAGCTGCCCGAGACGACCGCCGAGCTGGCCGCGTCCGGCTGGGACGGCGGCCGGCTGCGCACCTTCGAGCGCGCCGGCGGCACCGCCATGGTGCTGCGCACCGTCTGGGACTCGGCCGACCAGGCCCGCGAGTTCTGCGACGCCACCGGCCGCTGGGCCGCCGGCCGCTTCGGCGCCGCCCAGGGCGGGAACCGCTGGTCCGGCCTCGGCCAGGCGACCGCCCTGGTCTGCAAGGGCACCCACGCGGCCTGGCTGTCCGCCCCGGACGGCGCGACCCTGGACCGCCTCCAGGGCGCGCTCGGCCCACCCTGACGGCCGTGGGCCGGGGATGGATCCGCCGGCTCGGCTGCGGGGCGCTGGCCGTCACCCTGCTCGCCGGCCTGCTCGGCGCGAACCGGCCGGACGCGTCCGGGCCGCTGTACACCGCCGGGCTGCTCGGCAACGCCACCACGCTGCTGCCGGTCGCGCCGCAGGACGCCCGCGGGCTCGCCTACCTGTCCGGGAGCACCGTCCTGCGGCTGCCGGACGGGCGCCTGCGCTACCTCCCGCACGGCGCCGGCGCCGCGGTGACGGTGGCGCCGGACGACCCCGGCGCGCTGGCCGCGGCGGCCTCCGAGCGGGCCTGGCTGGCCGCGGGCACGGTGCCCGGCCGCGGCCATGCCGAGCGCGCCGCCGCCGCCCGCTCACTGCTGTACCTGCGGCTGCTGCTGCGCCCCGGCGGCGCCGCGGTGGCGGCGCAGCCCGCCTACTGGGCCTACGTGTGGCCGCGGGACGCCAGCTTCGCGGCGGCCGCGTTCGCGGCCACCGGCCACGGCGCCGAGAGCCGCGCGATCCTCGGCTTCCTGGCCCGCACCCAGCAGCCGGACGGGACCTGGCCGGCCCGCTCCCGTCCCGACGGCAAGCCGGTCGCCGACGGCCGCGCACCGCAGCTCGACGCGCCCGGCTGGGTCTGCTGGGCGGCCTGGCTGGCCAGCGACCAGGGCGGCGACCGGGCCGAGGCGCGGCGGCTGTGGCCCACGGTACGGGCCGCCGCCGACGCCGCGGTCGGCTCGCTCGGCCGCGGCGGGCTGCCACGACCGGCCGCGGACTACTGGGAGCGGGCCGAGCCGGCGCCGACCCTCGGCAACGCGGCCGCGCTGCTGGTCGGCCTGCACGCTGCCGCCCGGCTCGCCGGCGCGGTGCAGCCCGGCGCCCAGGAGCAGTACCTGCGCGCGGCGGGCCGGCTCGAACACGCCGTCCGCCGCCGGCTCGCCGGGCCGGACGGCTTCCACCACTCGACCGCGGGCGGCGGCGCGGACGCCGCCGTCGCCTGGCTGGCGCCGCCGTTCCGCCCGCCCGACCCGGCGGTGCGGGCCGCCGTCGCCGAGGCCGCCAGGCAGCTCGCCGCCGGCCCCGACGGCGGGGTGGTGCCCGGCTGGCCGTGGCACGGCGCCGACGCGTGGACGCCGGCGACCGCCTCGTTCGCGCTGGCCGAGATGGCGGCCGGCGACCGCGCCGCCGCGGCGCGGCGCCTCGGCTGGCTGCTCGCCCACCGCACCACCCTCGGCGCCTTCCCCGAGCGGGTGCGCCGCGGCGACGGCGCGCCCCGCTCGGTCGCGCCGATCGGCTGGACCCACGCCCTGGTGCTGCTCACCCTGGTCAGCCGGGACCGGCCCCTGCCGATCCCGTGACCGGGGGGGCCGGGGGGCTCGAGAGCGAGGCCGCGACCCAGCAGGCGGGTCGCCACCTGGAGCCGAGCGGTAGCCCCCCGGTGTACAGGGGGTCGCACCAGTACCGCCCTCCGGCGAGTAGCATGAACCGCATGGATCGGCGCATCTTCGGCCTCGAGAACGAATACGGGGTGACCTGCACCTTCCGCGGCCAGCGCCGGCTTTCGCCCGACGAGGTCGCCCGCTACCTGTTCCGCCGGGTGGTCTCCTGGGGACGCTCCTCCAACGTCTTCCTGGAGAACGGCGCCCGCCTGTACCTCGACGTCGGCTCCCACCCGGAGTACGCGACCCCGGAGTGCGACTCGGTCGAGGAGCTGATCACCCACGACAAGGCGGGCGAGCGCATCCTCGAGAGCCTGCTCGCCGCGGCCGAGGCGCGCCTGCACGAGGAGGGCATCGCCGGGCAGATCTTCCTGTTCAAGAACAACACCGACTCCGCCGGGAACTCCTACGGCTGCCACGAGAACTACCTGGTGTCCCGCTACGGCGAGTTCCAGCGCCTGGCCGACGTGCTGATCCCGTTCTTCGTCAGCCGGCAGGTCCTCTGCGGCGCCGGCAAGGTGCTGGCCACCCCGCGGGGTGCGGTCTACTGCATCGCCCAGCGGGCCGAGCACATCTGGGAGGGGGTCTCCTCGGCCACCACCCGCTCGCGCCCGATCATCAACACCCGCGACGAGCCCCACGCCGACGCCGAGCGCTACCGCCGCCTGCACGTGATCGTCGGCGACTCCAACATGAGCGAGTGGTCGGCCTTCCTCAAGGTGGGCGCGACCGACCTCGTGCTGTCCATGGTCGAGGAGTCGACCGTGCTGCGCGACCTGACCCTCGAGAACCCGATCAGGGCGATCCGCGAGATCAGCCACGACATGACCTGCCGGCGCAAGGTGCGGCTGGCCAACGGCCGCGAGGCCAGCGCCCTGGAGATCCAGCGGGAGTACTTCGACAAGGCGACCCGCTTCGTCGACCGCCGCGACGACCCGGTCGCCAAGAAGGTCGTCTCGATGTGGGGCCACGTGCTCGACGCGCTGGAGGCCCAGGAGCTGGACCGCCTCGGCCGGCAGGTCGACTGGGTCACCAAGTACCTGCTGATCGAACGCGCCAGGGCGCGCCACGACCTGCCGCTGTCCCACCCCAAGGTCGCCCTGATGGACCTCACCTACCACGACGTCAACCGCAAGCGCGGCCTGTACTACCTGCTGGAGCGGCGCGACGCGGTGGAGCGGGTCTGCGACGACCGGGCGATCGACCGCGCCACCCAGGAGCCGCCCCAGACCACCAGGGCACGCCTGCGCGGCGAGTTCATCCGCCAGGCCAAGGAGCGCCGCCGCGACTACACCGTCGACTGGGTCCACCTCAAGCTCAACGACCAGGCGCAGCGCACGGTGCTGTGCAAGGACCCGTTCCGCGCCCACGACGACCGGGTCGACAAGCTGATCGCCTCGATGTGAGCCGACGAGCCGCCGTCACGCGCGGCTGACGGTTGGCTCCCGGCACCAGCGGGGCGGCGCAGCCGGCCGTCCGGACCAGGCGGGCCGGCCACACCACCAGGTAGCCGTGGAGCGTCTCCGCCCGTGGCCGGCGGCCGGGGCAGGCCTGGCCGAGCAGGCGCTGCAGGGCGGCGGCCTGGGGGGAGCCGAGCGGCAGCGCCCAGGCGGCGCCGGGGTCGGCCTCCACGGCGGGCCGGTAGGGCGGGTAGCGGTCGTGGCCGGGCCGCAGGTCGTCGCCGACCACCGCGCAGACGATCCGCTCCCTGGTCTGGAACGCGAGCCGGTCGCAGGTCCAGTAGTCGGTGTGGACCCGGGTGATGCCGCGCCGCAGGAGCGCGCCGGCGAGCGCGTCCCGCTCGCGCTCGGAGCGCCGGCCGCCGGCCGTGGCCTGGAAGGTGGCGGCCGTGCTCGCGCCCAGCAGGACGGTGACCAGCGCCAACGCCAGGCGGCGCGCGGCCGAGCCGGCGGCACCGCGCCCGCCGGACGGACCGGTCACCGCGGCGCCCCGACCGTGGGGCGCGGTGAGCGGCCCGCGGCGCCCCCGGCCGCGGCGGGGTGGGGAGCGGCCACCACATGGAGGGCATCGAGGCGGCCCACCGCATCCGCGCCGCCCGTCCTGGTATCGGCGTGGTGGTGCTGTCCCAGCACGCCGACGAGGCCTACGCCTTCGCGCTGCTCAGGCACGGCACCGCCGGCCTGGCCTACCTGCTCAAGGAGCGCGTCGGGGACCGGGCCGAGCTGCTCCGCGCGGCCAGGGAGACGATCGCCGGGCGCTCGGTGATCGACCCGCTGATCGTCGACGCGCTGATCGCCCACCGGGTCCGCCTGGCCTCCTCGCCGCTGGCGACTGTCCCCGCGCGAGCTGGACGTGCTGCGCCTGATGGCCGAGGGGGCCACCAACCCGCGCATCGCCGCCAGCCTGCACGTGTCCGAGTCCGCCGTCAGCAAGCACGTCGGCGCGATCTTCGCCAAGCTCGGCCTCGCCGAGGACGACCAGAGCGACCGGCGCGTCCGGGCGGTCCTGACCTTCCTCCACGAGGCCGGCCGCAACCAGCCCCTTCGCCCTGCTTGAAGCTGAGCAAGTCAGGGGATCGCCGTTGCCAGGCTTGCGCCCTCGACGGCCGGGCGTGAAGATCGCGGCGGGATCGACCTGGAGGTTGGCGGTGGCGCTACGGATCGTGTGCATGTGCGGGTTCGTCATCCGGGGCGACGACGACGAGGAGCTGTGGCGCAACACGCAGGACCACATGGGCGTGCTGCACCCCGAGCTGGTCGGCAACGTGACCCGCGAGGACATCCTGGCGCAGGCGGAGCTGCTCTAGCTTCCGCCGACGTGCAGCAGCCGTCGGTGGACGGCCTGCACGGCGGGGCTGGGCGCGACCCCGAGCTCCTCCCGGAGCAGGGTTCGGAGGCGCTCGTAGGCACGCAGCGCCTCGGCGACGTTGCCGCGCCGCTCCAGCGCCTCCATCAGCAGGCGGTGGGCGGTCTCGCGGTAGGGCGCCAGCTCGGTCAGCATCCTGGCGCGCTCCTCGGCCTGCGCCAGCGCCGGGCCGCCCAGGCCCAGGCCGGCGGCGGCGAAGCACTCCAGTCCGCGGAGGCGGACCTCCTCCAGGCGGCGGCGCCAGGCGTCGATCCAGGGCGCCTCCAGCCCGACCAGGAACGGCCTGGTGGCGACGTGGTAGGCGATCCCGGCCGGGCCCCAGGCCTGCGCCCAGCGCCCCCCGGCGATGGCGGACTCCGCCCGGTGGGCGCCCTCGAGGGCCGCCTCGACGTCGACGAAGGTCTCCCGGGGCAGCAGCAGCTCGACCTCGGCCCGGCCCCGAAGGTGGTCGGCGCCGAGGCCGTGACGCAGCTTGGACAGCAGCACGCTCAGCGCGTTCCCGGCCTCCGCGGGGGCGTCCTCGCCCCAGCCGGCCACCAGCAGCTCGTCGCGGGGCACCGAGCGGCCGCGGTGGAGGACCAGGTAGGCGAACAGCAGCCGCCCCCGGCGGCCAGGCAGGACGTCCTCGACGCGGGCGCCGTCGACGGCCACGACGAAGCGGCCGCACAGCTGAACCCTGGCGCTTTCCCACCCGCTGACCATTGGGCGACCTTGGGTCGATCGTCCTTGCCTTCCGTGGTGGCAAGGATAGGGAAAGGTCGGGGAAAGGCGAAGGAACGGTTCGCGCAACCGGCAGGCGCCACGCTGCCCTCGTCGGCGACGGCCACAGGCCACACGAGGAGGAGTCATGACAAGCAGCAACGTCGAGGCGCACCGCGCCGGTCACGAGGCCTTCAACCGGAGGGACTTCGCGGCCATGACCGAGCGGTACGCCGACACCATCGCCTGGACCGACCATTCGCAGGGGCGCACGTTCACCACGCCCCAGGAGTTCGAGGACGACTTCCTGCCAGGCTGGGTCCGGGCCTCGTCCGACGTCCGGATCACCGGCCCCCGCTACCTCGACGCCGGCCAGGCGGCGGTGTGCACCTTCACCGTCGAGGGCACCCACGACGGGCCGCTGGGGCCGTTCCCCGCCACCGGCAAGCGGTTCGCGCTGCCGCTGTGCGAGCTGTGGCACTTCGACCCGGACGGGCGGGTCGTCGGCGGGGACCTCTACTACGACCAGGTCTCGCTGCTCACCCAGTTGGGCCTGCTGCCGCAGCCGTCCGACGCGTAGCCGGCTCACGAGGAGAAGGCGCATGTCCCAGGTATTGGACCCCACGTTCTACCGCACCCCGGCCGACGCCATCGCCGCGCCACCCGAGCGGCTCGCCTACGTCGCCGCCTACGACCCCACCGGCCGGCAGAAGGACGCCATGACCGTGCTCGACACCGACCCGGCCTCGCCGGACTACGGCCAGGTGGTGGGCTGGTCGGAGCTGCCGACCGCCGGCAACGAGCTGCACCACTTCGGCTGGAACGCCTGCTCCTCGGCCCTGTGCCACCACGGCCACGGCGGCCCGTTGGAGCGGCGCTACCTGATCGTCCCCGGGATCAGGTCCTCGCGAACCTACGTGCTGGACACCAAGCCCGACCCGCGCAACCCCAAGGTCGTCCACGAGGTCACCGCCGAGGAACTGGCCAGCAAGGCCGGCTACTCGCGGCCCCACACCGTCCACTGCGGACCGGGCGCCATCTTCATGTCCTCGCTCGGCGGCGCCAACGGCGACGACGGCCCCGGCGGCATCGCGCTGCTGGACCACGACACCTTCGACGTCATCGGCGCCTGGGAACACGACCGCGGCGAGCAGTACTTCAGCTACGACGTGTGGTGGCACCTGGACCACGACACCGTGGTCACCTCCGAGTGGGGGCACCCCTTCGATGTTCGAGAACGGCCTGGACCCCGAGGACCTGCTCGGCCGCAGGTTCGGCCACCACCTCAACTTCTGGTCGATGAGCGAGCGCAGGCTGGTCCAGCGGGTGGACCTGGGCGACGCCCACCAGCTGGTCTTCGAGGTGCGCCCGGCGCACGACCCCGCCAAGGCGTGGGGCTTCGCCGGGGTGGTGATCAGCGTGGAGGACCTGTCGGGGTCGGTGTGGCTGTGGCACCGCGACGGCGACCGCTGGGCGGTGCGCAAGGTCGTCACCATCCCCGCCGAGCCGGCCGACCCCGACCTGCTGCCGCCGGCGCTCAAGCCCTTCGGGGCGGTGCCGCCAATGGTCTCCGACATCGACCTGTCGGTCGACGACCGCTGGCTGTACGTGTCCTGCTGG
>DASUZB010000058.1:0-4885 GCA_036377075.1 Actinomycetes bacterium | reverse complement strand
AGGTTCTTCTCGGTCTCGCCCACGTACTTGTCGACCACCGTGGCGAGGTTGACGGCGTACAGGTCGAGGCCGAGCGCGCCCGCGATCACCTCGGCGGACATGGTCTTGCCCGTGCCCGAGTCGCCGGCGAACAGGGCGGTGACGCCGCGGCCGCGGCCGCCGCCCGGCCTGAGCCCCCAGTCGGCCAGCACGCGGTCGCGGTGCCTGGCCCGCGCGGCCAGCTCGCGGAGCTGCCCGGCGGTCGCACCGGGGAGCACCAGGTCGTCCCAGCCGACCGCCGGCTCGATCCGGCGGGCGAGCCGTTCGAGCCCGGCCGCGTTCTGGGCGCGGGCGCCGGCGCGCAGGTGCCAGGGCGTGACCTCGGTGCCGGCCACGGCCGCCTGCAGCCGCGCGGCCGCGGCCGCGCGGGCGACCTGCTCGGCCGAGAGCAGGAAGTGGGCGGTGGCCAGGCCGGGGTCGCCGGCCGGGCCGGCCCGGGGCGGGCCCGCCGCGCCGTCGAGGTGCGCGCGCCAGCAGGCGGCGCGCTCCTCGGTCGTGGCGCCCGGCGCCTCGACCACGGCGGGGACGTCCCGCGCCCAGGCGGGGTCCCAGGTCATCCTGCCGGCGAGCACCACCGTGGCCGGCAGCTCGGCGAAGGCCCGCACGGCGGCGGCACCGCGCCCGGTGAGCGCCTCGACCGGGCCGGCGACCAGCCCCGCGCCGCGCAGGCGCGCCTCGCGGGCGGCCGCCCTTGCCACCGCGGCCGGCGCCGCCTCGGCGTCGAGCCTGCCGAGGTCGAGGACCAGGGCGGGCAGCCCGGCCGCGCGCAGGCCGGCGGCGGCGACGGCGGTCCCGCTCCCGCCGGGCCGCTCGCGCACGTACGCCAGCCGCGCGCCGGCCGCCAGCGCCCGCGCCAGCCCCGCCGCCGGCCCGTCCACCGTGCCCGCCGCGGGCGCCGCGTCGCGCCCCACCGCCCCGCCCGCCCCGGCGATGGCGGCCAGGTCCGGGTCGAGGGTGTCGTCCCCGAGCAGGTGGCTCGCGACCCGGTCGGGGACCCGCAGGGGTCGGGTGAGGAAGGGGCGCTCCGGCTCCTCGACCTCGACCAGGCCGCCGGCGACGAGCGTGCCGCCGCGACCGAGGCGGCTCCTCGCGGCGGCGTCGGTCGGGCTGGCGCCGCACAGCTCGAGCGCGAGGCCGACCTGGGCGCGGCGGCGGGTGACGTCGTCGTTGAGGTAGGCGTAGAGGCGCTCGAAGCGCGGGTCGAGGTCGGGCGCGAGCGCGACCAGCAGCAGGCCGAGGTCGAGCGGGTCGAGGCCGAAGCCGCGCGCCAGCCGGCGCAGGCGCAGCTCGGCGCCGGCCCGCTCGGCCCGGTCGGCGGCCGCCTCGACCTCGGCGGTCGCCGCGGCCGGGATCGCCGCCGGGGGCGCCGGGACGGCGTCGAGCAGCCGGTCGACCTGCTCCTCGGCGAGGTAGAGGCCGCGGAAGGGGTCGTCGGCGCCGGGGTCGGCCTGGCGGCGCCGCGCCACCGCGGCCCGCACCGCCGCCTCCACCACCGCCAGCCGCCCGCGCAGGTGGACCAGGCTGGCCCGGTCGCCGTCCAGGCCCAGGTGGGCCGGGCTCGCCCGGTCGCCGTCCACGCCGGCGGGCGGGCCGGGGGCGGTTGCCCCTGCGGCGTTCACGGCAGCTCGCGGACGCGCACGATGCGGCCCTGCTGGTGCTCGGCCCCGACCGTGCGGGTCTCGTCCGCCAGCGGCCCGGCGGCGGCGCTCGCGGCCGGTGGGCGCCGGCGCCCGCGCCCGCGGCGGCCGCCGGCGCGCTCCGCCGCGCCGCCCGGCCCGGTGACGCCGATCCGCGGCGCCTCCAGCACCAGGGGCGCCGCCGGCATGCGCGTGCCGTTGTCGACCGGCGCGGTCACCTGGACGTCCAGCGAGGGCTTCAGCTCGCCGCCGAGGGCCGACCAGACGTCGGCGAAGGAGCGGTCCTCCGGCGGCGGCAGCGCCACCGTCACCGCCACCGGCAGGCCCACCTCGGCGAGCGAGCCGCCGAGCAGGCCGTCGGGCAGCTTGTCGTGCTTGAGCAGGCACAGCAGCACGGCCGAGAGCAGCCGGTGCTCGTCCTCCGGCCGCTGCGTCCACGCCGTTACCAGGTACGACAGCTTGAAGTGGCGCGGCGGCAGGTGGCGGGCGGTGACGCGGCCGCCCGCGTCGTACTCGTTCACCAGGCCACGCTCGCGGCGGCGCAGGTCCTCGCGGATGTCGTAGAGGTACAGGTCGAGGGTGGGCGCGTTGCGGCGCGCCGCCCACTCCTTGGTCGGGGCGTCGAGGGCCACCTCCACCTCGGCCCCGCCCAGGGCCTCCTGCCGCAGCAGCTCGCGGAGCGCCCGGTCGACCTCTTCGATCATGCTCGAAGGCTGGCGCGCCCGTGCCCCCTTGGCAGCGGGCCGCTGGCCATCCTTTGGTGCGCCCGCCCCTGCCCGTTGGGGCAGCGGGCGCCCCCGACGGGATTGACACCGACCGGTCCCGGGCAGAATGTAAGCGCTTACCGAGCCCGGACGTACGCGCTTACATCTCGGAGGCGCAGGTGGAACAGACCCCCACGATCTATGAGGTGGCCGAGCGGGCCGACGTCTCGATCGCCACCGTCTCCCGGGCGCTGCAAGGCAAGGGCAACCTCCGGCCCGAGACCAGGGACCGGGTCCTGCGGGCCGCCGCCGAGCTCGGCTACGTGCCCAGCGCGACCGCGCGGGAGCTCGCCACCAGGCGGTCGTACGTGCTCGGCCTCGCCTTCCCCGACCTCGACGACCCCGGCGAGGAGCACGGCCACGAGACCCTGCTCTACTCCGACGAGGTCACCAGGGGCATGGAGCGGGCCGCCCGCGCGGCCGGGTACGCCGTGCTGATCGCCGCCACCCACCACAGCCGCGACCCGAGCTTCGTGCTGTCGCTGGCGACCAAGACCGACGGCATGGTGGTGCTCGCCCGCACCGTCCCGACCGAGCAGCTCGAGAAGCTCGCCCGCCGGGTCCCGGTGGTGCTGCTGGCGGGCCCGCGCGACCCGGCAAGGCTCGACCACGTCAGCGTCGCCAACGCGCCGGGCAGCGCGGCCGTGACCGAGCACCTGGCGCGCGTGCACGGCTACCAGGACGTCGCCTTCCTCGGCGGGCCGGAAGACTCGCCCGACGCGGCCGCGCGCTTCGAGGGCCACCGCTGGGCGCTGGACGCCGCCGGCCTGCCCGTGCCGGAGTGGCCTGCCGCCAGCGCCGACTTCACCGAGTCGGGCGGCGCCCGCGGGGTCGAGGACCTGCTCGCCGCGCGCGACGCCCCGCCGAGGGCGATCGTCTGCGCCAACGACCAGATGGCCGTCGGCGCCATCGGCGCCCTGGTGAAGGCCGGCTTCGCCGTCCCCGACGACGTCGCCGTCACCGGCTTCGACGACATCCAGATCGCCAGGCACGTGGCCCCGGCGCTCACCACCGTGCACCAGCCCATGCGGCGCCTCGGGGCGTGCGCGGTGGAGCTGCTGCTGCGCCGCATCGAGGACCCGGACGCCGAGCCCGACGCGGTGGTGCTGGCCACCAGCCTGGTGGTCCGGGCGAGCTGCGGCTGCGCCGAGCCGGCGCGCGGCCCCTGAGCGCGGGCGCAGGCCCCCCGCCCCCACCCCCGAGGAGTGCAGGATGCGCAGGATCCGTTGGCTGGCCGCCGCCGTGATGGTGGCCCTGATGCTCGCCGGGTGCGGCGGCGGTGGCGGTGGCACCACGTCGAACGAGCCGCAGGAGATCACCGTCTGGGCGATGGGCGCCGAGGGCGAGAAGCTCAGCACCCTCGCCGACCAGTTCACCAAGCAGAACCCCAACATCAAGGTGAAGGTCACGCCGATCACCTGGGACGTGGCCCACCAGAAGCTGATCTCGTCGGTGGCCGGCAGGCAGACGCCCGACGTGAGCCAGCTCGGCACCACCTGGATGGGCGAGTTCGCCAAGCTCGGCGCGCTCGACGAGGTGCCGAGCAGCTTCTCCAAGGACGCCTTCTTCGAGGGCGCCTGGAACACCAACGTGGTCGACGGCAAGACCGTCGGCGTGCCCTGGTACGTCGAGACGCGCCTGCTCTACTACCGCACCGACCTGGCCGAGAAGGCCGGCGCCAAGATGCCGCCGACGACCTGGCCTGAGCTGCGCGAGGCGGCCACCAAGATCAAGCAGGTGACCGGCAAGTACGGCCTCGCCCTGCCGCCCAACACCGGCGGGCAGTGGCAGGAGCTCATGCCGTTCGTCTGGCAGGACGGCGGCGACGTCGCCGACGCCAGCGGCAACCCCACCCTGGACAGCCCGCAGGTGGTCGAGGCGCTCGAGGAGTACACCTGGTACCACCAGCAGGGCCTGAGCCCCAAGAGCGTGCCCAAGGGCTTCGCCATCGAGCAGGGCTTCGCCGCCGGCGACTACGGCATGTTCTTCTCCGGCCCCTGGCACATGCAGATCCTCAAGGACAACGCGCCCAAGATCGAAGGCAAGTGGAAGGTCGCCCACATGCCGACCAAGCAGTCCAGCACCTCCTTCGTCGGCGGCGCCAACCTGGTGGTGTTCAACGGCTCCAAGCACAAGGACGCGGCCTGGAAGTTCGTCCAGTTCGCCACCAACCCCGACACCCAGGCGCTCTGGTACAAGACCGTGGCCGACCTGCCGTCGACCAAGGCGGGCTGGGACCGTCCGGAGCTCACCGGTGACGACAACCTCGCCACCTTCAAGAGCCAGCTCGACGACGCCAAGTCCCCGCCCAACCTGCCCACCTGGGAGCAGCTCGCGACCAAGCTCAACACCTGGATCGAGCGCGCCGCCGCCGGCAAGGTGAGCGCCGAGGAGGCAACCAAGGGCATGCAGTCCGACGCCCAGGCGCTCGTCAAGAAATGAGCG
>DASUZB010000057.1:0-3563 GCA_036377075.1 Actinomycetes bacterium | reverse complement strand
GGCACCTTGTTGGTGGCGACCCCGACCACCTCCACGTCCACGGCGGGCACGTCGTAGGCGCCGGTCAGCAGCATCGCCGAGGTGACCGGCGGCGCGGCGGTGAACGGGTACAGGTAGGCGCCGAGGTCGGCGACGGTGCGGGCGCGCAGGGCGAGGAAGCGGCCGGCGGCGTCGAGCGCCAGCTCGGCCTCGATCTCCTGGCCGCGGCCCTGGTAGGCGGCCTGGAAGTTCTCCCAGCGCTGCTCGATCCACTTGACCGGGCGGCCGAGCCGCATCGCCGCGACGGCGGCGACGGCGGCCTCCGGCGCCAGCGCCCCCTTGCTGCCGAAGGCGCCGCCGACGTCGCGGACGACCACGCGGCAGCGCTCCGGCGGACGCCGCAGCAGCGCCGCGAGGCCGCGCAGGGGGCGGTGGGGGTCCTGCGCGGACAGCCACAGGGTCAGCAGGTCGTCCTGCGGGTCGTAGGCGGCGACCGCGCCGCGCGGCTCGATCGGCGCGGCGACCAGCCGCGGCATCCCGAAGCGGCCGCCCACCCGGTGGGCGGCCGCGGCGAAGGCGCCGTCGACGTCGCCGTGGCGCCGCGACCAGCGCAGCAGCACGTTGCCGGGGGCCTGCTCGTGCAGCCGCGCCGCCGAGGCGAGCGCGGCGCGCGGGTCGACCAGCACCGGCAGCGGGTCGTAGTCGACCGCGACGAGCTCGGCCGCGTCGAGCGCGGCCGCGCGGGTCTCGGCGACGACGGCGGCGACCGGCTCCCCGGCGAAGCGGACCGTCCCGTCGGCCAGCAGCGGGACGGCGACGTCGGCGACCTCGGCGCCCTCCGGCGCGACCGCCCGCATCCGCCCGACCTGCCCGAGGTCGGCGGCGGTCAGCACGGCCAGGACGCCCGGCGCCCGCAGCGCCGCGGCGGCGTCGATGCGCCCGAGGCGGGCGTGGGCCTCGGGGCTGCGCACCGCGACCATGTGCGCCATGCCGGGCAGCACCAGGTCGTCGACGTACGCCGCCTCGCCGCGCAGCAGGGCGGCGTCCTCCCGGCGCCGCAGCGGGCGCCCGACCCAGCGGCTCTCACCCATCGGCGAGGCGCTCCCGCATCCAGTCGGCGGCCAGCGGCTGGTAGCGGTAGGGCAGGTTGTTGCAGACGTGGTTGCCGTCCTCGTACATCACCAGCTCGCCGCGGGGCGCCTCGGCGGCCACCCGCTCGGCCTGCCGCCAGGGGATCAGGCGGTCCAGCCGGCCGAAGATGACCAGCAGCGGCTGGGCCAGGCGCGGCAGGACCGGGCCGAGGTCGAGCCGTCCGGCGAGGCGCTCGGCCTCGGCCTGGTCACGGGCACCGCTGTGGTGGGCGAAGGCCTCGCGGGTGAGCCCGGGCAGCCCGGCCCAGCAGGCGCCGAAGTCGTAGGGGCCGCCGATCGCGACCGCGGCGCGGATGCGCGGCTCGAACGCGGCCGCCCGCGGCGCGTAGTAGCCGCCGAGGCTCACCCCGACCGCGCCGGCCCGGTCGCCCAGCAGGTCGTCGCGGCCGTGCAGGTGGTCCAGGGCGGCGCTGACGGCGACCTCGTAGTCGGGCCGGATGTGGGTGCGGTAGCCGGTCTCGCCCTGCCCGGGGCCGTCGAGGGACAGCGTCGCCATGCCGCGCTCGAGGAAGACGGTCTCCCAGTTGAAGAACTCCTCCTTGGTGGAGTCGAGGCCGGGCAGCAGCAGCACCAGCGGCGCCGGCGCCGGAGCCGGCGGGCGCCGCAGGGTCGCCACCATCACGGTCCCCCCGAACGGCATCTCGAGCCGCTCGGCGGTCGGGTCGAGCAGGCGGTGGGCGTGGCGCAGCGCCGCGACCGCCAGGTCGGCGGCCTCCCGGTGGCGGTCGAGGTCGACCAGCCAGACGAACTTGGCGTAGTGGTAGGAGAGGGTGGCGTGGACCCAGGCGCGGCCGGCGGTCAGCAGCCGGCCGCGCCGCTCGGCCTCGCGCGCCAGCCCGGCGTGCAGGTCGCCGTTGGCGCGCCAGGCGCCGAGCCACTCCTCCCAGCGCGTCAGCGGCGCGGTCACGCGGGCGAAGTCGTTGGGGTCGACGCCCTGCGTGACCAGCCTGGGCGCCCAGTTGGCCACGGCCGCCTCGATGCGCTCGTCAGGCACGGGCCGCCACCTCCTCCGGGTCGTAGCCGAGGTCGCGCAGGACGACCATGGCGGCGTTGCGGCCGGGCGCGGCCGAGACCGAGCCGCCGGGGTGGGTGGTGGCGCCGGTCTGGTACAGGCCCGCGATCGGGGTGCGGTGGCCGGCCCACCCGGGCGCGGGCCGCAGCGCGCCGGACTGCGCCGGGCCGCCCTGCCTGAAGCGCGCGAGGCCCATGTCGCCGCCGTGGCAGGACCCGTGCCAGTTGTGGGGGTTGAAGCGCTCCAGGTCGAGCGGGCTCTTCACGTGGCCGGCGAGGACCACGTCCCCGGAGAGGTTGGGGGCGTAGCGGCGCAGCGCGGCCAGGTTCGCGGCGGCCACCTCGTCCTTCAGCTCGTCCCAGCGCTCCGGCCCGCCGGGCAGCTCGTAGGGCTGGAAGCCGACCACCTTGAGGGTGTGGCGGCCCGCGGGGGCGCGCGACGGGTCGGCGACGGTCGGTGCCAGGACCAGCAGCACCGGGTCGTCGGTGGCGACCGCGCCGCGCTGGAACTCCGGGCCGACGCGCAGCATCCGCGCGACCGAGCCGGGCGTGCCCGCCGCGACCGACGCGACGACCCCATGGTCGACCCGGTAGCGGGGCGGCTCGGTGGTGGCGTAGTGGGCGACGAACATCGAGACGCCGGCGCGCCAGGTGTCGACCCCGAAGCGGAAGGCGTCGTCCCACGGCGCCTCGGGCGCGAGCGCGAGGAGGTCCTTGACGTGGACGGTGGACAGCACCGCCCGGCGGGCCAGGTGCCGCTCCCCGCCGGCGGTCTCCACGCCGGCGCAGCGGCCGCCCTCGACGACCAGCCCGGTGACCCGCCGGCCGGTGAGGACCGCGCCGCCGTGGGCCTCGACGTACCGGGCCAGCGCCAGGGGCAGCGCCAGCGACCCGCCCTTCGGCGGCGTCCAGCTGTGCCGCTGCCGCCCGAAGACCAGCGAGTAGGCGAGCGGGCCGGTGCCCGGCCGCTCGACCGGCTGGACGGTCATGAAGCTCATCCACAGCATGAAGGCTTGGACGTGCTCCTCGGCGAAGGTGTCCTGCACCACCTCCCAGGCGCTCATCGCCTGCCGCCGCAGCCACCTGGCGCCGTCCGGCGCGCCGGCGAGCAGCTCCGGCAGCGCCGGGCCCCAGCCGACCGGGGTGTTGCGCCAGCGGCCGAACAGCGGCGCGACCTGCCCGTAGTCGGCCAGCAGGCGCTGGTAGGCGTCGGCGTCGCGGCGCGAGAAGCGGGCCAGCTCCTCCCAGGTCCGCTCCGGGTCGCGCCACTGGGTCAGCCAGGCCCCGTCGGGGAACGGCACGTGCACCACCGGGTCCGGGTGCAGGTACTCCAGGCCGTAGTCCTCGAGCGGCAGCTCCCGGCCGGCGAGCACGGGGCTGGCCTGGATCAGGTTGTGCGCGGTCGAGCAGGTGTCGTGCAGG
>DASUZB010000056.1:0-38508 GCA_036377075.1 Actinomycetes bacterium | reverse complement strand
CAGTCGTCGGGTACTTCGCCGGGATCCTTGTCTGGGTCACGGGGGCGCCGTGCGGTGTGAGCTGGGAGGCCCCCTACCCGAACCGCACCCTGGTGAGCTGGAAGGAGCGCTGGACGGGGACGGGCGCGTCCAGGTCGGGGTGCTCGGCGGTGACCTCGGCGCGGACGCGCGCCGCCGCCGCGTGCCAGGCGTCCTCGGGCACCCGCCAGGCGTAGGAGAAGACCCGGCGGTCCGCCTCGTCCAGGGCCACCGCCCAGGTCTCCTCGGTGCTCCAGGTCTCCCCGCCGAGCTGCTCCTCGACCCCGCCGAGGTCGGCCAGCGCGGCCAGCTTCTGCCGCGCGTCGCCGAGGCCCACCCACCACTCCGGGGTGGCGTCCGCGGTCAGCTCGCGCATGCGCCGCTGCAGGATGTCCCGCGGGCTCCCCGCCCGGTAGGGCAGGCCGGGACCCCAGCCGAGCAGCATCGAGCCGCCCGGAGCGAGCACCCGGCGGACCTCGCCGAGCGCCCGGCGCCAGTCGGGCACCAGGTGAAGGACGTGCACCTCGATCACCACGTCGACGCTCGCGTCGGCGAGCGGCAGCCGGGTGGCGTCGCCGCGCAGCAGGCGCGGAGCCGGCAGGCCGGCGGCGGCCGCCTTGTCGCGGTAGGCGGCCATCATCGCCGCCGACAGGTCGACCCCGACGACCCAGCAGCCGCGCTGCTGCAGCGGGAGGGCGATGCGGCCGGTGCCGACGCCGACCTCCAGGAAGCGGGCGCCGGGCCGGGCGGCCGCCTCGATGCGCGCCGCCACCCGGTCGCCGACCTCCGGCGGGAGCCCGCGGGTGGCGTCGTAGTAGCCGGCGGCCCGGTCGAAGTTGACCGAGCTGGGCCCGTCCGCCGTCGCCACGCTGCTCAGCCGGCCGGGCTGGCGGTCGGGCGGGTGGCCGGGGCGCTGCGCGGCGCCAACACGGCCCTGGCCACCACCTGGGCGGGATGGGCGCCGTGCGACGGCAGCGGCCGCTTGGCGGCGAGCCACTCCAGCAGCTCGAGCCGGCGCTTCTCGACCGCGAGGCGGCGCTGCCAGAGGGCGACCACCACGCCCTCCGGCTCGGTCCCGACCTCCACCCAGTTGACCGGGTAGGCGGGCACGAACACCGGCGGCAGGGAGAAGCGCGCCCCGACCGGCACCAGCCCGCGCACCCAGCAGCCGGCGTCCGCGGTCACCCGGCCGTCGGGGAACTCGACCAGGTCGGGCTCGTGGCTGTGGCCCGTCACCAGCACGCTGGCGCGGGGATCGCGCAGGTCGAGCAGGGCGGGCACGCCGGCGCGGCGGGTGGCCGTCTCCCGCCTGGCCTCGTCGGGCGAGGGCAGGCCATAGGCGCCCGCCGCCCGGCGGAAGGTGCGGCCGAGGAAGGTGGAGAGCGCCAGCAGCAGCAGCACGTCGGCGATCACCACCGACGCGGTCCAGCGCAGCGCCCGGTTGCCCAGCTCGGCCAGGCCATACAGGTCGCTGGCGACCAGCGCCGTCGCCACCAGGTGGACGAGCACCCAGAGGGCGATCAACGGGGCGACGAAGGCCTTCACGGCCTGGCTCATGTAGCGGTAGAAGAAGCTCGAGACCAGCCACAGCGGGATCATCAGGGCGGGTCGCACGTTGTCGACCTGGTCGAGCGCGAGCCGCGGGTAGCGGAGGCTGGTCCGCTCCAGGCGGTTGACCACCTCGGTGACGATGTGGTCGCCGGGCGGCACGTCGAGCGGGTCGAACGGGTCGGTGCGGCGGTTGTAGCGGTCGAGCGCGTCGCCGTGCTCGGCCATCACCCTGACCTCGCCGGCGGGGCCCTCCACCACCACGCGCGCCCGCAGGGCCACGTGGCTGGCGCCGAAGTGGCCGGCGACCCGCGCCCGCGACGGGCCGTCCCAGGCGAGCGCGGCGTCGTGGTTGCCGACCAGGTACACCACGGTCGCGCCGGGCCGGGCGGCGAGCCGGCGCAGCGCCTCGCCGGCGGTGACCGCGCCCGGCGCGGCCAGGATCCTGGCCGCGTGCTCCCCGCGGGGCGCCTCCACCTGCAGCAGGTCGAGCACGTCGCCGCCGAGCAGCAGGATCACCTCGCCCGGGTGCTCGAGCAGGGAGGCGACCAGCTCGCACAGCTCGGTGGTCGCCTCGAAGTCGTTGAACGGGGGCACGGCCAGGTGCAGGTCGGAGACGAACGCCAGGCGGCCGCCGGCCGCCAGGCGCAGCTCGACCTCGACCGGGCACGGGTCGACGCTGATCGGTTCGAGAGCGGACATGGTGGGCGTATTCTCGCGCACCGGCGGGCGCGAGTAGCGCCCGGCGTCAGCGCGGCACCGCCGCGACCGCCTCGACCTCCACCAGCAGGCCGGGCCGCACCAGCCGGCTCACCTCCACCAGCGTGCTCGCCGGCGGCGGGTCGGGCAGGTAGCGGGCGCGCACCTCGCGGTGGGCGTCGAGCTGGGAGAGGTCGGTCAGGTAGGTGGTGAGCTTGACCACGTCGCCGAAGCCGGCCCCCGCGGAGGCGAGGATCTTGCCGATGGCGTCGAAGACGTGCTCGGTCTGGCGCGCCATGTCGCCCTCGCCGACCAGGTTGCCCGCCTCGTCGAGGGCGATCTCGCCGGAGAGGAACAGCAGCACGGCGTCGCCCAGCTCCAGCCGGACCAGGTGGGAGTAGTTGCCCGCCGGGGCGGGCACCGACGGCGGGTTCAGGACCTGCTTCCTCATCGCGCCACCTCCTCCAAGGCCGCGTCGGACGCGGCGGTGCGGCCGCGGACGTGCGGGATCACCGCGGCAAGGTCGCGCCGGCCGAGCCCGTCGGTCACCGCGCCGGCGGCGGCCTCCGCCGGCGAGCCGGCGACCACGGCGCCACGCTCCGCCAGGGCGGCCGCCCTGGACGGGGTCCGGTTCCAGACGGTGAGGTGGTGTCCGGCCGCGAGCAGCCGGCCGGCCATCGGTGCGCCCATGTGGCCGAGTCCAAGGAAGGCAACGCTCGTCATGGCACTCCTCGTTCGGGTTCGCTTCCGGGTGAGGCTAGGCCCCGCCCAAGCCATGCGACAATCAATTACTCCGCATTGAAAGCATGCAGTACGGGAATGTTTCCCGGGAAGGGAGTGGGCGTGTTCGACACCGCGGCGCTGGAGGTGCTCTGCGAGGTGGCAAGGCAGGGGTCGTTCACTGCCGCGGCACGCTCGATCGGCTACACCCAGTCCGCGGTCAGCCGGCAGATCATGGGACTGGAGAGCGAGGCCGGCTCGCCGCTGTTCGAGCGCCTGCCGCGCGGCGTGCGGCCGACCCCCGCCGGCCGTGTGCTGGTCGAGCACGCCACCGTGGTGCTCGCCCGCCTGCGCAGCGCCAGCGAGGAGCTGGACGCGCTGCGCCGGCTCCGTGGCGGCTGGCTGCGCATCGGCGCCTTCCCGACCGCGGACGCCACGCTGGTCCCCTTGGCGGTGACCGGCTTCCGCGCGCGCCATCCCGGCGTGCACCTCACCCTGGCCGAGGGGGTCACCCCGCGGCAGCTCGCCCGGCTCGGCCAGGGCGAGCTGGACCTGGCCGTGGTCAGCGACTACCCGCCCGGCCTGCCGGAGGCGGGCGAGCTCGAGCTGGCGCACCTGCTCGACGACCCGCTGCTGCTGGCCCTGCCGCGCGGTCACCGCCTGGCCGCGACCGACGAGGTCCGCCTCGCCGAGCTGGCGGGGGAGAACTGGGTCGAGGGCGACGACACCGGCGGGGCCGGCGTGCTCGCCGCCGCCTGCGCCCGAGCCGGCTTCACGCCACGCATCGAGCTGCACGCGGGGGAGTGGACGGGCAAGCTCGGGTTCGTCGCCGCCGGCCTCGGCGTCGCCCTGGTGCCGTCGCTGGCGGCCGGCGCCCTGCGCCGGGACCGGCTGCTGCGCCGCCACGGCGCCGACGCGCCCGTGCGCCGCGTCTACGCGGCGCTGCCGCCGGCTCCGGTGCGCGCCCCCGCCACCGACGCCTTCCTCGGCCACCTCCGCGAGGCCGTCGCCCGCCACCGTCGCGACCTGGCCGCCATGGGCCTGGCGTGAGGTGGCCTGGACGCTGCTAGCCTGGCTGCTCATGGAGCCACGTGACGCCTGCGTGCGGGTGCTCGAGGAGGCGGCGCCCGAGGCGCTGCACTGGACGGTGGTGCTCGACCGCGCGTTGCGCGGGCGGCTCATCGACCCGTTCGCCCAGAGTGACGTGCGTGGCGCGGTGGTCAAGAGCCTGGCCACCCTGGCGCGGGAGGGCCGCGTCACCAAGGTGAGCGCGGGCGTCTATCGCGCGCTGGACTCCGCCTAGGCGGCGCGGTCGAGGCGCTGGTCGATCGTTGCCATCTGGGCGGGGCTGAGCGGGCCGAACCGCAGCGCGGCGGCGTTCTCCTCGACCTGCGCCACGGTGCGGAAGCCGGGGATCGGGATGGTGTGCTCACCGCGTCCCCAGTTCCACGCGAGCGCGCCCTGCACCAGCGTGCGCCCGTCGCTGCTGAGCACGTTGCGAACGGCGTCGAGCCGCTCGAGCCACTCCCCGGTCGGGTGGCCGTCCTTGAAGTAGCGCATCCAGGTGGGCTCCTTGCCGCGGACGTCGTCGTCGGCGAGCCGCGAGTCGCGGCCGAACTTCCCGCTGAGCAACCCCATCGCGAGCGGCGACAGGTTGACGCTCGACAGGCCCCGTTCGCGGCAGAACTCCACCATCTCGGGCGCGTCGCGGAACACGCTCAGCTCGTGCTGGACGGAGACGAAGTGCGGGCTCGGCGCCCACAGCCGCGCCCGGTCGACCAGGTAGGTGCTCCAGCCGTAGGCCCGGATCAGGCCCTCGGCGACCAGTTCCTCCAGGGCCTCCTGGATCGCGGGGGCGTCCGCCGGCGGCGCCGCGGCCACGTGGAACTGGTACAGGTCGACGTGGCCGGTGCCGAGCCGGCGCAGGGACGCCTGCAGCGCCCTGCGGACGTAGCCGGGCGTGGTGTCGGTGCCGCCACGCTGGCGCGTGACCGGGTCGAAGGTGTGGCCCCACTTGGTGGCGATGACCACCTGGTCGCGGCGGCCGGCCAGCGCCTTGCCGAGCACCTCCTCGCTGTGCCCGGCGCCGTACAGGTCGGCGGTGTCGAAGAAGGTCACGCCGAGGTCGACGGCGCGGCGGACGGCGCGGACCGACTCGCGGTCGTCGACCTCGCCCCAGCCCAAGGGACGGTCGCCCTGCCAGAGCGGCCCCCCGATCGCCCAGCAGCCACCCCCCATGGCACTGACCGCGATATCGCTGCTGCCGAGCGTGCGCGTTTGCATCACTCTTGCTTGAGTACGCGCGTTCGGCCGCGCAATCAAGCACTGCGCGCACTACCCGCTATCGCCAGGCTGCCGTATGCGGCTAGTACCAACCCCGGCGGGACCGGGAGGTCCTACTCCTTGGGCGTGTGGGGCTGGCTGCCGCTCCCGGCCGCGTCGTGCAGCTGGGTCACCTCGGCGGTGGGCTGCTGCGCGCCGCCGTCGCGCCCTTCGGCGACCTTCTCCCAGCCCTTCTCGCTGGCCTTGGCGGCCTGCTGCTTGAGCGCCTGGCGCGCCTCCTGGCCGCGCTTCGGCGCGGTCAGCCAGCCGACCAGCACGCCGAGGCCGGCGACGCCGACGCCGCGGTAGACCAGGCGCCGCTGCCGCTTGCGCCGCTCCTTGCGGCGCTCCTTGGCGCGCTCGCGGAACAGCTTGTCGGCCGCCTTCTTCGGCAGCTCGCCGAGGTCGGCGTCGCTCAGCCGCGCACGGGCCGCCTTGGCCTGGCGCCTGCTCGCCCGCCTGGTGGTCTCGGCCGCCTGGCGGGCGCTCGCGCCGGCCGTCCCGGCGGCCGAGCGGGCCGCCTCCCTGCTCGCCTCCGCCGCCTGCTTGGCGGTCTCGGCGGTGACGCCGGCCACCTTGCGCCCGGCCGAGGCCGACGCCCTGGTGATCGCGTCGCGGGCGTCGGTGAGCGCCTCGGCGAGCTCGTCGAGCTGCTCGCGGACGCCCCCCTCCGCGGCCTTGTCGGCGATCGCCTGCGCCCGCCGCTTCAGCTTGCTCTTCCGGGAGAACATGAGGCGCCTCCAGCGCGAGTCCAGATCGGGTACCACGGCTATCAACTACCCCTGCGCACGACCGCAAAACGGTCGTTCAGGCTTCCACCGGCACCCCCGTCGGGGTCAGCTCGACCAGGGTGCACTCCTTGCTCCAGCGCTCCGCCGCCTGCTCGCCGTCGCGCAGGTTCAGGCGCCGTGGCAGCAGCAGCGGGGTGACGCGGGCGAACAGCGGGTCCGAGCTCGGCACCACCCTGGCGTCGGCCACCACCCTGGCGACCAGCGCCTGCTGCTCCTTGGAGCGGGCCACCAGCTCCACCCGCTCGGCCTCGGCGAGGCCGGGGATGCGCTGCTCCGAGCCGCCGGTGAGGACGTAGACGCGGCCGTCGAGGGTGCCGTACCAGGCCGGCACCGGCCGCCCGTCGGTGCCGCCCGGACCGGGCACGTCGATCCAGACGATCGTGCTCTTCTTGAGCGCCTCGTCCAGCACCGCGGTGTCGGAGGCGCCGGCGCCCGGCGAGTCCTCGTCGAGCACCGCGATCGGCACGCGGCCGATCTCGTCGAGCGGGGCACGCCCGTCGCTCATCAGGAACACCAGCTCGTGGTCGTCGTCGGAGGCGACCTCGGCGCCGTGCACCTCCTCGGTGAAGGTGTCGATCTTGCTGGAGCCGCGCAAGGTCAGCGGCTTGGCCGGACCGCGCCAGGCCAGGTCGCCGTTCGGCGCGAGGAGCACCAGCACCTCGGTGTACCAGCCGCCCGCCCCGGTGTAGGAGCGCTGCACCGTGAACGACGCCACCCGGCCGTGGCCGGTGCGGCCGACGAACACGGCCATCGCGTCCTCCGGCTGCGCGACCCCGTCGGCCACCAACCTGGCGTCGGCGACGTACACGTTGGTGAGGCGGACGTCCATCGAGCTCCCTTCGCACCGACGAGCGGTCGGGGTGAATCATAGAGAATCCAGCCAGCCGAGATTACTCAGGGAGGGTGCCACGGATGCGGCGGCGCCGCTCGACCGTGTCGGCAGCAGGTGAAGCCCAGCCGGGCGGGCTGGTCTACCGGCCGGCCGAGACCGAGACCGAGGAGATCCGCGGCTTCCTGGCGAGCGAGTGGCCGGCGGCCGACCGCGACGTCTTCGGCCCGGACGGCCTCGACTGGACCAGCCGGCCGGTGGTGGTCGAGGCGCGCGACGGCGGTGAGCTGGTGGCGGTCGCGGTCGGCGAGGTGGTCGCCGGCACCGCCAGGCTCGGGGACATCCTGGTGGCCCGGTCCCGGCGCAGCGGCGGCGTGGGCGGCCGGCTGCTCGAGCTGTTCTGCGAGCGGGCCGCGGCGGCGGGGGCGGCCCGCTGCTACCTCCGCTGCCCCGACACGCCCCGCCACCGCCGCTTCTACCAGCGCCACGGCTTCGCCCGCATCGCCCGGCTGCCGCGCTACTACCACGGCAAGGACTTCCTCGAGTACCTGCGCGAGCCGCTGCTCCCTCAGCCTGGCCGGCGTGGGCGGGGGGGCCGGGGGGCTCAAGAGCGAGGCCGGAACCGAGGTGGCGGGTGGCCACGCAGAGCCGAGCGGTAGCCCCCCGGTGAATCAGGAAGCCGCTGACACAGGAGGTCGCATGCCCGACTACCGTGGCCCGCTCGGGGTCTCCCTGCGTGACATCGGGGTCTCCGCGGACGTCCTGGCCGGCTGGGCCGACGCCGCCGAGGCCGGCGGCTACAGCGGCATCTGGATGCCCGAGATCGGCGGGCACGACGCGCTCTCGACGCTCGCCGCGTTCGCCGCCACCACCAGGCGGGTGCTGCTCGGCACCGGCGTGGTCCCGGTCTACTCCCGCTCCCCGGTGGTGCTCGCCCAGACCGCCGCGACCATGGACGACCTCAGCGGCGGCCGCTTCGTGCTCGGCCTCGGCGCCGGCGCGAGGTGGTCGGCCGAGCACTGGTTCGGCGTCCCGTGGGGCGACCCGTTCGCCCGCCTGGAGGTGACCGTCGCCGCGGTGCGGGCGGTCGCCGCCGGCAAGGAGCCCGAGGTCGCCTGGGAGGGCGGCGACGCGCGCGGCTTCAAGCTCGGCTTCCCGCCGGCGCGCCCCCGTCCGCCGGTCGTGCTGGCCGCGCTCAACCCGCGCATGCTGGCCCTCGCCGGCCGCATCGCCGACGGGGTGCTGCTGAACTGGTTGCCGCTGGACGCCGTCGCCGGCGCCGTCGCCGCCGTCCGGCAGGCCGCCGGCGATGCCGGCCGCGACCCGGCCACGGTGGTGGTCGGCTGCTACGTGCGCGCCTGCGTCGGCGAGCTCGCCGAGCTGGCCGACGACCTGCGGCCGCAGGTCCTGAACTACCTCGAGGCCCCCGCCTACGCCGCCATGCTGCGCCGCGTCGGCATCGCCGACGTCGACCGCGTCGCCGCAGCCCCCCGGGGCGAACGTGCCGGCCTGGTCAGCGACCAGACCGTCGAGACGCTGGTGGCGACGGGCTCCGCCGCCCAGGTGGCGGAGCGCCTGGAGGCCTACCGGCAGGCCGGGGTGGACCTGCCGGTGCTCTACCCGCTGCCCGCCGGCGACCACCCGGCCGCCCGCGTCATGGCCACCCTCACCGCCCTGGCCCCCGGCCAGCCCCTGCCACCGCCGCCCGCCTGGACCGAGTCGGCCTGACCGCCACGAGGACGAGCCCATGTCCACCGAACAGAACAAGCAGCTGGTCGCGCGCGTCATCGAGGAGGTCTTCAACGCCCACGACCTCGACGCCATCGAGCGCTACTACGCCGAGGACTACCTCGACCACAACCCCCAGGTCCCACCCGGCCGCACCGGCTACCGGGCGTTCTTCGCCCCGCTGCTGGCCGCGTTCCCGGACTGGCGCGGGACCGTCCACGACCTGATCGCCGAGGGCGACAAGGTGGTCGCGCGCACCGCCTGGCAGGGAACCCACCAGGGGGACCTGCTCGGCATCCCGGCGACCGGCCGGCAGGTCGACTACGCGGCGATCGACATCTTCCGCATCGCCGACGGCAGGATCGCCGAGCACTGGGACCAGGTCGACAACCTCACCATGCTGCAGCAGCTCGGCCTGCTGCCAGCGCTCGGCGCCGGCTGAGGCGAGCACCGCGTGGGCGAGGACCGGTGGGCGCGGTGGCTGCTGCGCGACCGCTTCGGCGGCGACCGGGCGCAGCAGGCCGCCTCGATGGCGTTCCTGCGGCCGGTGCGCGACCGCGTCCTGCGCGGCGCCGCGATCGCCGCCGGCGACACCGTCCTCGACCTGGGCGCCGGCGACGGCCTGCTGGCATTCGGCGCGCTCCCGCTGGTCGGCGAGCACGGCACCGTGATCTTCAGCGACGTCTCCGAGGATCTGCTGGCCCGCTGCCGCGCCTTCGCCGCCGAGCAGGGCGTCCTGGCCCGCTGCCGTTTCGTGCGGGCCACGGCCCAGGACCTCGGGCCCGTCGCCGACGGCTCGGTCGACGCGGTCACCACCCGCTCGGTGCTCATCTACGTGGCCGACAAGCAGCGCGCCTTCCACGAGGCCTTCCGGGTGCTGCGCCCGGGCGGCCGGCTGTCGATCTTCGAGCCGATCAACCGGTTCGGGTTCCCGGAGCCGGCCCACCGGCTGTACGGCTACGACGTCACGCCGGTGGAGGAGCTGGCCGCCAAGGTGCGGGCGGTGCTGCAGGGCCCGGCGGAAGCCGGCACGATGATCGACTTCGACGAGCGTGACCTGCTGGCCTTCGCCGAGCGGGCCGGCTTCGCCGAGCTGCACCTCGACTACGGGGCCGAGGTGACCTCGCGCCCGTCCTCGCCGGTGGTGAGCTGGGAGGCCCTGCTGGCGGTGGCGCCGAACCCGCTGGTGCCCACGTTCGGGCAGGCGATCGCGCAGGCGCTGACCCCGGCCGAGGCCGCCCGGCTGAGGGCGCACCTCCGGCCGCTGGTCGAGGCGCACGAGCAGACCTGGCGCATGGCGCACGCCTACCTGCGGGCGACCAGGCCCTGAGCGCGCCCGGCTACCGTTCGTCGAGCGCCTCGTCGAGGGGGACGAGGCGCTGCTGCGGCCCATGCCGTTGGCACGGGCGCACACCACCAACTCGTGCCAGAGCGCGGCGACGTCCGGCTCCCTGGTCGTCGTGGTCGCGGCCCGGGCGTCACGGTGGCGGCTTGGTCCAGACCAGGGAGTAGCGCCACAGGAGGTGCCGTCGGTACCGAACTCCTGGTAGGAGTTCGGCGGCGAGGCGGCGCATAGCGGCATAGGTCTCCGTCGGCGGCCAGCGGGTCGGCGCCGAGATCTCCCAGTAGCCCTTGGTCGCCCTGTGCAGCCGGTTGCCGATGACGGCGACGGCGTCTCGGGGCAGGTCGGCCGGGTAGCGGCTGCGGGCCAGTCCGACCACGACCAACCTTCCTCCTGGCCGCAGGAGCTCGCGCATCCGCTGCAGCGCCGCCGCGGCGTCCATGTGGTGCAACGCGGCGACCGATACGACCAGGTCGAAGAGGGCTGACCGGAACGGGTAGGTGAGGAAGTCACCCACCAGGTAGTCGATGTCGGCGGCGGGATCGTGCTGCCGGGCGAGGCGGATGCTCGGCCGGTGCAGGTCGATCGCCGTGACGTGCGGGACGACTTGCCGCAGCTCGCGGGTAAAGATCCCCTCGCCGCAGCCGACGTCGAGCGCCCGCTCGCAGCCGTCGGGCACGGCATCGAGTACCAGCGGGTGGTGGTGGATGTTGTGGTTCCACCGCTTGGCCTGCGCGGACATGACCCGATCCTCGCACGCCCGCGTGAATCCTCCTGACGGGAGCGCGCTCGTGGACGTCCGCGGTGCCGCCGTTGGCTGGTCGTCCACAAAGTGGCCGGGTGGGCTGGGCGGGGCCTGGCTGGCCGGGTAGGTTCCGGGCCATGGAAACGTACACCAGTTCACCGTACGACCCACTGGCCATCCCCGGCGAAGCGCCCGTGGGGCCGGAAGGTCTGCCCTCGGGGCCGCATGGCCTGCCCACGGGCGGCGATGGGCTGCCCGTGGGGCCGGGTGGGCTGGCCGGGGCGCTGGCCTGGCTGGACGCCGCGGTCGCCAACCTCGCCGCGGTCGACCCCACCTGGAGCCCGACCTGCAACTGGCCATCGGGTACCTGGACGCCGAACGCCTCGCCGAACAGTACGACGCGGTGCGGCTGCGGCTGCTGGCCGCGGTCGACGCCCGCGGCGCCGCCGGCGCCGAACGCGGCGTCGCCGCTCCGACCGCGGGCTGGCTGCGCGCCGAGTGCCGGATGAGCCCGCACGTGGCCGCGCAGCGGGTGCGCACCGCCCGGGCGCTGTACCGCGGCCCGCTGCCCAGCGTCGCCGAGGCGTTTGCCGCGGGGGAGGTCTCCTACCAGCACGCCGCGGCCCTGGCCGACGCCACTCACGACCTCCCCCTTGGGCGGGTCGCCGAGGCCGACCCGGTGCTGGTCGACGCCGCCCGGCGGCTGGACCCGCCCCGGCTGCGAAGGGTCGCCGAGCACCTCCGCGACCTGGTCGACCCCGACGCCGCCGACGAGCGCGGCCGGGCGCGGCTGGACCGCCGCGGGCTGTGGCTGGCCGCCACCGCCGACGGCGTCGACGTGCGCGGGCTGCTCGACCCGGAGGCCGGCGAGGCCGTCCAGGCCGCCCTGGCCCCCCGCGCCCGGCCCACCGGCCCCGACGACCCGCGCAACCCGGCGCAGCGGCGCGCCGACGCCCTGGCCGACCTCGCCCGCTGGGCGTTGCGCGCCGGCGACCTGCCCCAAGAGGGCGGCCTGCGGCCCAACCTCACCGTGACCGTGGACCTCGACAGCCTCCAAGCCCGCAACGGCAGCGTAGGCGGCGTCGGCGCCTGGGGCGGGGTCCTACCGCCCGAGACGGTCCGCCGGCTGGCCTGCGACGCGGTGGTCACCCGCGCGGTCGTCCGCCGCCACCCCGACCTGGCCGCCATCGGCCACCACGGCGACGCCGCCGGCCACGCCGGCGACCTCGCCGACCCCACCCACGGCCGCCTGGACGGCGGCGACCCAGGCGGCACCAGCTGCGGCGGCACCCTGGCCGCCGTGCTGCGCGCCGCCGTCAGCCTGCTGCCGGCGCCGCTGGGCGCCCCGGTCGCGCTGCTGGACCTGGGCCGCGCCACCCGCGTCGTCCCCCCGGCGCTGCGGCGGGCGCTGGCGCTGCGCGACGGCGGCTGCGTCGCCGAGGGCCGCGGCCGGCCGGCGGCGTGGTGCGACGCCCACCACCGGGTGCACTGGGCCCGCGGCGGGGCGACCAGCCTGGCCGGCCTGGTCCTGCTGTGCCGGGTCCACCACGTCGCCGCCCACGAGGGCGGCTGGCAGTTCGTGCGCGACCCGGCCAGCGGCCGCGTCACCCTGGTCCCACCCGCCCGCCACGGCGGTCACGACCCACCCGCCGCGTAACGGCCGCCACCGCGAGCCCTAGATAGCCAGCGCCACCAGGTGGTGGAGCTCGTCCAACGGCGCGGCGTCGGCACTGCACTTCTGGACGAAATCTAGCGCGCCGAGCATCTGCCCTCATTGAGGGTGTCCGTGATGCCTGTTCAGGCGGGTAGCCGGTGGAGCCAGCGGCCGATCGACGAAGGCCTGACGACGGCCGATCGTCAGTGCCAGGCCTGGCGCTCGGTGGAGCATCAAGCCAATTGGCTCGACGGTGGCGTCGGGGGCTGCGACGCTGTGCACGACCACGCCGGGCGACAGCCTGGCTCGGACCTTCGGAAGGAAGCTGCGCTTTGCCTCCCGCGCGGAGCTGACGCAGGAGCGTCGACGACCGGCACGACCCGGAGATGCTCCCGGTCGCTTGGATTCCCCGGGTCGCCTCGGCCTCGGTCGGTGATCCGCGACCGCTATCGGGATCCGTGATGGGCCGGTGAACGGCGCCCTGCGTTCTGACGTCATCCACTAGTCGCGACCAGGCTGCCGCGTTCTCGCACGCCTGGCGCCGGTGGCGCCTCAGGGCGTCAGGAAGCTCCGCTCGCATGGCCATCCCGCTTCCGGCGGTGACGTGGCGACTGCGCCAAACCAGGCCGCCACGTCTCCGCGGCCGTTGCGCCGCGTGCGCGGCGGCGTCCACGTTCGAACCGACCGGCAGGTTCCGGGTCAACGCCAACGGCAAGACCATCGACGTCTGGCTGCTGCTTCGCTGCCAGGGCTGCGGCCAGGTACGAAAGGTGACCGTCGTCGAACGCTCGCCGCTGCGCTCGATCGACCCAGCGCTGCTCCGCCGCTACCACGACAACGACCCAGGGCTCGTCGCCGAGGTCCTCCTCGCCGCGCCGCTCCATCAACGAAACCGGCTCACCGTGGACTGGGAAGGCGCGTGGGTCCTCGACGCCGACCCGATCCCTGGTTGGCCCGGCCGGCCCGTCACCGTCCGTGTGGAACTGGTCGCCGCCATCCCCATGCGACCGCTCAGGCTCGTCGCCGACGGCCTGGGGATCTCGCGTGCCGCGGCGGAGCGGCTCCGGGCCGACGGCAGGATCCGGTCGTCGACCCGCCTGGACACCCGCACCTCCAGCGGCTTCTCCTTCACGCTCGACGATCCGGGGCCCGGCTGACGTGTCCCGCTACCGACGAACCGGCAGATGGCCGGAATTCCTGGTTGGAGGGCGCGGAGCGGGCAGGCTGGCCTGGTCGCGGTCGTGGGCGCGCTTAGCGTCGGTGCGCCGATCCTCGGTCCACCGGCCCCGGTCGGGCATGCCAGTGCTGGCGGTCGTGGCCAGCCGGCGTCGCACCACAGCAGGTCGCCGTGGATCGTGGACACCACCACGCCGTGGGCGCTGGCGCACCGGGCACCACGGACACCCTCATTGAGGTGCAGGCGGGAGGTCCATCGTGGAATTCGGTGGGGTGGGGGTGGTGTCCGCTGTCATCCGTTCCACGACGGTGCCAGCGCGGTGCGCCAACCCGGTGGCGTCGAGGTTCTGTCGTACGCGGTGCAGGGCGATCCGGCGCTGCGATGGGCTGTACCGGTCCACGTCGACGACTTGCTCGGCGTCGTAGATGAGGTCGTCGAGGGCACGGGTGCAGCGTTGGTAATCCAGGCCGGCCTGGTCGAGGTCCACGCTACCGTAGCCGTCGAAGAACCACGACCGCTCGCGCGGGCCGATGGCGGCAGGGGAGATGACGCCATCCACGACGAACATCAGGTCGCGTTCTCGCGCGGCCACGACGGCGTTGTCCCAGTCGATCAGCCACACCTGGCCCTGGTCGCCCACCAACAGGTTGCCAAGGTGGGGGTCGCCGTGGCAGACGACCATGGCCGGCGCCCGGGCGCGCAGGACCGGCGCGAGGCGGTCGGCGTGTTCGAGCAGGGTCCAGATCAGCTCGGCCTTCGCCTGCCACTGCTGCGCCAGGGCTCGAATCAGGGGATCGGCATTCGCGGGTTGGGTCGGTGCGGCCAACTGTGCCTGCAGGGCGTGAACCGCGGCGGTGATCCGGTGATGGGTGTGATCGTCACGCGGCAGCAGTGCGGCCACAGCGCCGACGGCCGGCGTGGCGTGCACTTGGGCCAATAGCGCGCCGAAGGCTCGCCAGCCTCGTGCTTGCAGCCCCTCGGCCATGGCCCTGCGATCGGACACCCATGGCAGCACGGACAGCCGGCGCCCCTGCCGATGGCTCCACGGCCGCCCATCCCGAGCCGGTACCGGCCGCACGGCGCCGGCCACCTGCCGCGCCGCCAGCTGAGCTGAGACGAGCAGGCCACCCGGCGTGCCGGCGGCGCTCCATTTGACCGCGTACCGCGCACCGTCGTCGGCCACGCCATGCCAGAGCTGCGCGGCGACGTCCGCGCCCTGGCCGGTGGCATGGATCGACGTCAGGTCGATGCCGAAGTCGCGGCGCACCCAGGCACGCAACCGCTCCGGGACGCCAGGCGCCAGGTGGCGGTCCGCGCACCGCCCCGTATCGCCGACGCCATCATCGATCACCGCCGGCCAGCCTGACCAACCGGGCATGGTCACGGCAACCGGTTTTCCGTCCCGCCGCTCGGCGCAAGCGACAACCATCCCCGGAGTCGCAGCCCTCGTGACCCTCGGTCTCGGGACACAAGCCTCGTACCAGCACGTTTGCCAGCCTCGGAGCTTGCAAGATCCGAACCGGCGTTCGATCATGCGCTATGGCGATCTCACGGAGAGCGACAGAACGTCACGAAGAGCGCACACAGCTAGCTCGCCTCATCGAGCCCACCACGCTCGCGGCCGACCAGCTCCTGCCGGTGCTGCCGCCACTGGAGCAGCTCCTGCCGCACGGTGGCCTACGCCGCGGCACGGTGGTCTTGGTCAGCGGCTCCCTGCGCCTCGCGCTCGCCCTCGCGGCCGGGACCACCCAGGCCGGCAGCTGGGCCGCCGCGGTCGGCATCCCGGAGCTGGGCGTGGTCGCCGCCGCCGAGACCGGGGTGGCGCTGCAGCGCCTCGCCTTGGTTCCCAACCCGGGCCGGCAGTGGCCACGGGTGGTCGCCACCCTGCTCGGCGGCGTCGACCTGCTCCTCGCCCGGCCCCCGGCCGCCGCCGGGCAGGGCGTCAGCCACCAGCTCGCCACCCGGGCGAGGGAGCGCGGCAGCGTCCTGGTCGTCCTCGGCGCCTGGCCCCGTCCCGACTTGAGCCTCCACGTCAGCGGCGGGCCGTGGACGGGGGCGGAGGCGGGGGCCGGGCGCCTCCTCGAGCGCCGGGCGCGCGTCGTCACCACCGGTCGGGGCAGCGCCGGCCGCCCTCACGAAGCCCGGCTCTGGCTGCCCTTCCGGGACGGGACCGTCCAGCCGGCCACCTGACCGCTCGGCGATCTTCGTGGACGATCCCGCAGCACCTGGGCGTGGCGCCGGCAAGGCGCTCCGCCTCCTGGTGGTGTGGTGCCCCGACTGGCCGGTGCAGGCCAGCGGCTTCCCCTACGAGGCGCCGGTGGCGGTGCTGCACGGTGGCCGGGTGGTCGCCTGCACGCCGGCCGCGAGGGCCGAGGGCGTCGCCGCGGGCCTGCGCCGCCGGGAGGCGCAGCGGCGCTGCCCAGGGCTGGTGCTGGTGGCCCACGACCCGGACCGGGACGCGCGCGCCTTCGAGCCGGTGGTGGCCGCGGTGGAGACGGTCGCCCCGAGGGTGGAGGTCATGCAGCCGGGGGAGTGCGCCTTCCCGGCCCGCGGGGCCGCCCGCTACCACGGCGGCGAGCGGGAGCTGGTCGCCAAGGTGGCGGCGGCGGCCGACCGGGCGCTCGGCGGGCACGGCCGCTGCCGGGTCGGGATCGCCGAAGGCGCCTTCGCCGCCGGCCTGGCGGCCAGGCACGGGATGCTCGTCCCCGCCGGGGAGGCGGCCTCGTTCCTCGCCCCCTTCGGGGTCGCCACCCTGAACCGCCCCGACCTGGCCGACCTGCTGACCCGGCTCGGCCTGCGTACGCTCGGCCAGGTGGCCGCCCTGCCAAGGGCCGACCTGGCCAGCCGCTTCGGCGCCGAGGGCGTCCGCGCCCACCGGCTCGCCCGCGGCGAGGACGAGCGCCCGCGCAACCCCCGCCGGCCCCCTCCCGACCTGCGCGTGGCCGCCAACCTCGAGCCGCCGGCGCAGCGGGCCGACGCGGCGGCCTTCGCCGCCAAGAAGCTGGCCGACGAGCTCAGCGTCCGCCTGCGCCGCCTCGGCCTTGCCTGCCTGGCCCTGCGCGTCGAGATCGAGACCGAGCACGGCGAGCGCCTGGTCCGGGTCTGGCGGCACCAGGACGGGTTCGCGGTCCCGTCGCGGCGCGGCACGCCCTCCCCGGCCGCCGGCATGGCCGAGCGGGTGCGCTGGCAGCTCGAAGGCTGGCTGGAGGGCGCGCGGCCCGCCAGCCCCACCAGCCCGCGGTCGGGGGCGGTCAGCCGCCTGCAGCTCGCCGCCGAGGAGGTCGCCCCCGACCGCGGGCGCCAGCTCGGCTTCTGGGGGGAGGAGGGCGCGCGCCGCGAGCGGGCGGTCCGCGCCATCGCCAGGGTCCAGGGGCTGCTCGGACCCGACGCCGTGCGTAGCGTCGAGCTGCGCGGCGGCCGCGGCCCGGCCGACCGGGTCGCGTTCACCCAGCCGGGCGCCGCCCCGAGCGGCCCCTGGAAACCCGGCGCACCCGCCGCGCCCCCGACGCTCCCGGGCTTCGGCGAGGCGCCCTGGCCGGGGCAGGTGCCGGCGCCGGCGCCGGCCGTCGTCCACCCGGAGCCGCTCGCGGCCGAGGTCGTGGACGCCACCGGTGCCGAGGTCGTGGTCGGCGGGCGGGGGCTGGCCAGCGCGCCGCCCGCCCGGCTCAGGATCGCCGGCGGGGCCTGGACGGCCATCACCGGCTGGGCGGGGCCATGGCCGGTGGACGAGCGCTGGTGGGACCCGGGCCTCCACCGGCGCCTGGCCCGCCTCCAGGTGGTCACCGCGGACGGCACCGCCCACCTGCTGAAGCGCTCCGGCGGCGGCTGGTGGGTGGAGGCGACGTACGACTGAGGAGGTTGTCCCGAACCTGTTCGCCTCCGGTTGAACCCGGTTGCCTTCGGACGTAGACAACGCTCGGGGTGTCGACGGGACGAGGAGGAACCATGGCGGGGACGGGGATCCGGGTCACCCCGGAGCAGCTGCAGCAGGTGTCGGCACGGCTCGGTGCCGCCGCCGGCTCGATCGACGGGACCCTGCGGCAGCTCGCCGTGCAGGTGGAGCCGCTCGGGTCGGACTGGGCCGGGGTGGCGCAGGGCCGCTTCGTCCAGCTCTGGACCGAGTGGCAGCGCAGCGCCGCCGGCCTGCAGCACGCGCTGACCGGCATCGCGCGGCTCACCGCGAGCGCCGCGAGCAGCTACGAGCAGACCGAGCAGGGGATCGCGGCCAGCTTCGGACGGGCCTGAAGGCTCCGCACGGCGCGAGGCCCCAGCCGGCTGGCTGGGGCCTCGCGTGGTACCGCTTGCCGCTCGCGCGGCGACGATCGGGTCAGAACGTGGTCACGTTCAGCAGCGGCTCCTTGGTGCCGTCCTGGTCGCCGCTGTTGTCCCAGTCGTCGGTGCCGGCCGAGGTCAAGGCCTGCTGCACCTCGGCGGGAGTGGCGGACGGGTTGGCGGACTTGAACAGCGCCGCCGCGCCGGCCACGTGCGGCGTCGCCATCGAGGTGCCGCTGAGCTCCTCGAAGCCGCCGCCCTTGAAGGTGGAGTTGATGCAGACGCCGGGGGCGATGACGTCGACGTCCTGCCCGAAGTTGGAGAAGCTGGCGATGGTGTCGTCCTTCTCGGTGTTCCGGCAGTCGGGAGCGGGTCCGGCGCCGCCGGTCCTGCCGTCGGAGTCGGACAGGGCCGAGACGGTGATGACCTCGTCGTAGTTGGCCGGGGTCGCGCCCCCCGCGTCGGCGCCGTCGTTGCCGGCCGCGACCGCGTAGGTCACGCCCGCGTTGACGGAGCGGCAGATCGCCTCGTGCATGGGGTCGGCGTTGCTGCCGCAGGTCGACTCGGCGCCAGGACCGCCGAGGCTCATGTTGGCGACGTCGATCTCGTTGGCGTGCTCGGTGACGTAGTCGATCCCGCAGATGACCGCGTCCTCGGTGCCGGAGCCGTTCGCGTCCAGCACGCGGACCGGCCAGATGCGCGCGCCGGGGGCGACGCCGACGACGCCATCGGCGTCGTCCTTGGCACCGATGGTGCCCGACACGTGGGTGCCGTGGCCGTGGCCGTCCTCGAACGAGGGGTCGCCGCTGACGCAGCTCTTGCCGCCGGCGGTGTTGACGTTGAGGTCGGGGTGGGAGCTGTCGACGCCGGTGTCGATGACCGCCACGTCGACGTCGACCTCGCCCTGCCCGTCACCGGACTTGGTGGAGCTCTGGTCGCCGCCGATGCGGGAGATCCCGGTCGGGACGCTCTGCGCCTGGGGGGTCACCCTGCGGGTAGCGGCTGCCGCGGCCGCCGCCCTCGGGGCACGAGCCGGGGGAACGACCTCCGGACGGAGGTCCAGCGAGTCGATGTGGAAGGTGCGGTTGGGCACGACCGACGCGACGTTGGGGTCGAACCTGAGCGAGTTCAGTGCCTGGGGGGTGAGGTTGGCGCTGAAGCCGCGCATGGCGTGGTTGAAGACGTGACGGACCTGCACGCCTGGGCGACTCTGCATCTGTGCCGCGACCGCGCCGGCCCCGACCGACGTCCTCAGCGTGACGATGTACGACTGGCTTGGTGCGGCGGTCGCGGCCGGCGCGTCCGCACCGATCGCCAGCGCCGCACCGAGCAGGAGCGTACTTCCGGCTGCTGCGAGACGTTGCCGCATGGGTTGGGTCTCCTCTCGGGTCGGCAATCTGCCTGCGACGACGCGCGCCAGCCCGACCGATCAGGAGCACACCCTGCGGCGGCGAGGTGGGGGGGGCTCTGGGGAGAACGCGTCGGGAACCGGCTCGAACGCCGTCATCGCTGTCGCGGTCGGCGGTCACGGAGACCGGCAGCGCGCCCCGCGCAGGTAGCGATGCAGGCGCAATTGAGCCTCCCTCGATTCCCGAGTCGCTTCTTCCGGATTTACCCCCCCAAATGCGTAAGTCCTACCGGCCGGTAACCTACCCGGCTTGTCCAAGAGGTGGCAAATTTGCGCACTTATGATTGCGCCCCGCCGCAACGGTCAGGCGGGTGCTTCCTCCGGTTGGGCGGGGCCGCGGCGCGCCTCGCGGATCGCCGCGTCGTCGCAGGTCAGGGGCCTGTCGGGGGCGGCGATGGAGCGACCGGTCCCGGCGCGGCCGAGCGGCGTGGACGGCGCCGGGACCGGTCGCGGATCGCGCTGCCGACGTCACACCGCGGGGACCCGGGGCATGTAATTGGACAGGGGATGGGAGGTGCGCATGCGCTACGCGCGGCGTGGGGTGGCCGCGGTCGTCATGGTGGGGCTGCTGGCGGCCTGCGGCGGCGGGCAGAAGGCACCCGAGCAGCCGGCGCTCACCCTGCCGGCGGGGACGGGGACGGCGCCGGTGCCGGCGGCCGGTGCGGGCGACTGGACGACCTACCACCGGGACGACGCCCGTAGCGGCTACCTCGCCGGGATGCCTGACCCGGCGCGGCTGGCACCGGCCTGGAACGCGCGGCTGGACGGCGCGGTCTACGGCGAGCCGCTGGTGGTCGGCGAGCGGGTGCTGGTGGCCACCGAGGCCGACTCGCTGTACGCGCTGGACCTTCGCAGTGGGCGGGTGCGGTGGCGCACGGCGCTCGGCAAGCCGGTGCCCCTGTCCGCGCTGCCCTGCGGGAACATCGACCCGCTCGGCATCACCGGCACGCCCGTCTACGACCCGGCCACCGGCCTGGTCTTCGCGGTCGCCGAGGTCACCGGCCCGGCCCACGTCCTGGTCGGGGTGGAGGCGCGCAGCGGGCGGGTCCGGGTGCGCCGCTCGGCCGACCCGCCGGGCATGCACCCGGCGCCGCACCAGCAGCGGGCCGCGCTGGCCCTGTCGGGAGGCAGGGTCTACGTCGCCTACGGCGGCCTGCTCGGCGACTGCGGCGACTACCACGGCCTGGTGGTCGCGTCCCGCACCGACGGTCGCGGGCGGCTGGCCACCTACCAGGTCCCGACCAGCCGGGAGGGTGGCATCTGGGGCGCCTCCGGGCCGGCGGTCGACGCCCGCGGCCGCCTCTACGTCACCGTCGGCAACGGGGCGGCCACCGGGGGTGCCTGGGACCACAGCGACTCCGTGCTGCGCCTGGCGCCCGACCTGCGCCTGGAGGACGGCTTCGCGCCGAGGCAGTGGCCGCAGGACAACGCCGCCGACGCCGACCTCGGCTCGATGGGTCCCGTCCTGCTGCCCGGCGGCCTGGTGTTCGCCGACGGCAAGAGCGGCCGCGGCTACCTGCTGCGCGCCGGCCACCTCGGCGGCGTCGGCGGGGAGGTGGCCGAGCAGCCGCTGTGCGCGGCCTTCGGCGGGTCGGCCGTGGTCGGCTCGACGCTGTACGTGCCGTGCACCGACGGGCTGCGCCAGGTCCGGGTCGAGGCCGGCGCCCGGCTCGTCCCCGGCTGGAAGGCACCGGCCGCGGTGAACGGCTCGCCGGTGGTCGGCGGCCACACCGTCTACAGCCTCGACCCTGGCGGCACGCTCTACGCCCTCGACGCCGACCGGGGCACCACGCGCGCCAGCGCGGCGGTCGGCCAGACCTCCCGCTTCGCCACCCCCACCCTGTCCGGCGGGCTGGTGCTGGTCGGCACCCTGAGCGGCGTGGTCGCCCTGACCGCGCGCCCGTAGCCCTCGCGGGCCTTGACAATAGTTCACAAGGCGGTGAACTATTGCGGGAATGGGCAGCTATTCGAGGGACGACGTCGGCCCGCTGTTCGGCGCCCTGGCCGACCCGACGCGCCGCCAGGTCGTGCAGCTCCTCAGCTCGGGGCCGCGCCGTGCCGGCGAGCTCGCCGAGGCGTCGCGGACGTCCGCTCCGGCGATGAGCCGGCACCTGCGGGTGCTGCTCCACGCCGGGATCGTCGCCGACGAGCGCGCCCCGGACGACGCCCGCGTCCGGCTCTTCCGGCTACGGCCCGACGCGATGGTCGCCCTGCGGGCATGGCTCGACCAGTTGCAGGCGCACTGGGACGAGCAGCTGCAGTCGTTCCGGCGGCACGTGGAAGGGAGGACGAGGACGTGACCGACACGCCGTCGGTGTCAGCCGCCGTCGAGGTCGGCGTCGACCCGGCCACCGCCTTCACCGCCTTCACCGAGGAGCTGGACCTGTGGTGGGTCAGGGGCCCGATCAACTTCTTCGACGCGGCCCGTGCGGTGGCGATGCGCTGCGAGCCGGGCGTCGGCGGCCGGCTGCTCGAGGTCTACGACGAGGCCGCCGGCGACGTCCTCGAGCTGGCGCGCATCACGGTCTGGGAGCCGGGTGCGCGGCTGGCGTGGCGCAGCTCCCTGGACGACGTCACCGTCGAGGTCCGCTTCGAACGCAGCCACCACGGCACGACCGTCCGGGTCGAGGCGCGCATCCCGGCGGGCGGCCAGGACCGGGGCGGCACCGCCTGGGTCAGGGTCACGCCCCCGTGGTTCGGCGCCTGGTGCGCGAGGCGCGACGCCGCCCCCCGCCAGCGGCGGGACCTCGCCCGGCTCGGCGTCGCCGTCTACTACGCCAGGCCGGTCGCGGCGGCGCGCTGGCTCGCCGACGCCTTCGGCTTCGAGTCGCCCAACCCGCTGCCCGACGACCGGCAGGGGAGCCAGTGGATCGAGTTCCGGTTGGGCAACTCGTCCCTGATGCTGTTCGGCCACGACGGCGTCCCGCCGGACCGCGCGCCAGCCACCCACGTGCCGTGGGTGTACGTGGACGACCTCGACGCCCACTTCGCCCGGGCGCGGGACGCCGGCGCCACCATCGTCGAGGGCATCCGCCAGCACGGCTTCCGCTCCTACGTCGCGGAGGACCTCGAGGGCCACCGCTGGGCGTTCGCCCAGGCCCGTCCCACCATGGACTGAAGCGGCGAAAACCGCCGGGGCGGTGGGCGCAATTTCGCAGGACACGCCCCCAATTCCCGCCCGCTCGGTTACCATCGGAGAATTCCGAGGTACCCAAGCGTGGCAGCCAGAATTGGCGGGGTTTCAGCCCAGCAGCGCCCGGCTGTCCTGTGGGCCGCTTCGGCGTTCGAGGAGGGGGAGTGGTGGACGCTGGCGGGCCGCCTGACTGGTCACCTGGGCCGGCGGCGCCGCCGCGACCCGGCGTGGAGCCCGGCCCGCGGCACGCCGCCCCGTCCCGCCGCCGCCGGCTGCTCGTGCTCCTCCTGGTGGTCGCGCTCGTGGGGGCGGCGCTGGTCGCGGTCGGCGGCTTCGGCTACGCCCACTGGCGCTTCGGGCAGATCGCCTCGGTCGACCTGCCTGGCCTGACCAAGCGGCCGAAGCCGGGAGCGCCGCAGGTGCTGCTGGTGGTCGGCTCGGACTCCCGTGCCGAGCTCGACCAGCCCGGCGACAGCTCCAAGTTCGGCACCACCCAGGATGCCGGTGGCGTCCGCGCCGACGTCATCATGCTGGTCCGCGTCGACCCTGCCGCGCACACCGTCAAGGTCCTGTCCATCCCGCGGGACCTGCTGGTGCCCAACGCCGCCGCGGGTGGCCGCAGCAAGATCAACGCCGTCTTCGCCGGCGGCCCCCAGGCCCTGATCCAGACCATCCAGCAGCACCTCGGCGTCCCGGTCAACCACTACCTGCTGGTCAACTTCGACGGGTTCCGCGCCATCATCGACGCACTCGGCGGGATCCGCATGGACTTCCCCTACCCCGCCGCCGACGACCTCTCCGGGCTGCACGTCACCAGGACGGGTTGCCAGCGCCTCGGCGGGGACCAGGCGCTGGCGGTCGCCCGCGCCCGCCACTACCGCTACCTCGCCGACGGCAGCTGGCACTACGACCCGCTGAGCGACCTCGGCCGCATCAGGCGCCAGCAGGTGTTCCTGCGGGTCGTGCTGCGGACCGCCCTCGCCAAGGGCCTCACCAACCCGGTCCGCGCCAACCGGTTCATCGGCGCGGTGGTCGGCCACCTCACCAAGGACAGCGGCCTGACCGAGGCCGACGCGGTCGGCCTCGCCCGCCAGTTCCGCGGGTTCGACCCCGACCAGCTCGGCGACCAGACCATCCCCATCACGGTCGCCAACAACTACCAGGGGCTCGGTGACGTGCTGCTGCTCAAGCAGCCCGAGGCCGACCGGGCCATCGCCAGGTTCCTCGACCGGCCCCTGCCCACCAGCACCACCCTCGGCGCGGCGCAGAACGTGACCGTCCGGGTCCAGAACGCCACCGGCACCCAGGGGCTGGCCGCGAAGGCCACCAGCCGCCTGCACGCCAGGGGCGTCGACGCCGTCACCGCCGGCAACGCCGCCCAGACCAGCCGCACCACCATCTTCTACCCACCCGGCCAGCAGGAGCCCGCCACCGCCCTGGCCCGCATGCTGCTCGGCAACGTCCGCCTCGTCCCCGACTCCAGCCTGCCCGCCGGCACCGTCCAGCTCGTCCTCGGCACCAACTACCAGGGCGTCCGCAACGCCACCGCCTCGGCGACGGCCACCTCCCGCGCCCCCGTCACCACCACGCCCGAACCGCCGCGCAACTTCGACCCCAAACCTTGCTGACGAGCGCGGCGTTCAGCGCCACGCCTCCGGGTCGAGGCCGCGGACCGGGCGCACCTCGACCAGGCCGAAGGCGGCCTCGGGAACGCGGGTGGCGTGCTCGACCGCCCGGTCGATGCCGTCGCAGTCGACCAGGAGGAAGCCGGCCAGGTGCTCCTTGGCCTCGGCGAAGGGGCCGTCGCTGGTGATGGTGCGGCCATCGTGCACGGCGACGCGCTTGGCCTGGGACGGGTCCGCCAGGGCCTCGGACGCGACCAGCTCGCCCGACGCGGCCAGCTCCTCGACCAGGGTGGCGTAGTAGCGCAGCCCCTCGTCGCGCTCGTCGTCGGAGAACCCCTGCCAGACCTGCTGTGACGCAGGGTTGTGGTAGATCAGGATCAGGTACTTCACGGTGCCTCCACGCCGACCTCGAGCATCTTGCCCAACATGTCGAAACCAGTCACGCGGCTTCGATATCACTTACGAGAGGACGGCACACGATACCCAGCGAAGGGAGTGCCATGTTCGAGCACACCAAGGCATTCAGCGGATTCTCCGCGGACGACATCCCGAAGGCCAAGCAGTTCTACGGCGAGACGCTCGGGCTCAGGGTCTCCGAGGAGAACGGCCTGCTCCGCCTGCACATCGCCGGCGACCGGGACACGATCGTCTACCCCAAGCCGGACCATACGCCGGCGACGTTCACCATCCTCAACTTCCCGGTCGACGACGTCGACCGGGCGGTCGACGAGCTGGTCGCGCGGGGCGTGACCTTCGAGCGCTACGAGGGCTCGCCCCAGGACGAGAAGGGCATCATGCGCGGCCAGGGGCCGGCCATCGCCTGGTTCAAGGACCCGGCGGGCAACATCCTCTCGGTCATCCAGGAGGGCTGATCAGGCGAGCTGCTCCCTGAAGCCGGCCATGGTGGCGAGGGCACGGGGCGGCGCGTCGGGCACCGGGGTGGCGAGTGGGTGCAGCCACTGGGTGCCGCCGCCGCCCACGTGGCGGCTGGGGGCGGCCAGCACGTAGCCGCCACGGCCGTGCCAGTAGACGCGCTGGCGGGCGTTGCCGGAGCGGGCGGGCATGAC
Organism: Actinomycetes bacterium; assembly: GCA_036377075.1. GTDB lineage: Bacteria > Actinomycetota > CALGFH01 > CALGFH01 > CALGFH01 > DASUZB01. Next base: position 13,430 of record DASUZB010000056.1, on the reverse strand, counting down.
CACGTTGCCCCGCCCGCTCGGGGCGACGAAGTAGTGGTGGCGCCCGGTGCCGGTGCGGGCGACCGGGCCGTCCGGCATGGCGTGGTCGGCGACCAGCTCGCCCGGGACGTCGAGCACGTCGAACACCACGCCGGTCAGCAGGCCGACGTTCGCCTGGGGATGCTGGCGCCACCACCCCTCGACGCGGGCCGGGTCGGTGGTGGCGGCGCCGAGCCAGTCGGGTACCAGGGGGTGCTCACCGGGGTAGGAGCAGGCGACCAGCTGGCAGGAGCACCCCGGCGTGCCGAGGCGGCGCGCGGACGCGAGCGTCGGCCAGTGGCTCGGGAACACGGGGATGCCCAGCTCGGCGTAGGCGAGCGCGGCGTCGGGGAGGCTGACCTTCGACCTGCGCCAGAGCATCCGGCCGCTCCTTTCCGCAACGGTGCGCGAAGGAGTTCGCGGGGGCGACCCGTTAGGGGACGGGCCGAGCGGACAGCGGACCATGATCTGGCCCGTCGATAAAGTACCGCGCGCGGTCCGGTCCGTGCCTGCGCAAGGCCCGCTCCTTCCCATAGCGAGAATTGCGTACCCCAATATCCCGTTTCCTCACGCGGGATCGAGGAGATTCTTGGCACGGACCAGCACTCGTGTCAGTTCCTGCCGCTCGTCGCCGCTCTCGGCCTGGCCGTACAGGCGCTCGAGGCTCCCGGCGACGTCGACCACGCTGCGCCGGTCGACCGAGAGGCCGGCGGCGCGCACCTCGTGCCACAGCTCTACGATGAACCCCAACTGCGCCTCCACCACCGAGCGCACGGTGGCCTCCGAAACCGGCTCGTCACGGCGCTCCACCAGCAAGGAGTGCATGGATACCTCGGGAAGAAGCACGCGCTCGCTTCAGAGCGCTCAGGGCAGTGAAGAAACACCTCCGAGCGGAATTGATAAAGGACTTCCCGAGGTCCCGATCGAGCCCGTGGCAGGACCGTTCCTTTTCGGGTCCCGGTCCCACGCCACTCCCGCCGTCGGTCGGACCGGCGACGACGGTGGGAGCGACAGCGAGCGGGGGCTGGGGTCCGAAGGGGTGGTACCGCGGTATCGGTGAGGGGAGGCGTAGGGCCGATACCGCGGTACCAGCTCTGTTGGGTGGAATGGTGCCGCGGTACCAGGTAGGGGGGCGGTCGCTGGTACCGCGGCACCAAAGGGCGGTCAGGCTGCCGGGTAGGGAGGTGCGGTCGCGAGGAGCTGCTCGTCGAGGTCCTTGACGGCCCTGGTGCCCTTCCAGGGCTCGAGGCGGGTGCGGAAGTCACAGATGCGCTGGCGGCCCTTTGCGAACTGCTTCTCGGTCACGATCGCGAGGGCCTGGCCGGCGAGGCGGCAGGCCTCGTCCACCTCACGCTGCTGCACGTGCGCGGAGGCGAGGTCGGTGATGACGATGGCGCGGTGCTTGACGTCGGTCGGGTTGAGCCCCTCCAGGGCCTCGGTGAGCTTGGCCTGGGCGCGCTCCGGGCGCCCCAGGCGGACGTGGCAGATGCCCTCGTAGCCGGCCAGCCGGGCCTGGTCGAAGAAGGCGATGAAGCGCGGCGCGTCCTCCGACTTCGCGTACTCGAGCGCGCCCTGCGCCCGCTCCAGCGCGCTCAGGGTGGCCTTGGCCTCGCCGACGTTCGCGCAGGCCTCGGCCTCGACCGCGGACAGCCACGACCTGGTGGTGGAGGAGGAGTGCGAGTTGGCGTGGGTCTGGGCGCGGCGGGCCAGGGTGATCGCCTCGCGGCCGCGGTGGCTGTGGGTCTCGAGCAGGCTCATGCTGCCGAGCACCCAGGCGCCGAGCTCGGCGTCCTCCGCCTCGCGGACGGCCTGGAACGCCGCCTTGTAGTAGGCGCGGGCGGTGCTGTGGTCGTTCATGCTGAAGAACAGCCAGCCGACCAGGCCGGCGGCCTCGCCCCCGGCGGCGATCAGCTGCCGGCGCAGGGCGCTGGGGTGGGGCCCGGGCAGCAGGCTGGTGGCGAGCTGCAGGTGCCCGATGACGGCGGCGAGCAGCTCGCTGGCGGGAACCGTCTGGCTCAGCCGCCGGTAGTTGTCGGTGATCGTCGCCAGGAGCTGTGGCGTCGCCGGGTTGACGCTGCCCGAGCTGCCGAGCGCGATCGACAGCCGCTCCCACAGCGGCGACTGGGCGCCGCGCGGCACCCCGGCGACCTGGGCGGTGCCGGGCAGGGCGGCGGTGGCGCGCAGCACCGAGCGGCGCGCGGCCTCGACGGCCGGGTTGCGCCTGCCGACGGCGTGGACGGGCTCGGGCAGCGGTGGCAGCGTGCCGCCGAAGGGCTCCGCGCCGCCGGCCTCCAGGTGGCCGGCAGCCGTCCGGGCCGGCGGCGCTGGCTGGTCGTCGAGAAAGCCGAGGTCCTCGGCCGTCGCACCGTAGAGGGCGCAGAGCTTCTCGCGGTAGAACAGGCTCGGGCGCTTGAGGCCGCGTTCCCACTTGCCGACCATGTTGCCGGTCACGCCGGCGTGGTGGCCCTCGCGCGCGCAGAGGCGGTCGAGCTCGGCGGCGACGCGGTCGAGGGTCCAGCTGCGCTGCAACCGCTGCTGTCGCAGACTGGTGTTCGGAACCGCCTGTCGCGCCGGCACCATGGCCATCCTCCTCCGCCAGGTTGCGCGCGCTCTGGTCTCGAATGAGGTACGTCCGCTGGGACCCGAGGGAAAGGTCCTGTTGTGAGGTTGTTCCATCGCGCTAACGAAGCGCTAATTGACCGACATGATCCGAAGGCGTGTAGCGCCCTGATATGTCCGGCGTAGCTCGTCGCGCTAGCGAGGATCGAGCGATTAATCCCGCACGATACCGTCGCTCGCCCTGCGCACTCCCCGGCCCGAATCAGGTGAATTCAGGAGCGGGGTCTACGTAGATCTTACGACGGCAGCGAGTCGCTCAGCCGGACCTCGGCGGCCGCGTGCCAGAGGCGGTCGTACGCGGCGAGCAGCACCGGCGCCGAGTGCTCCCAGGCGAGCTCGGTGCGGACCCGCTCGCGGCCCCCTTGCCCCATCTCGCGGCGCCTCGCCTCGTCGTCGAGCAGCTCGGCGATGCCGGCGGCCAGCGCGCGCTCGTCGTTGGGCTCGGTGAACAGGGCGGCGCGGCCGGCCGAGACGCGCGCCTCGGTGAGGTCGTAGGCGACGATCGGCAGCCCGAAGAACATGTACTCCATGATCTTGTTCATGGTGCTCTTGTCCGACCAGTCGTTCTTCGGGTCGGGGTCGACGCCGACGTCGGCCGAGGACAGGATGCGGCACAGGTCGTCGTCGCTCACCCGGCCGGTGAAGGTGCACAGCTCGGCCACGCCGACCTCCTCGGCGTAGGCCTTGATCGCCGGCTGGTGGGGACCGCCGCCGACCAGCACGCAGTGGAAGTCGTCGCGGCCGAGCTCGTCGCGCAGCAGCTTGACCGCCCGCACGAGGTGGTCGACGCCGTCCTGCTTGCAGATCTCGCCGAGGTAGACGAGCAGGTGGCGCTTGCCGCGCCGCCAGCTGGGGTCGGGCGGGTAGACGGTCAGGCGGCCCAGGTCCGGCCCGGAGCGCACCACGTAGACGTCCTCGGGCGGCACCCCGCCCCGCTCGGCCGCGACCCGCTTGTGGCTCTCGTTGGTGGTGACCACCAGGTCGGCCGCCCGGAAGGTCTGCCGTTCGAGGAAGCGCAGCCCCGCCAGCGCCGGCCCGGCCGCCGCGCCGAACTTGACCTGGTACATCTCGGGCGAGAGGTCGTGGTGGTCGAACAGGAAGCGCTTACCGAACAGCTTCCAGAAGCGGCCGAGCGGCCAGTACGTCTCCGGCGGGTTGCAGACGTGGAGCACGTCGAAGCCGCGGCCGCGCAGGGCGACGCGGAACGACTTCATCGCCGTGCGCACGAAGCACCAGAGGAACTCGGCCACGAAGCCGAGCGGCCCCTGGGCGTCGACCGGTAGCCCGTAGCGGTAGACGTGGACGTCCTCGATCTCCTCGAACGAGGCGTTGAACCCCTTGGCCTTCGGGGAGATGACGCTGACCTGGTAGCCGGCCTTCGCCAGCGTGGTCGCCTCGAGCCACACGCGGCGGTCGAACGGCACCGGCAGGTTCTGGACGACGATCAGCACGCGGCGCGGCCGGCCGCGGCGCCGCCCGGCGCTACCAGCAGATGCCATCGTAACCACTGCCGTCGCTGCGCCGGCTGGCGACGCGGACCAGGTCGACGATCCGCTGCCCCGCCCGCGGGTGGTCGGCGGCCTCGCGGAAGGCCGGGTCGTCGTTGCCGATCACCAGCGTGCTGGCGTGCTCGACGACCTTGTCGATGCTCTCGACCATCAGGTCGGAGATGTGCGGGATCTGCTCGAGGATGTAGCTGCGGTTCGCCCCGACGAGCTTGGCGAGGTTGACGTTGGCGTCGTAGATGCGCACGTCGTAGCCCTTGCCGATGAGGCGCTCGACGACCTCGACCATGGGGCTCTCGCGCAGGTCGTCGGTGCCGGCCTTGAAGGCGAGGCCGAGCACGCCGACCTGGCGGGCGCCGGCGTCGGTGATCATCTGGAACGCCCGGTCGAGCTGCTGCTGGTTGCTCGGCAGGATGGCGTTGAGCACCGGCAGGTCGAGGTCGAGGCTGCGGCCCCGGTAGCGCAGCGCGCGCACGTCCTTGGGCAGGCACGAGCCGCCGAACGCGAACCCCGGCCGCAGGTAGACCGGCGAGAGGTTGAGCTTGGTGTCGGCGCAGAGCATCTCCATCACCGCCTGGCCGTCGAGCCCCTGCGCCTTGGCCAGGCTGCCGATCTCGTTGGCGAAGGTGACCTTGAGGGCGTGCCAGGCGTTGTCGGCGTACTTGGCGATCTCGGCGAGCTCCACCTCGGTCTGGATCACCGGCGCGCCCGGCTGCACCACCACCGGGGTGACCAGGGCGCGGGCGTCCTCGTGGGTGGCGCCGACCACGACCTTGGAGGGCTCGCGGTAGTCGCGGATGGCGGTGCCCTCGCGCAGGAACTCCGGGTGCACGCAGACCGAGACCGAGCGGCCCGCCTCGCGCTCGAGGGTGGGGATCACCACCTCGCGGGTGGTGCCGGGCAGGACGGTGCTGCGCACCACCACCACGAACGGCGTCTGGTGGACGCGCAGGGCCTTGCCGATGTCCTCGGCGACCCGCCGGAGGTAGGTGAGGTCGAGGCTGCCGTTGGCCCTGCTCGGGGTGCCGACGCAGACGAAGCCGAGGTCGGTCTCGCCGACGGCCTCGACGCAGTCGGTGGTCGCCCGCAGGCGGCCGGCGGCCACGGCCTCGGCGACCAGCTCGCCGAGGCCCGCCTCGACCACCGGCGAGCGGCCCTGGTTGAGCAGGTCGACCTTGACCTGGTTGGGGTCGACGCCGACCACGGTGTGGCCGTCGGCGGCCAGGCACGCGGCCGACACCGCCCCGACGTAGCCGAGGCCGAAGACGCTGATCCTCATGATGACGAGCTCCCGGGTTCGAGTTGCAGAACAGTGACCAGAGGCCGGTCGCGGCCGACCCGGCCGGTCCCGAGCAGGGTGGTGGTGGCGACGCGCTCGTCGAACGCCGGCGAGTACCAGCCGGCCGGCGGATCGGTCCGACCCTCGACGCGCTGCCAGGCGAGCCCGTCGGGCAGGCTGAGGGTGGCGCGGTGGCTGCCGTCGGCGTCCCAGCGCAGGGTGGCCTCGCCGTCGCGCAGCTCGCAGGCGACCTCGGGGCCGAGGTGGAAGGCCAGGCGGCAGTCGTGCAGGCTGGCGCGCCTCAGCCGACCAGCGCCGGCGCCGTCGAGCCGGTCGGTGATCACCACCTGGCGCGCGGCCCGGTCGAGGCGCACGGTGCGCTGGTGCACCACCGGCGGGCGCAGGCGCCGGTAGCCGTCGTGGCTGGCGCGCCACTCGGCCACCGGCCCGCCGTCCAGCCCGGAGAGGTGCTCCAGCTCGGCGTGCGCGTGCCGGGTCCAAAGGTGCGCGCCGGCCGCCACCGACTGGTCGACGCCGTCGACCTCGAGGGTGTTGTGGCCGACGGTGGAGCGGAAGAAGGCGCGCCACTCCGGCTCGGCGCCGTAGCAGTAGGTCCCCGGGTCGGCGAGCAGGTCGACGCCGCCGACCCGCAGCTCGACCGCGAGCGCGTCGGCGTGGGCGTGGGCGGCGATCGACAGGTAGCCGTGCGGGCCGTGGTCGACGCGGCACCACAGCTCGTCGGCGCGGCCGTCCTGGTCGCGCAGGATGGCCGTGCCGGCGTCGAGGAACAGCGACGGGCGCCGCGCCGGCCGCGGCCCGGCGGGGGGCGGCAGCGGCCCGGTCAGGCGGGTCCACAGGGCGGTGCGGACGTCGGCCCGGGGCAGCGGCGGCCACCACGGCTGCGCGCCCCACAGCACCGCCCCGGTGTGCAGCAGCGACGCCCAGCGGTCGTAGCCGGGCGCGTCGAGCAGCAGGCCGTGGCCGTCGTCGGCGTCGTTCTGGCGCGGCGGCCGCAGGCGCACGTCGACCATGGCCGCCAGCGCGTCGGCCATGCGGCGCAGGGTCTCCCACACCGCGGCGCCGAGCGGGTAGCCCGCCGCCTCGCCCTCCAGCGCCGCGGCCAGGCCGAGCTCCAGCACGAAGCCGTGGTACTCGGTGGCCAGCTCCTTGTTCAGCCCGCTGGCGAACGTCTGCCTCGGCAGCTCGCGCCGGAGGCCGGCGGCGCCCTGCTCGCGCCAGGCCCCGCTCTCGGCGAAGGCGGGGAACGCGCAGCTCGCGGCGAACTGCCCGGCCATCTCGGCCAGGACGTGGTTGTTGGCCGACGAGCCGTGGCTCGGCAGGTGGGCGAGCCACTCCTGGTGGTGGTGGAGCTGCCGCAGGAAGTCGGGGTTGTCCTCGAACAGCGACGCGGCCCCGCCCCAGCCCTCCAGCAGCCGCCGGATCCACACCCAGGACAGCAGCCGCACGCCGAGCTCGATCCCGCTGGTCCAGTGGATGCCGGAGAGGAACGGGTTGGCCGACCACCAGGAGCGCAGCTGCGCGTCCGTGGCGAGCGCGTAGCGCTCGTCCCCGCTCAGGTGGTAGGCGGCCGCCAGCACGGTGAGGTGCTGGTGGCGGGAGGGCTCCCAGACGTACTTGACGTTGCCGACCGTCGCCACGTCGCGCTGGTCGACGTCGAAGCAGTAGGCGCGGTCGGGCGCGCGCCGGCCGGTGCGGACGTCGAGGAACCAGTCGGGCGCCGGCGCCATGTCCTCGCGCAGCCGGGCGAAGACCCGCCAGCGGCCGGCGAGCAGCTCCTCGGCCGCCTCCTTGAGGCGGACGCGGGCCTCCTCGGGCACCTCGCCACCGATCCGCAGCGGCGTGGCCGGCGGCGCGCAGGACGGCGGCACCTCGAGCGGGTCGGCGGCGGCGTCGAGCACCTGCCGCGCGCGCCAGCGGCGCTTGACGGCCTCGTCGCGGGCGCGCCCGACCACCTCGCCGGGCGACATCCGGGCCAGCCGCCGCGCGTACCACAGCGCGTTCATCCGGTCGCGTCCCCGTTCCCCGGGGCGGCCGCGCGCGCCGTGGACCCCGCCGCCTCGGCGTACCCGTTGGCCTCCCCGTTCGGGGAGGGTGCCGGGGGCGCCCATGCGACCGGCTCCAGGCGGCGGCTGCGCAGGCTGCGGCTGGCCGCGAAGGTGGCGCGCGTGGTGGCCAGCAGGGACGCCAGCGGCACCGGCATGGGCCGCGCCTCGGCCACGGCGCGCACGAAGGCGTCCAGTTCCTGCCGCTGGCCCTTGTCGATGCCGCCGCGGGCACGGTGGCCCTGCCGGCGGCCGGCGCGCCACAGCTCGGTGCGCTGGAAGTTGAGCAGCCGTGCCAGCTTGCCGTCGCCGCTGACCTGCAGCAGCTCCTTGGGCGCGCGCGGGTCGCCGCGGGTCTGGTAGGCGATGGTCGCCACCGAGCCGTCGGGGTACACCAGCGTGCTGGTGGTGTCGTCGGGGTCGGCGGCGGTGGCGCTGGCGAACACCTCGACCGGGTCGTCCCCCAGCCACCAGGAGACCGTGTCGACGAAGTGGCACCCCTCGCCGACCAGGCGGGAGCCCTCCTCGGCGTTGCCGTACCAGCTGTCGGCCTCCAGCCGGCCGGCGTTGACGTCGTAGCGCAGCTGCAGCGGGCCGGCCCGCTCGCCCCAGGCGCGCTTCAGCTCCACCAGCAGGGGCGCGAAGCGGCGGTTGTAGCCGACCATGAGGCGGTCGTTGCCGCTCTCCTCGACCGCCGCGACGATCGCCTCGAGCTGCTCCGGGGAGACGGCGAGGGGCTTCTCGACGAACACCGCCTTGCCGGCACGCAGCGCCTCGCAGACCATCGCCGCGTGGGCGTGGTGCCTGGTGGCGATCAGCACCGCGGTGATCGCCTCGTCGGCGAGCAGGCCGCGGTAGTCGGTGGAGAAGCGCTCGAAGCCGAACTTGCGCCGCACGTTGGCCGCGGACAGCCCGGTCGCGGTCGCCACCTCGACCAGCCGCAGGTCGTCGCGCCCGCGCAGGTGCGGCAGGAGCATGCTGGTCGCGTAGTTGCCCGCCCCGATCACCCCGAGCCGCACCACCGGCTGCGCCGCGGGCACCCGGCGGCCCGCCGGCGCGGGCGGGGTGCCGACCAGGCGGCGCCGCAGCGGCGGCTCGGCCGGGTAGCGGAACAGCATGCCGACGCCGCGCTGCTCGCCGTTCTGGATGCGGCCGTAGGCCGCGACCGCGTCGTCGAACGGCAGCACGGCGGAGACCAGCGGTTCCATGTCGAGCTGCCCGCCGGCCAGCAGGTCGACGAAGCTGCGCAGGTTGCGCCGCTCGGTCCAGCGCACGTAGCCGATCGGGTAGTCGACCCCGCCCTCCTCGTAGGTGGGGTCGTAGCGGCCGGGGCCGTAGGAGCGCGAGAAGCGGACCTCCAGCTCCTTGGCGTAGTAGTCCTTCCAGGGCAGGTCGAGCCGGGTCTTGCCGATGTCGACCACGCGGGCGCGGTCGCGCGCCAGCTCGGCGGCCAGCTCGACGGGCTGGTTGGTGTCGCCGCCGGCGGTGATGAACACGTGGTCGGCGCCGGCGCCGTCGCTGAGGGCGGCGAGCGCCTCCACCACCGGGCCGCGGCCGGGCTCCTCGGGCGAGCCGCAGGCGGCGGCGCCCATGCGCTCGGCCAGCCGGCAGCGCTCCGCGGACGGGTCGAAGCCGACCACGCCGACCCCGGCGGCGCGCAGGATCTGCACCAGCAGCTGGCCGACCAGGCCGAGGCCGATGACCAGGGCGGTCTCGCCCAGCTTCGCGTCGGACTGCCGGTAGCCCTGCATGGCGATGGCGCCGACGGTGGTGAACGCGGCGTGCTCGTCGCGTACCCCGTCCGGCACCGGCACGCAGAGGTTGATCGGCACCCAGTTGTACTCGGCGTGGACGGCGTAGAGGTTGCCGGCGCAGGCGACCCGCTGCCCGACGGTGAGCTCCTCGACGCCCGCGCCCACCTCGACGACCTCGCCGCACAGCGAGTAGCCGAGCGGCGTCCAGGAGTCGAGCCGGTCGGAGACCTTGCGGTAGGTCGCCAGCAGCCCCTGCTGCGACACCGACTGCATGACCTTCTTCACCTGGTCGGGCCGGGCGCGCGCCTTGCCGAGCAGCGACAGCTTGCTCTCGGTGATCTTCATCATCTCGGTGCCGGTGGAGATCAGCGAGAAGCGCGTGCGCACCAGCACCCCGCCCGGCCGGCAGGTGGGCACCGGCACGTCGAGCAGGACCAGCTCGCCGGACTTGTAGTTCTGCGCGATCTGCTTCATGTCACTCGCCACGCTGCTGTCGGTACCAGACCTCTAGGGTAAGGAGCTGCCAGATCTCCTTGGAGCGGTCGGCCGCGCCGCGGCGGTCGTCGTCGATCATGCCGCGGACCACCTGCTTGTCGAGCAGGCCGCTGGTGACCAGGGTCCCGCCCGCCACCAGGTCCTCGACCATGTCGGCCAGGTCGCGCCGGATCCAGGCCCGCAGCGGCGCGCTGAACAGGCCCTTGGGGCGGTAGATGATCTCCCGCGGCAGCCAGGCCTCGGCCGCCTGCTTGAGGATCGCCTTGCGCTCCCTGCCGGCGATCTTGGCGCTCCCCGGAATGGCGAAGGCGGCCGCGGCCACCTCCTTGTCGACGTAGGGGACGCGCACCTCGGTGGAGGCCGCCATGCTGGCCCGGTCGGTGTAGGCCAGGTTGAGCCCGGCCAGGAACATCCGCGTGTCGGTGTAGCACATGCGGTTGACCTGGTCGTCGGCCGGTCCCTCGGCGTAGACGGCGGCGTGCTCCTCGACCAGCTGGTCGACCGACGGCCACAGCTCCGGGTCGAGCAGCTCGTGCAGCTCGCCGACGTCGTAGTGGGTGTAGCTGCGGCGGAACGCCGCCTCCTCCGGCTGGCCGGCGAAGGCGACGAAGCGCTTGGCCCAGCGCACCGAGCGGTAGCCGCGGCGGCGGCCGGCGACGGGCAGCGCAGCGACCGCCGGCTCGACCACGCCGCGGCGCAGGGCGCCGGGCAGGCGCCGGTAGCGGCCCGCCAGCAGGTTGGCGTAGTGCTTGCGGTAGCCGCCGAACAGCTCGTCGGCGCCCATGCCGGACAGCAGCACCTTGACGCCGGCCTCCCTGGCCGCCTGGCAGATCAGGTAGGCGTTGATGGCGGCGGCGTCGCCGATCGGCTCGTCGAGCGTGTGGACCATGCGCGGCAGCAGGTCGGCGACGTCGGGCGCGATCTCGACCTCGTGCAGCGCGATGCCGTGCTTGGCGGCCAACCGGCGCGCGTAGGAGAGGTCGTCGGGCATCGCCTCGAAGCGCCGGTCCTCGGGCCGGAACGAGATGGTGTAGCTGTCGATGTCCCGGTTGTGGCGGGCGGCGAGCACGGTGATCAGGCTGGAGTCGAGCCCGCCCGAGAGGAAGGTGGAGATCGGCACGTCGGCGACCAGGTGGGCGGCGATCGAGTCCTCCAGCACCTCGCGTAGGGCCGCCACGTCCACGCGGCGGCCGCTCGGGGCCGCCAGCTCGGCGGCCGGGTCGTACCAGCGCTCGAGCCGCTGCCGGCCGTCCGCGTCGACCTGCAGCCAGCAGCCCGGCGGCAGCTTGTGGACGTCCTGGTAGACGCAGTGGTCCTCGGGGATCCAGTAGTACATCAGCGAGGCGACGACGGCGGTCGGGTCGACCTTGGGGCTGTCGCCGAGCAGCGGCCGCAGCCCCTTGAGCTCGGAGGCGAAGGCGACGCCGCCGTCCCGCGCCGTGTAGAACAGCGGCTTGATGCCGAAGTGGTCGCGGACCAGCGTCAGGGTGCCGGCGCGCTGGTCGAACAGGGCGAAGGCGAACATCCCGCGCATGCGGCGCAGGCTCGCCGGGCCCCAGCGCCGCCACGCCTCGAGCGCCACCTCGGTGTCCGAAGCGGTGCGGAAGCGAACCCCGGCGGCGCGCAGCTCGGCCTGCAGCTCGCGGTAGTTGTACAGCTCCCCGTTGTAGACCATGACCAGGCCGTCCTTGACGAACGGCTGGTTGGCCGCCGCGGACAGGTCGATGATCGACAGGCGCCGGTGGCCGAGGCGGGCGCGCCCGTCAGGGCTCTTCCAGCTGCCCTCGGCGTCGGGGCCGCGGTGGGCGATGGCGTCGGACATGGCGGCGAACCGCCGGTCGCTCACGGGGATGTTGTAGGTACCGAGGATTCCACACATGACGGCTCCGTCAGGCCGGCCCCAGGCGGCGTGCTCTGGAACGGGAGGGGCCGGTCTGGAGGTGGAGCCGGTCGGAGATGCAGGCCCCCATACGCGTCGCCCCCCCGAGTACGCGTCGGCTCGTCGAGCTGCCCACTCGGCGGCTCCGAGCGGTCTCGGGCGACTGCCTTCAAGCGTGGGCTCGGTCAGTGTATCGGGGTTACCTGCGCCGTACCATGAAGAACAGCGCAGCGGCGCTACGGCGAATCAACGAGACGCGCTCGCCGGGTCTTGCCATTGTCGTAGTCGAACGTACGTTCGATGATGTGGCCATGGCGGGCATCCCGTACGCCGAGCTGCACTGCCACTCCAATTTCAGCTTCCTCGACGGGGCCTCCCACCCGGAGGAGCTGGTCGGGGAGGCGGCCCGGCTCGGCCTGGAAGCACTGGCCCTCACCGACCACGAGGGCATGTACGGCGTGGTCCGCTTCGCCGAGGCGGCACGGGCGGCCGGTTTGCGGACGGTATTTGGGGCTGAATTGGGGCTTGATCCACCGGGGAGGCGGATTGGTCCACCGGGTGGGCGGATTGATCCACCAGGGGGGCAAAAAGCGCCCCCCCGGACCCCCCCAATGATGCGACCCCGGGCTGGGACGGCCGATCCGCCCGGGGAGCACCTGGTGGTCCTCGCGCGGGACCCGCAGGGGTACGCGCGGCTCTGCCGGGCGATCTCGGCGGCGCAGATGGCCGGGGCCAAGGGCGCGCCGCGGCACGACCTGGGCCGGCTCGCCGAGCTGCACGGCGGCCACTGGCTCGTGCTCACCGGCTGCCGCAAGGGGGCGGTGCCGCGGGCGCTCGAGCGGCACGGCCCGGCGGCCGCCGCCGCCGCGCTCGACCGGCTGGTGGCCGCGTTCGGCCGGGAGAACCTCGCGGTGGAGGTCTCGGACCACGGCGACCCGCTCGACTCGGCCCGCAACGACGCCCTTGTCCGGCTCGCAAGTAGTGCCCACGTAGAGGTGGTGGCGACCAACAACGTCCACTACGCGGTGCCCGGCCGCCGCCGGCTCGCCACCGCCCTCGCCGCCGTCCGCGCCCGCCGCCCCCTCGACGAGCTGGACGGCTGGCTGCCGGCGGCGGCAACGGCGCACCTGCGCTCCGGGGCGGAGCAGGCCGCCCGCCTGGCCCGCTACCCCGGCGTGGTGGAGCGGGCCGCCGAGCTGGGCCGCGCCCTCGCCTTCGACCTGCAGCTGGTCGCGCCGAAGCTGCCCGACTTCCCCGTCCCCGCCGGCCACACCGAGATGAGCTGGCTGCGCGAGCTGGCGGAGCGCGGCGCGGCGCGGCGCTACGGCCCCAGGGGCGCCGAGCGGGTCGAGGGCGCCTGGCGCCAGATCGGCCACGAGCTGGCCATGATCGAGCAGCTCGGCTTCCCCGGCTACTTCCTGATCGTCTGGGACATCGTGCAGTTCTGCCTCCGCGAGGACATCTACTGCCAGGGCCGCGGCTCGGCGGCCAACTCGGCCGTCTGCTACGCGCTGGGCATCACCAAGGCCGACGCCGTCTCGCTCGGGCTGCTGTTCGAGCGCTTCCTCTCGCCCGAGCGCGACGGCCCGCCAGACATCGACCTGGACATCGAGGCCGGCCGCCGCGAGGAGGTGATCCAGTACGTCTACGGGCGCTACGGCCGCGAGCGGGCCGCCCAGGTCGCCAACGTGATCACCTACCGGCCACGCTCGGCAGTGCGCGATTTGGGCAAGGCGCTCGGGTACGGCCAGGGCCAGGTGGACGCGTGGGCGAAGGAGGGGGAGGTCTTCACCGGGGGGGCGGGGAGCGCCCCCCCGG
>DASUZB010000055.1:0-54913 GCA_036377075.1 Actinomycetes bacterium | reverse complement strand
GGGGGGCAGCTCGGCCACGATGGCCCCGTTGTGGAGGACGGCCGCCCGGTCGCAGACCAGCCCGATCTCGCGCAGCTCGCTGGTGAACAGCACGATCGCCGCCCCGGCGTCGGCCAGCTCCCGGACCAGGTCGTAGATCTGATGCTTGGTGCCGACGTCGATGCCGCGGGTCGGGTCGAAGCACAGCAGCGTGCTGAAGCCGCCGACCAGCCAGCGCCCGATGGCGACCTTCTGCTGGTTGCCGCCTGACAGGCGCTTGGCCTGCGCCTGGGCGCGGGTGTCGATCGACAGCCGCGCGATCGCGTCGGCGACCTGGCGCCGCTCGCGCTCGGCGGGGATCCAGCCCCAGCGGCCGGGCGCGTTGTACTGCGCCACCGCCAGGTTCTCGCGCACCGAGCGCTGCGGCAGCAGCGCCTGCCAGCGGTCGGACGGCACCAGCACGAGGCCGTTGCGGATCGCCTCGTGCGGGTGCCTGGCCGCCAGCCGACGGCCGCCGACCAGGACCTCGCCGCCGCCGGCGCGCCGGTCCCCGGCGAGGATCGCGAACAGCTCGTCCTGGCCCTGGCCTTCGAGCCCGGTGATGCCGAGCACCTCGCCGCGCGCCAGCGTCAGGGAGACGTCGCGCACGCGCCCGCCGTCGCTCAGGCCGCGCAGCTCGAGGGCGGGCTCGCCCTCCCGTGGCCGCGGCGTCGGCGCCACCCGCCGCGGCTCGCTGACCGCCAGCGCGGCGCGCTCGCCCAGCATCGCCGCGACGATGCGCCGCTCGGCCCCCACCGCGCCCTCCTGGGCGCCGGCGATCGTCAGGGTGTCGACGCTGCGGCCGTCGCGCAGCACGGTCACGCGGTCGCAGACCTCCTGCACCTCCAGCAGCCGGTGGGAGATGAACAGCACCGAGCGCCCCTCCTCGCGGGCGCGGCGGATCGCCTCGAAGACGCGCTCGGCGTAGTCGGCGGGCAGGGCGGCGGTGATCTCGTCGAGCAGCAGCAGCGCCGGGTCGTGCGCCAGCACCCGCGCCAGGTCGAGCATGCGCAGCAGCGGCAGCGGCAGCGTCCCCGCCGGCTCGCGCAGCTCGACGCCGTCGAGCCCGAGGCCGCCGAGGCGGCGCCGGAACGCGGCCGGGTCGGTCGCGGTGAGGCGCAGGTTCTCGGCGACGGTCAGGTCGGGCGCGAACGCGGGGTCCTGGAACACCGGGGCGAGCCCGCTGGCGCGGGCGTGGGCGGGGGAGCGGAACCTGACCTGCCGGCCGGCGACCTCGACCTCGCCGGCGTCGGGGCGCACGACGCCGGCGAGGATCCTGACCAGCGTGCTCTTGCCGGCGCCGTTCGCGCCGACCAGGGCGTGGACCTCGCCGCGCGCGACCGCGAGGTCGGCCGAGCGGAGGGCCTCGACCGGCCCGTACCGCTTGGCGACCCCGCGGACGCGGAGGATCGGCTCGGCCTCGGTCATGGTCGCCGCGGCGCGATCACTCCCCGGGGCCCTTGCAGGCGAACAGCTGCTCGGGCGTGTAGTGGGTGTAGGGCTTGACCTCGACCTGCGAGCTGTAGGTCGGGTCCCGCTGGGCGAAGTAGTTCTTCTGCAGCTCGTCCTTTGCCGAGGCGTAGTCCCACACCTGCGGCGTGAGCAGGGTCTCGCGCGGCACCTGCTTGCCGGAGAGCACGTCGAGCGCGAGCGAGGTGCCGACCCCGCCGATGGTCGCCGGGTTGGTCACCGCGGCGCCCTTGAGCTTGTCGTTCATGGTCAGCAGCTGGTGGATGAACTCGTTGTTGTCGGCGCCGACGATCGGCACCAACGGCTTGTTGAGCGTCTGGAACGCCTTGACCACGGTGTAGTCGATGCCCGAGGTCCAGATGCCGTCGACCTTGGTGGAGGAGTTCAGCAGGTCGATGGCCTGCTGGCCGCCCTTGGAGAAGTCCCAGCCGGTGTAGACCTCCTTGACCACCTTGATGCCAGGGTTCTGGGACATCGCCTCGGTGAAGCCCTTGTGCCGGTCGGTGTCGGCGGGGACGCCGGCGATGCCGCGCATCTCCACCACGTTGCCCTTGCCGTTCAGCGCCTTGGCGAGCCACTCGCCGCCCAGCCGGCCGTAGGCCACCTGGTCGTTGGTGGCGACGTAGGCCTCGGGCGCGCTCACTGCCTGGTCGACCGCGACCACCACGATGCCCTTGTCCTTGGCCTGCTTGATGACCGGGTTGAGCTTCTCGCGGTCGGACGGGTTGACCACGATCGCGTTGACCCCCTGCGAGATGAGGCTGCGCAGGTCGGCGATCTGCTCGGTGGGGCCGCCGTTACGGTTGGCCACGACCACCTTGCCGACCTTGCCGCTGGCCAGCGCCTCGGCCTTGACCGAGCAGACCATCTCCTCGCGCCAGCCGTTGCCCACCAGGGTGTTGCTGACGCCGACGACGTACTTCTTCCCGCCGCCGCCCCCGCCCGAACTGCCCTTGTCGTTCCCACCGCACGCGGCCAGCGCCACGGCCAACACCCCGCAGGTCGCCATGGCGGCGACCCTGCGGATGCCCGATCCGGCCATCTGTCCCTCCCCCTCCTCACTTGGGTTCCCACCTGGGGCTTGGCCGGCCAGCGCGCGCTGGCCGGCGTGACGGCTACGCTCGTCGGCGGCCCTCCGCGCCGGCGAGCGTGGCGGCGGCCCGGCGGGCGTGCTCGCCGTAGGCCGCCTCGAAGAGCGCCGCGGAGCGCTCCGCGCCCGCGACCGCGGCGGCGGTGATCACCGGGGGCATCACCCCGCGTTCGACCAGCAGCGCCGCGGTCTGCACCTTGATCTCGTTGACCACCGCCACGCTGGCGAGCGACGAGGACGGTCCCACCGGCTCGTCCAGCCCGTCGAGCGTGACCAGGGCGTCGCCCACCGGCGTGCCCAGGTCGATCACCAGGTCGGCGGTGTCGAGCAGCCGCCGGCCGCCGGGCCGGCCGCTGACGGACGCGCGCGAGTGCGCCACCGAGGTGACGCAGACCACCCGCAGGCCGCGCCGCTTGGCGCCCTCGGCCATCTCGATCGGCACCGCGGTGACGCCACCGACGCTGAAGACGATCATCACGTCGCTGGACCGGAAGGAGAAGTTCGTTAGGATCGCCTCGGCCAGGCCCTCGACCCGCTCGATGAACATCGCCTGGCGCTGGCCGTTCGCGCCCACGATCTGGGTGTGGAAGGTCATCGACAGCTCGACGATCGGGTGGAACCCGGGGAAGGAGCCGTAGCGCGGGAACATCTCCTCCACGGCGATGCGCGAGTGGCCGGTGCCGAACAGGTGGACCAGGCCGCCGGCGGCGATGGCGTCCGCGCACCACGCCGCCGCCTGCGCGATCGGCTCCGCTTCCCGGTCGGCGAGGCGCTCCAGCAACCCGATGGCTGCCGTCGTCCACTGGCCCGCGACCTTGGAAGCGGCCATTCAGCACTCCATACTTGCCCGAGGCAGTTGTCTAGTCATTTGCCGAACACTAGACTTTGGCCGTCGAGGAGGTCAAGGACTCCGTTGGGACAGCGCTCGCCGGAAGCCCGGTACCAGGAGATCGAACGGTGGCTGCGCCGCCGCGTCCTCGCCTCCGCACCCGGCGACGCGCTGCCGTCCGAGTCGGAGCTGGCGGCGCAGTTCGGGGTGAGCCGCATGACCGCCAGGCAGGCGGTGCAGAACCTCGCCGCCGAGGGGCTGGTGCAGCGGCGCCGCGGCGCCGGCACCTTCGTCACGCCGCGGCCGATCCACCGCCACGAGGGCTCGCTGATGAGCTTCACCGAGGACATGCGGCGGCGCGGCATGAAGGCCTCCTCGCGGCTGCTGGAGGCCGGGCTGCGGCCGGCGAGCACCGCCGACCTGGAGGCGCTGCGGCTGGCCGACGGCGCCAGGGTGGTGGCGATCTCGCGGCTGCGGCTGGCCGACGGCGTGCCGCTCGCGATCGAGCACGCGGCGCTGCCGTCGGAGTGCGCCGGCGTGCTCGCCGACGACCTGGAGACCGGCTCGCTGCACGACAGCCTGGTCGCGCGCGGCTACGTGCCGTCGGTCTCGCGCGCCTGGATCCGCGCCCGGGTCGCCAGCGGCGCGACCGCCAAGCTGCTGCAGATCCCGCCCCGCTCCGCGCTGCTGGTGGAGCGGCGCATCATCTACGACCCGGACGGGCTGCCGCTGGAGCACACCGAGTCGGCCTACAACGGCGACAACTACGCGATCGACGCGGTGTTCAGCGTCTCGCGCACCGCCTCCCTGCCGCGCAACGCCGCCCCGGCGGCGCCCGCGTAGGGGCCCAGCGCCGCCGGCAGCACCCGGATGCGCTCCGGCGGCGCGATGTAGACGTGCCGCCGGATCTCCTGCTCGAGCGGGCCGAGCAGCTGGTCCCCGGCGGCGGCGATGCCGCCGCCGACCACGAACGCGTCCGGCGCGAGCAGCACGTACGCGTTGGCCATCGCGACCCCCAGCCAGCGCACCACGTGGTCGACGGCGGCGCGCGCCCTGGCGTCGCCGGCGCGCGCCGCCTCGTAGACCTCCCGCGCCGTCGCCCGCCCGCCGAGGCGGGCGAAGACGTCCGCACGGGTGAGCGCCTCGGCGCAGCCGGCGTTGCCGCAGCCGCAGCGCGGGCCGTCGAGCTGCACGGTCTGGTGGCCGATCTCGCCGGCGACGCCGCCGCCGAGCAGCAGCCGCCCGCCGACCACCACCCCGCCGCCGACGCCGGTGCCCAGCACCACGCACACCACCGTGCCGAGCCCGCGGGCGGCGCCGAGCAGCGCCTCGGCGAGGCTGAACGCGCGCGCGTCGTTGACCAGCGCGACCGGCTGGCCGAGCGCCCTGGCCAGCGGCGCCCGCAGCGGCACCCCCTTCCACGCGCCGGGCAGGTTGGGCAGCAGCTGCGCGCGGCCGTCGGCGTCGACGATCCCGGCGATGCCGACGCCGACGGCGGTCACCGGCCCGTGCCGCGCGAGCGCGTCGCGGCCGACCTCGGCGAGCCGCCCGACCACCGCCTCCGGCCCGCGCGACGCCTCGGTGGGGTGGCTCTCCCGCACCGTGATCTCGGGCACGGTGCTTGGCTGAAGCGCGCGAGCCCCGCGGCTTGGCTGAAGCGCGCCAGCCCCGTCGCTAGTTGGCTGCAGCGCGATAGCCCGCTCCTCGACGACCGCGACCTTGATGTTGGTGCCGCCGAGGTCGAGGCCGAGGTAGCGGTGGCGCGGCTCAGGCGCCCGCTCGGCCGCGGAAGTCATCGAGGATCGTGGCCGTGGCGGTGGCGCCGCAGCGCTCCGCGCCGGCCTCCATCACGTCGAGCAGGGCGTCGAGGGTGCGCACGCCGTGGGCGGCCTTCACCTTGACCCGCGACGAGACGCTCGCGCGCATCAGGCGGATGTCCTCGACGGTCGCGCCGCTGGGCGCGAAGCCGGTCGAGGTCTTGACGTAGTCGGCGCCGGCGGCCTCGGCCGCCTTGCAGGCGGCGACCTTCTGCTCGTCGCTGAGGTAGGCGTTCTCCAGGATCACCTTCACCACCGCGCCGTCGGCCGCGGCCACCACCTGGCGGACCTCCTCCTCGACGCGGCCCAGCTCGCCGGAGCGCAGCCAGCCGATGTCGACCACCATGTCGATCTCGGCGGCGCCCTGGGAGCGCACCAGCCGCGCCTCGTGCACCTTCACCTCGGTGGGGGAGGCGCCGTGGGGGAAGCCGACCACCGTCCCCACCGCCACCGGGCTGCCGGCGAGCAGCGGCACCACCAGTGGCACGTCGACCGAGCGGCAGCAGACCGAGGCGACCCGGTAGCGGTCGGCCAGCGCGCAGCCCGCCTCCACGTCCGCCGCGGTCAGCTCCGGGCGCAGCAGGGAGTGGTCGATCGTCCCCGCCACCTGCTCGTAGGTGAAGCCCCTGACGGTCCCGCCCATACCCGAGCCTCCCCGCGGTCCTCGAGCCGGTCGCCTTCGCCCTCGGCCCACCAGTGTGGACCATCCGCCGGCGGGCTGGACAAGCCACCGCCGCGGAGGCTTATCGTCTTGCGGGTCCGCCGTGGCGGCCGCGGCCGCCGAGGCGCTGCGGCTGTCCGAGCGCAAGGGCATCGTGCCGCTGGCCGCCAGGGCGCGGCGCCAGCTCGAAGGGGCTCGCCAGCCGTAGCGGGCCGCCGCGCGCGTACAGCGGTGCACGTAGAGGGGTCCGTAGAGCTGCGCGCGGCTGATTACCGATGCGTTAGCGCCGGACCGGAGAGTCCGCGCATGCAGCCGGTTCCCCCAAGGCACCTCGCCACCCGCAAGAGCAGGCTGGACCTGACCAGAAATCGCGATTTCATGGCCCAGTCGCTCATCCTGCTGTCCGTCGTCCTGATCGTCGGGATGGTGCTGGCCAACCTGCCCGACCACCCCGGCTCTGGCAACGCCCGTGAGGCGGCCGCCCCCGGCGGCGGCTCGCCCGGGCCCACCACCTTCGGCAACCCCATCAGCAACTGGAGCTTCGAGCAGAACCTGGCCGGCTGGCAGGTGCTCGGCCCGGCCGACGGCAGCAGCGAGCCGCAGGGCAGGACCTCCGGGTCGTGCGCCTCGATCCGTGCCCGCGGGCCGCAGCCGGCACGGATCGGGCTGGCCCAGTACGGCGTGGTGCGGGGCGCCACCAAGGGCGCCCGCTACGTCGCCAAGGCCTGGGTGCGCTCCACCGGAC
This sequence comes from Actinomycetes bacterium, assembly GCA_036377075.1. Taxonomy (GTDB): domain Bacteria; phylum Actinomycetota; class CALGFH01; order CALGFH01; family CALGFH01; genus DASUZB01. The sequence continues at coordinate 48,283 of DASUZB010000055.1, read as the reverse complement.
CCGGCCTCAAGGTCACCCTGCGGCTGGTCGGCACCGGCGCCAAGCCGGACAGCTCGCAGGCGGTCACGACCACCCTGCCCGGCATGATCTGGCGGCCGGTGATCGTCGACCACACCGTCACCGCCCCGACCGACCTGGCCGTCGAGATCACCGCCGACGGCGTGGCCGCGGGTGACGCGCTGCTGGTCGACGAGGTGATCGTGCGACAGGGATAGACCGTTCCTAGAGGAGAACGAGCAATGGTTGTGGACGGCAGGGAAGAGCGTCAGCTGAACATGCTCGTGCAGACGCCCGACCGGCGGCTGGGGCGGCGCGGCTTCCTGCGCACCGCCGCGGTGCTCGGGGTCGCCGGGGTGGCCGGCTACGCCGGCGGCACCGTGGCCGGGCTGGGCCGCGGCGGCAGCGGCGCCGGCCCCCTGTCGCTGCCGGGCAACCGGCGCGACGAGCGCCTGCTGAACATCTACAACTGGCCCGACTACATCGACGACGAGACCATCCCCGCGTACCAGGCGCACACCAACGTCCGCGTCAACTACGACGTCTTCTCCTCCAACGAGGACCTGCTCGCCAAGATGCGCGCCGCGCCCACCCAGTACGACATCATCGTGCCGACCAACAACTTCATCCCGACCTACCGCAGCCTCAACCTGATCGAGCCTTTGCACCAGGACCTCATCCCCAACCTCACCAACCTCGACAAGGAGTTCGTCAACACCGACTACGACCCGGGCAACCGCTACACCATCCCGTGGCAGTGGGGGACCACCGGCATCGGCTTCAACAAGAAGCGCGTCCCCGGCGGGAGGGTGGACTCGTGGGCGGCGGTGTTCGCGCCGCCCGCCGGCATGCGCGGCCGTGTCTCCCTGCTGCGCGAGGTCACCGACCTGATCGGCTGCGCGCTCCTCTACCTCCACAAGAACCCCAACTCGACCAACGACAACGACCTCGCCGAGGTCGTCAGGCTGGTGCGCTCGATCAAGCCGAGGCTCAAGAAGTTCACCGACGACACCTACATCGACGAGCTCGCCGCCGGCGAGACCTGGCTGGCGCAGGGGTGGAGCGGCGACGCGTTCCAGGCCCAGGAGCAGAACCCCGACATCGCCTACGACATCCCCAGGGAGGGCTCGCTGCGGTTCGTGGACGTGATGTGCGTCCCCAAGGGCGCGCCGCACCCTGGCAACGCCGCCCGCTTCATGAACTACGTGCTCAGCCCGACGGTGCAGGCCCGAATCTCCAAGTACGTCAGCTACGGCACCCCGGTGTCGCTGGCCAAGCCGCTGCTGCCACAGTCGCAGCTGAGCGACCCCGAGATCTACCCGCCGTCGTCGACCAAGCTGGCCATCGTCACCCTCAGCGGCGACCGGCAGCAGAAGTGGCAGGTCGCCGCGGACGCGATCGTCAGGGGCTGAGAGGGCTCACCGAACCACCAGCGTGCCCGACATGCCGATCTTGCGGTAGCGGCAGTAGAACTGGTAGGTGCCCGGCGTGGTCGGCGCGCGGAAGGTCGCCGACGAGGTCGTGCCCTCCCAGGCGTCCAGGTTCACGCGCGACTTGGCGAACGTGAAGCTGTGGATGAACTGGTCCTGGTTGTTCACCCGCATCCTGATCAGCTCACCGCGCCGCACCACGAACTGGGGATGCCTGCCCTGCAGGGCCTGCGGCACGCCCACCACCCCGTGCTGCAGGTAGACCCGGTCGGGGTTCTGCTCGGTGCCGATGTTCCGGGTGATCAGCTCGAGCACGCGCGGCAGCGGCGCCTTGGTGGTGGTGGCCGTCGCCGCGCGCGCCGTGGTCGTCGGCGTGGGCGCGGTGATCAGCGCGTAGGTCGGCGCCGGCTGCGCCGAGGCCGACCTCGCCGGGTCGAGCGCCTGCCCGACCTGGAACATCACCCCGCCGACGGCGGCGAGCACCAGCAGGCTGAGCGCCCACCTGGCGACCGGCCGACGCCTGCCGCGGAGCTGCCAGGGCCAGCCGTCGGCCGCGGGAAGGTGCCTGCCTTGGCTGTTCATTCGGGTCCACCTCCGTTCGTGGACTTGGCGGGGAGCGTGGCGGACCGCCCGGGTGACGCCCGCCGTGGGCATGCCGTTCGGCGTACCGGCCATGCTGAACGCGAGCGCGGGCACCGGTACCGGCTGGCCGCGCCGGGCCGCTGGCGCGGGCCGGCGGCGGGCGGGCCGCCGCGCCGGTGCCGACCGGGTCCACCGGTGGGCGAGGACCGCCACCAGCGCCGCGGTCAGCAGCAGCGCGCTGGCGAGGCCGCTGAAGCCGGCGATCGCGCGCGTGCCGACCAGCTCGGGCAGGGTGGCGACGGCGGCGGCGCCGCCGAGGGCGCGCACCGCCTCGCTGGCCGCCAGGCCCCCCGCCAGCTGCGCGCGGGCGTGCCTCGCGGCCACGTAGGCGTCCATGCTGCCCTCGAAGGCGGCGACGCACAGGCCCGCGAGGACCTGGGCGACGATCAGCCCGGCGAGGAACCTCGGCGCGAGGATCCAGCCGAGGAGCATCCCGGCGCCCCAGGCGGGCCAGGTGACGCTCGCCGGCAGCCGGCAGCGTTCCAGCAGGGCGACCGCCCACGGCGCCAGCAGCGCCCCGGCGGTGAACGCCAGCGCCGACCCGGCGACCCAGCGCGACCCGTACAGCTCGGCGGCGAGGCCGACGGCGAGCAGGGCGGGACCGGAGCCGAGCAGCATGACCAGTGCCCCGGCCAGCAGCGGCAGCCAGGCGCGGCCACGCCGGCGCCTGGCTGCGCGCCGCGGCGCCCTGCCCACCAGGGCGCCGCGCGCGACCAGCCAGACGGGCAGCGGGGAGAGGCCGTAGACCGCCACCACCACGACCAGCAGGCCCCCGGCCGTGCCGGGCGGGTCGCCGGGGAGCAGCGCGGCGCTGGCGACGCCGGCGGCCTCGATCGCCAGGATGGCGGTCACGAAGATGGTCATGGTGGCGGCGGTCCGGTCGGGTGGGCTGGCCGCGCTGACCTCCGCCCGCATGCCGGCGTAGCAGGCCAGGCCGGACGCGTACATCACCACGATGGTCGCGGCGAGCACCGGCACCGGCGCCCCGGCCAGCAGCAGGACGAAGCTCAGGACGCGCAGGGTCGCCTCGACCGCCGAGGTGCAGCGCAGCAGCGCCCCGGCGCCCAGGCGGGGGGAGAGCCAGGCCGTGGCCGGCGCCGACAGCGCGACGCCGACCAGCATGGCGGCGCTGTAGACGCCGACCCCGGCCAACCCGTTCGCCTGCAGGGCAAGCAGGCTGAACACGGTCCACCCCAGGGTCATGCCGAACGAGTCGGTCAGCCCGGTGGCCAGCAGCTGGTCGAGCCGGGCCGGCCTGGTCCCCTCCCAGGTCAGCGTCGCCCGGTCGATCCCCCGGCGGATCCACTGGTCGTCCCAGGTCGCGGGCGCGTCGAAGACGCCGACCTGGTGACCCCGCCCGGGGTCGGTGCCAGCGAGCACGACAGGCTCCCGCTCACCTGGTCAGGAAGCTGGCGAACTGCCAGACGTCGTCGTCGCGGGGAGGGCCACCGCTGACCTGCTCGAACGGGTAGCCGCGCCGCTTCAGCGGCGTCCAGTCGGTCTGGATCGACGGGCAGGGGCCGAGGTAGGGGTTGGCCACCTCGAGCACCTCGTCGTGGTCGAGGTCGTCGGGCACGCACAGCCCCCGGCTGGGGTTGCGCAGCATCCAGGCGACCGCCCCGAGCACCGACGCCGCCACCTGCAGGGTGGTGGCGTTCTGGTGCGGCACCAGCTCGCGGGCCTCCTTGATGTCGAGCTGCGAGCCCGTCCACCAGCCGTTGAGGTCGTGGCCGAGCAGCAGGACCCCGAGCTCGTCGGCGCCGCTGACGATGTCGTCGTCCATGATGCGCTGGCGCTCCTGCAGCTCGTAGCCGTTCATGCGGCACTCGTGCAGGGAGGCCATGGCCGCGTCGGTCGGCAGGTAGGCGTAGTGCACGGTGGGCCGGTAGGCGGGCCGGTCGCCGTCCCAGACGGTGAGGTGGTCGCTGATGGTGAACGCCTCGCCGTGGCGGATGACCATGCCCTCGATCTGGCCGCCGAGCGGCACCCAGGAGCGGACGAAGGTGTCCATGCCCGGACGGGCGATGCAGATCTGGTTGCGCGGTCCGGTCCCGTGGGTGTGGGCGCCGGGCGGCAGGCGGCGCTCGTGGGTGCCCCAGCCGAGCTCGGCGGTGGCGGTCCCCTCCTCGTAGAACCCGGCGATCGACCAGGTGTTGACGAACTCGCCGACCTCCTTGGGCAGGTCGCTGATCTGGGTGTCGCGCTCGGAGATGTGGATCACCTTGGTGCCGGTCTCCATCGCCAGGCGCGCCCACTCCCCGGCGCCCAGCGCGTCGGCCAGCCGCTCCCTGCGCGCCCCGTCGAGCGGCGCGGGCAGGCGCTCGGGCTCGGACAGCATGGCGATGGCGATGTCGCGCAGCGCGACCTTGGTCCAGTGGCTCACCAGCCCGGGGTTGGCGCCGTGCTCCACCACCGCGGTGGGGCCACGGCCCCGCCAGGCGGTCGCCAGGCGCCGCAGGGCCATGTGCCGCACGTACAGGGTGCGGTCGACCGGCCGCGTCGCCGCGTGGTCGGCGAAGGTGTTGTCCCACAGCTCCACCGAGGTGTCGACGTAGAGGACGCCGTGGTCGTGGCACCAGCTCACCAGGTCCTCGGTGGCGATGTCCCAGGTGAGGTTGACCAGCAGGTCGCCGGGGCCGACCTGGCCGCGCAGGGTGGAGGCCAGGTTGTCGGGCTTGATCCGGTGCCGCACCAGCCGCGCGCCGGCCTGCAGCAGGTCGGTGTCCGGCAGGGCGCGGTCGTCGAAGTCCAGCACGGTCAGCTTGGTCGGGTCCATGTCGAGGTGGCGCAGGAGCAGCGGCTGCAGGCAGCGCGAGACCGAGCCGCAGCCGAGCAGGAGGAGGCGCCCGGCGAAGGGGATCCGCGGCTGGCTGGAGGTCGCCGGCTGGGCGGTGGGCGCCGGCGCCCGGCCGTCGGCGGCCGCGCGGAGCTTGGCGAAGCGGGCCGCCATGCGCTGGTCGGTGGTCACGAGGTCCATGTCGACTCCGATCTGTCGGCTGCGACCACGCGGATGGTCGCCAGGGAGGGGTCGGCGGGCCCGCAGACGTACATGCCGTGGGCGCCGCCGTCGGCCAGGTAGGCGAGCTTGTCGGCGGTGATCACCTCGCCGGGGGCGAGCACCGGGATGCCTGGGGGGTAGGGGGTGACCAGCTCGGCGGCCACCTCGCCGGCGGCCGCCGCCAGCGGCACCGTGCGGGCGGGGGCGAAGAAGGCGTCCCGCGGCGTCATCGCCTGCACGCCGGGGGCGATCGCCGCCCCGGACGACCGCGGTGGCGCCTGCGCCGCCGGCCCCCGCTGGATCCCTCCGCGCTCGGCGCACAGCGCGGCGAACGCGCCGACGAGCTGCTCGACGCTGGAGGTGCTGTCGCCGATGGTCACGAACAGGATCACCGAGGAGAGGTCGCTGCCCTCCGGCGCGAGTGCGAAGTGGTCGCGCAGCGCCCGCTCCGCCTCGAGCCCGGTGATGCCCAGGCCGGCGACGTCGACCACCAGCTTGGTCGGGTCGAGCTGGAAGGGCGGCAGGTCGAGCGCGGCCGCGTCGAGCACCTCGAGCCCGGGGAGCATCGCCAGGCGGCGCCGCGCGGCGGCTGCCAGGTCGAGGGTACGGTCGAGCAGGGCCTCGCCCTCGAGCACCATCTGCCGCCGGCAGGCGTCGACCGAGGCGAGCAGCGGCACCAGCGGGCTGGTGGTCTGGGTCAGCTTGACCGCGGAAGCGACCCGGTCGGGCGCGACGCGCCCGGCGCGGACGTTCAGGATCGAGCTCTGGCTGAGGCTGCTCAGCATCTTGTGGGTGCTGGTGACCGCGCCGTCGGCGCCGGCGGCCATGGCCGCGAGCGGCAGCTCGGGGTGGAAGGAGAAGTGCGGTCCCCAGGCCTCGTCGACGTAGACGGTGACGTCGCGGTCGTGGGCGAGGCGGGTGATCCTGGCCACGTCCGCGGCGACGCCGAAGTAGGACGGGCTGACCAGGGCGAGCAGCTTGGCGGCGGGGTGGGCGTCGAGGGCGGCCGCCACGTCGTCGGGGTGGACGCCGACGGCGATGCCCAGCTCGGGGTGGAGCCGGGGGGCGACGTACACCGGCCGCGCCCCGGTGAGGATCAGCGCGGCCAGCATGGACTTGTGCAGGTCGCGGGCGACGATGACCTCGTCGCCCGGGCTCAGGGTGGCGAGCAGGAAGGCGTGGTTGCCGCTCGAGGAGCCGTTGCCGAGGAAGAACGTCCGGTCGGCCCCCCAGGCGGCGGCGGCGAGCGCCTCGGCCTCGCGCAGCGTCCGGTCGTAGCTGGCGGTGTCGAGCCAGACGTCGGCCGCGAACAGCTCGGCGCCGAGCGTCGCGACCAGCTCGCGGTCCGCGCCGTTGCCGAGCTTGTGCCCGGCGCAGGAGAACGGCACCGTCCCGGTGCGCCGGTACTGCTCGAGCGCCTCGACGAGCGGAACGCGCCGCTGCGCCGCCACCGGAGCCGTGGCGGACCGGGCCATGCCGGCCGGGGACGCGAGCCGGATCCCGTTGGCGCTCATGGGGCGGTCGCCCTCCTCCCGGGTTGGCACCGATGCACGGGTGAGAGTGATCACTATCTCTCAGGAAGGGCGCAGAATTGGATGAAACTCCCTTTAGCCGGCGCCGACCGATCCCGCCGGGCCGTGCCCTTGCTCAGGTCACGGGCACCGCGCGGGCGAGTGTGAAAGACGCTTCATCCGCCCGGGGCGTCCACCGGGACCGTCTGCGGGTACTTCAGGCCCGCGCCGGTGTTCAGGACCACGACCTGGTCGTCGGCGCCGAGCCAGCCGGACGCGCGCAGCTTGCGGGCGGCGGTGAAGGCGGCCGCCCCCTCCGGGCAGACGAAGGCGCCTTCGAGCGAGGCGACCTCCCGCAGGTCGGCCAGCAGCTCGGCGTCGCTCACGCTGATCGCCGTCCCCGCGGTCGCGGCCAAGGCCGCCAGGATGAGGAAGTCGCCGAGGGGCTTGGGCACGTTGATGCCGAAGGCGACCGTGTGGGCGTCCGGCCAGGGGCTGCTCTCCCGCTCCCCGCGCTCGAAGGCGCGCACGATCGGGGCGCAGCCGTCGGCCTGTACCACGACCAGCCGCGGCTGCGGGCCAGCGGCGATCCAGCCCAGCTCGCGGAGCTCCTCCAGCGCCTTGTGGATGCCGATCAGCCCGACGCCGCCGCCGGTCGGGTAGACGATCGCGTCGGGCACCCGCCAGCCGAGCTGCTCGACGATCTCGAACCCCATGGTCTTCTTGCCCTCGACGCGGTACGGCTCCTTCAGCGTCGAGGCGTCGAACACCCGCCCGTCCGCCCCCGCGACCAGCTCGCCGACGATCCTCCCGGCGTCGCCGATCAGGCCGTCGACCAGGCGGAGGTCGGCGCCGGCGGCGACGCACTCGCGGCGGGTGATCTCCGGTGCGTCGCGCGGCATCACCACCGTGGTGGCCAGCCCGGCGCGGGCGGCGTAGAGCGCCCAGGCAGCGCCGGCGTTGCCGTTGCTGGGCAGCGCCAGCCGGCGGAGTCCCAGCTCGGCCGCGCGGGAGACGCCGACGGCGGCGCCGCGGGCCTTGAACGAGCCGGTCGGGATCAGACCCTCGTCCTTCATCAGCAGCCGGGGCAGGCCGATCCGCTCGCCGTAGCGGGCCATCGGCAGCAGCGGCGTCATTCCCTCACCCAGCGTGGTCACCGCGCCCGCGCGGCCGACGGGCAGCAACTCGTGGTAGCGCCACAGGTCGGGCGACCGCCCGGCGAGGTCCGCCGGGGACAGTGAGGAGCGGACCGCCGCCAGGTCGTAGCGGGCGAGCAGGGGTGAGCCGCAGGCGCTGCAGAGGTTCTGCGGCACGGCGGCGTCATGGCCGCGGTGGCACCGCCCGCACTCGAGCCGGGACAAGTGGCTGAAGCTCACCGGGCTCCCTTCGGTCGCCGCACGTGTGGGCATGGTGCCGGCAGACCCGCGGGCGCCGCTCGTGCTCGCCGGGAGAGCATGGCAGACTTATGCGCCGATCGGGACGAAGGAGGTAGGTCAGGGCATGGTGCAGCCGGGGGGTGGGCCGACCGTCCGCAGGATGCTGGTCGGCGCGCAGCTCCGGCGGTTCCGCACCGACGCGGGGATCCCGCGGGAGGAGGCCGGCGAGGCGATCCGGGCGTCGGAGTGGAAGATCCACCGGCTCGAGAACGGCCAGGTCGGCTTCAAGGAGCGCGACGTCGTCGACCTGCTCCGCCTCTACGGCGTGAGCGACCCCGGGGAGGTCGCCTCGTTCGTGGTCCTTGCCCGCGAGGCCAACGCCCCCGGCTGGTGGCACGAGTACAGCGACCTGATGCCGCAGTGGTTCCGGGCCTACGTCGACCTCGAGTCGGCGGCGCAGCTGATCCGCGCCTACGAGGGCCAGTTCGTGCCCGGCCTCCTGCAGACCGAGGACTACATGCGCGCGGTGATCCAGCGCGCCCAGTTCGGCCAGCCCGCCGAGGAGACCGAGCGCCGGGTGGCGCTGCGCCTGGCGCGCCAGCGGCTGCTGACCAGGCGTGGCGGGCCGCAGCTCTGGGCGGTGGTGGACGAGGCGGCGCTGCGGCGGCCGGTCGGCGGCCCTGCGGTGCTGCGCGCCCAGATCGAGCGGCTTCTGGAGGCGACCCAGGTGCCCAACGTCATCCTGCAGGTCCTGCCGTACAGCGCCGGCGCGCATCCGGCCATGACCGGCGCCTTCACCATCCTGCGGTTCGCCGACAACGACCTGCCGGACGTGGTCTACCTCGAGCACCTCACCGACGCCGCGTACCTCGACAAGATCGACCAGGTGGACCAGTACCACTACGTCATGGACGCGATCTGCGTCCTCGCCGCGCATCGGGAGGAGACACCGGAGATCCTCGCGCGGATCGCCAAGGAGGCCGAAGCGCGGGGCCCGTACGGAGGATGACCTGACGGATCAGCAGCGCGGAATCGCCGGCATCAACCCGATCGACGTCTGGGGCTACGCGGGCGTCGGCCGCAAGCCCTAGCGGTAGGCGGCGGCCTGGATGCCGTACAGCTCGGCGTAGCGGCCGCCCTTGGCCAGCAGCTCGCCGTGGCTGCCGACCTCCAGGACGCGGGCGCCGTCGAGCACGACGATGAGGTCGGCCATGCGCACGGTGGAGAAGCGGTGCGACACCAGGATGGTGATGCGCCCGTCCGGGCTGGCCGCGCCGTCGGAGCGCCGGGGCGGCTCGCCGCGTGCAGCGGCGGCGAAGCGCTCGAACAGGGCGTGCTCGGTCTCGGCGTCCAGGGCAGCGGTGGGCTCGTCGAGCACCAGCAGCAACGGGCGGTCGCGCATGAACCCGCGGGCCAGGGCGAGCTTCTGCCACTGGCCGAACGAGACCTCGACGCCGTCCGGCCAGGTCGGGCCGAGCTGCGTCTCGAGGCCGGCGGCGAGCCGCTCGATCACGTCGCCGGCGCCGGCGCGCCCGACGGCGGTGGTCACCGCCGGCTCGTCGTCCAGGCGGGGCACGTCGCCGACCCCGACGCTGTGGCGCGCCCGCAGCTCGAAGCGGAAGAAGTCCTGGAACGCGCCTGCCAGCCGCGCCCGCCACTGGTCGGCGTGGACGCGGGCGAGTGGCACGCCGTCGACCAGGATCCGGCCAGCGGTCGGCTCGTAGAGCTTGCAGAGCAGCTTGACCAGCGTGGTCTTGCCGGCGCCGTTCTCGCCGACGAGCGCGACCACCGCGCCGGCGGGCAGGTCGAGGCTGACGTCGTCGAGCACCAGCCGGTCGGTGCCCGGGTAGGCGAACGACAGGTGCTCGAGCCGGATGCCCCCGGCCAGCGTCGCCGGCGCCGCCAGGTCGGCCGGCGCGGCCAGCGCGGCGGCGTAGTCCTCGAGCCAGGCGAGGCGGCGCGACCCGTCCATCCAGATGCCCCGCAGGAAGCCGATCTCGCCGACGGTCGCGCCGATGTAGGCCGACAGCCGCGAGCCGGCCGCCAGCACCAGCAGCACGTCGCCGGGGCTCGCGTGGAGGCCGGAGGAGACGAACACCACGGCGCCGACGTAGGCGCCGCCGAACACCGCCCACGCCAGCGCGTTCCAGACGGCCGAGCCCCAGCGGGCCTCCGAGACCGGCCCGTACCAGCGCTCCCAGGCCTCGCGGCGCTCGGCGACCAGGCGGGGGCCGATGCCGGTGACCCGCACCTCCTTGCCTGGTGGGGCGGTGGTGGCGGTTTGGAACAGGTGGCGCGCCAGCCGCCGGGACGCCGAGCCGCGCTCCTCGGCGGCGCGCTCGACCGCGGGCCGCCAGGTCGAGGTCAGCACCGTCGGCAGGGCGAACAGCGCCAGCAGGAGGAGCGCGGGATGGACCGAGGCGAGCAGCCCCACCGTCACCGCCAGCCGCAGCACCCAGCCGGCGGTGGTGAACAGCGACATGTACATGTGGTCGAGCACGAACACCTGGTCGCGCAGGACCGCCAGGCGGTCGAGGTAGTCGGGGCGCTCCTGGTGGGCGATGGTCGCCACCGACGCCTGCAGGCGGGCGACGTGGGACTCGAGCGCGATCGTCACCTTGTCGCGGAAGCGGCGCTGGACGCGCGTGCTGACCGTGCGCAGGACCCAGGTGGCGGCCGCCGAGGTCCCCAGCCCGATCGCGGCCACCAGCAGCAGGCGCCGGTCGTGCCCCAGCACGCCCTCGCCGAGGAGCTTGAGCCACAGGGCCAGCAGCGCGTCCGGGAGCGCGGCGACCAGCGACAGCACGAACGCGGCGACCAGCAGCCCCGGCTCGTGGCGGTAGCCCAGGCGGCACAGCCGCCACATCGACGACAGCGCCGGCGGCAGGTCGTCAGGGACGGCCTGGTCAGGAGAGGACGTCGTACGCCATCCCCTCCTCGTCCTCGCCCGCGCCGAAGCGCTGCGCCTGCAGGTCGAACATGGTGCGGTAGCGGCCACCGAGCGCCATCAGCTCGGCGTGGCTGCCGAGCTCGACGACGCGGCCGTGCTCGAGCACGCAGATGCGGTCGGCGTGGCGCACGGTGGAGAACCGGTGCGAGATCAGGATCGTCGTGCAGTGCCGCGTGGTGGCGAGGATCCGGTCGAAGATCTCCGCCTCGCCGCGCACGTCGAGCTGGGCGGTCGGCTCGTCGAGCAGGACCATGCCGGCGCCGAGGCGCACCGCGCACAGCGCCCGCGCGAGCGCGACCCGCTGCCACTGGCCGCCGGAGAGGTCCGTCCCGCCCTCGTAGCCGCGCGCCAGGACGGTGTCGAGCTCCGCCAGGCCCGCGGCGCCCGCCTCCTCCAGGGCGGCGAGGACGGCGTCGTCGCCCGCGCCCGCAGGCGCCACGTTGTCGCGCAGCGGCAGCTCGAAGCGGACGAAGTCCTGGAACACGGCGGTGACCCGCGAGCGCCAGCCGTCGAGGTCGAGGTCGCGGAGGTCGACGCCGTCGACCTCGATGGCGCCGACCTGCGGGTCGTAGAGCCGGCACAGCAGCTTGGCGAGGGTGGTCTTGCCGGCGCCGTTCTGGCCGACGATCGCCAGCGACGAGCCGGCGGGCACGGTCAGGTCGACGCCGTCGAGCACCGGCGCGCCACCGGGATAGGCGAAGCGGACGTCCCTGAAGCGGATCCCGGTCGCCGGCATGCCGTCGGCGGATCGGCTGCCCGGCGGCAGCGCGCCGGCGCCGCGCATCGCCGGCGCCACCCGCAGCGACGCCGCCACCGGTGCGGCCGCGCCGTCGAGCGCCCAGTTGAGGCCGCCGAAGGCGATCATGCTCGTGCCGACGGCGACCTGGGCGAAGACCACCACCCGGTCGAGCCCGATATGCTGACCAATGGCGGCGTCGGCGAGCGACCAGAACACCACCACGTTCGCGGCGACCACCAGCAGCAGGCTCCAGATCACCGACCGCTCGCGCAGGCGCGTGGCCCGGTACTGCAGCTCGTGCAGGCGGGCGCGGCGCGCCACGAAGCGCTCGATCGTCCAGCCGACCAGCCCGAACAGGCGCAGCTCCTTGGCCGCGGGCGGGTCGACGGCGAGCCGGTAGGCGTAGTCCGAGTCGCGCTGGGCGGAGCGCACCTCCTCGGTGTTGCGGTCCTTCCACACCGAGGACTCGCGCAGCAGCCAGTGGGTGGCCAGCCAGGCGCCGGCCAGCAGCAGCGGCGCCCACCACGCGTAGGCGGCCAGCACCACCGCGGAGGCGAGGCCGCCGACCATCTCGACCAGGCCGCCCGCGATGAAGTCCATCGACATCGACAGCGGCGGGCCGGTCATGCCCAGGTCGAAGTCGCGGGCGACGGTGAGGTCGGTGGTGAGCGCCGGGTCCTCCAGGTGGCCCATGCCCGGCGGTGCGACGCACGCCTCGGTCAGGCGGTCGTACAGCCAGGCGGCGGTGCGGTCACCGAGGTTGAGGCTGACCGCCAGGTGGACCGGGACGAGCACCTGCAGCAGCACGAACACGACGCCGACCGCGAACAGCGGCGCGGCCAGGCCGGCACCGTGCTGCACGGCGCCGACCAGCGCGCCCATGGCGATGGCGAACACCGCCGGCAGCACGCCGCGCAGCAGCAGCAGCGCCCACCAGGCCGCCGCCAGCGGGCGGCTGGCCCTCGGCAGGACGGCACACAGCTTCCACTCCTGGCGCTCGCGCAGGCGCGCGATCAGGCCGCGCCCGACCTCCGTTCCCACGATGATCGACCCCGTTCCGACCCGTCGGCGTGCCAAGCGACGGTAGCAGGCGGGGCCGTCACCGGCGCCGAGGTTGCCCACGGGCGCCGGGTCGCCGCCACCGCCAGCGCGAGCGCCGTGAGCGCCAGGTGGAGGCCCACCCCGGTCGGGTCGGCGGGCGCGAGCAGCAGCGGGAGCGCGGTGCCGGCCGCGGCCAGCAGCCAGGGGAGCGGGCGCGCGACGGCGCCCCGGCGGGCCGCCCCGGCGAGGTAGGCGCCGACCACCAGGTAGACCAGGTTCTGCAGCGGACCGACGTGCAGCACCAGCAGCCGACCGCCCGCCGCCGGGAACAGCGGCGTGAACCCGCTGGCCACGAAGCCGAGCAGCCCGAGCGTGGCGAGGACCAGGCCGAGGACGGCGGCCAGGCGGCCGGCCGGCGTCTCCGCCGGGCGCCGCGCCACGGCCGCGCTGCGCTCGCGCCGGCCGGGCCGCTCGAACCGGGACAGCAGCAGGGCCATCGGGACCAGCGCGGCGGCCAGCAGCGCCAGCCAGAGCGGCCGCGTCGCCCACCACAGCGCCCCGCCGGGGCTCGGCAGCGGCCCGTGCAGCGCCAGGACGAGCCCGTAGAGGGCGACCATCGCGGTGATGTGCCACAGGTAGAGGGTCATCGCCATCGAGCCGACCGCGATCACCGCGGTCCAGGGCCGGCGGCGGGCAAGCCAGGCCGACACCCGGCCGCGTGCCAGCATCAGCAGGGCGACCTGCCAGACGGTCAGGGCGACGATGCAGATCGTCGGCGGGCTCATGTTCGACGGCTCGCCTGGCAGGCCGACCATGCTCGGCGGGTACAGCCCCGTCCCGGTGAGCACCACCATGCCGCCGAGGCCGGCGGCGGCGACCCCGGCGAGCGCGCGGCGGGAGAGCCGGGTGAGCGTGCCGTCGGCGTAGAAGAAGCCGACCTGCTGCACCAGCACCCAGACCAGCAGCAGGTTCACGTAGCCGACCTGGTCGCTGCCGCTGGCGTGGCGCAGCGCGTCGACCGCGGCGGCCGCGGCGGCCAGCGCGAGCGGCACCCGCAGGCGGTGGCGGCGGTGCAGCCGCACCATCGCCGGCGCCAGCGCCACCACCACCAGGTACACGCCGAGGAACCAAAGCGGCTGGCCCATGACCTTGCCGACCAGCTCCACCTGCTCGGCGGGCACGCCGAGCCCGCCGAGGACCAGCGGGAGCAGCAGCCAGGCGGCGGCGAAGGCGAGCACCGGCCGCAGCAGCCGCGCCATGCGGCCGGACAGGTACTCGACGTAGCCGCCGCCGCGGCGCCGCAGCGCCTCCCAGCTCACCATGTTGGAGAAGCCGCCGACGACGAAGAACACCGGCATGACCTGGAGCACCCAGGTGGCCAGCCACAGCCCCGGCGTGCTCGACAGCACGTTCCCAGCGGTCAGGCCGTGCCCCGAGCGGCCCATTGCGGTCATCGTCCAGTGGCCGAGCACCACCGTCACGATGCTGGCGACCCGCAGGAAGTCGACGTAGCGGTCCCGGCTGGCCGGGGTGGCGTCGGCGAGCGCCCGCAGCCGGCCGTGGCCGCCCCCACCCGCGCGGTGGCCACCCGGGCCGGCGTGGCCCGGCCGGCGACCGGCGCGCCGAAGGGCGAGGCGCAGGCGGCCCACGCCGCCAAGGGCGGCGGCACGGCGGCGCCAACGGGCTGCGGCGAGGATCCGGCGCCGGCGCGCCAGCAGCGGCGTGGCGAGGGCGAGCGCCAGCAGCCCGGCGACCCAGGGGATCGGCTCCTTGCCGGGGTTGCCGTAGTGCTGGCGCCAGGAGTTGAAGGAGACGCCGGCGCTGAACGCCTCGGCGACCGCGTCGCAGCCGAGCCCGGCGATGCCGTGCCCGGTCGCGCGGCACTGGGCGTGCAGGTCGTGGTCGAGCATGCCGTCGAGCTGCCTGCGCGCCTCGCCGGTCAGCACCTGCCCGGTGGCGTGCGCGTAGCGCAGCAGGTCGTAGCCGTAGTCGTGGACCTTGCAGACGCGCCCGAAGCCGAAGGGCGTGCCGCCGCCGGGTACCGAGCAGGCGCCGTCCGGCTTGGCCAGCCGGACGATCCCGTCGGCCATCCGCACCGGCACCGGGGCGTAGCGCATCACGGCGGGGAAGTCGGCCGGCACGGCAGGGAGGGGCCTCTGGCCCGCGGGGGCGGCGACCAGCCGGCCAACCGCGGCCGCGGCGGCCCCCCGGCCGAGGGACGAGGCCGCGCCGGCCAGGGTGGAGGCCGGCGTGCGCGGCATGCCGTCGGCGCGGACCGCGACCAACCCGAGCGCGAGCACCGCGACCATGACGGCGGCGACCAGCCGCGAGGGCAGGCGCCGGGCGCGGGGTGGCGCCGGGCGCGGCAGCTCGAGCGTCCAGGGGGCGTTGGTGGCCATCGGGAATGCCTTCCGTTCCAGCAGGCCAGCGGTTCTGGCCGTCGAGCGGAAGGTCCCAGCGCAGCCGCGGAGGCCGCGTCACCCCACGGAGCCGTCCTGCCGCTACCGCTCGGGTAGCGGGTGGGCCCGCGGCTGGCGCCCAGGTCGCAGGAGGCCGGCCGCGCCACGTGCCGAACCAGGGAGGAGCGCGACGAACCGGTCAGGCGGTCGCGGTCCCGTGCCGGTGCCACGGTCGGGCACGCCGGTAGCTCCGCGGTAGCACGCCGCCGGCAGGAGATCACCCCATGGGGTCACGACCGGCGCGGATGCCCGGATGTAGCCTGCCAGCGATGCGACGACCCGAGGACCCGAGACCCGGACGGCCACGCCGCGCCACCCTGCTGGCGGCGGCGCGGCGGCTGCTGCTGGCTGCGCCACGGCGGGGGCTGGCTGCGGCGCAGCGGCTGGCCGGAGCAACGGCGCGCCCGGCGCCGACCTGGCGGCGCGCCGCGCGCGAAGCTTCCGACGTGCGCTCGCTGCGCGACGCGCTGCAGCGCTTCGCCGACGCCCCGACCGAGCTGCTGGTCGGGCCGGAGCCGCCGGACCTGCCACTCAGCGGTTGGCGCTTCGACTGGCTGCGCCGCTACCGCGTGCCGGTGCTTTGGCTGGCCGCCGCCGCGACCTTCCTGCCGACCGTCGAGTACATGTTCGACAACCACCGGATCGCCGACTTCCTGGTCCCGCCGCTCGCCGTCCTGGTGGTGCTGCCGCTGGGCCTGGCGGGCAGGACGCCGCTGCGCGCCTGGCGGCTGCAGATGCTGGTGGCCGCGGCGGTGGTGGTGGTCGCGCCGCCGCTGTCCAGGGAAGGGCCGCCGTGGCCGCCGCCGGTGATCCTGGTCGCCATCTACGTGATCTATGCCGTCGCGGTCCGCGTCGGCCTCCACCTGCTGGTCGGGATCTGGCTGGTCACCGGTGCCACCGTCGTGTTCAGCTTCGTCGCCACCGGGGCCCGGGCGACCACCTCGGGCGAGGTCTACGCCACCCTCGCCCTGCTGACGGTCGGGTTCGCCTACTGCTACCTGATCGGCACGCGGCGGCGGCTGCAGCACGAGCTGGTCGAGGGCAGGCAGCAGCAGGAGGAGGAGCAGGCGCGCAGCGCCCTGCTCGAGGAGCGCGCCCGGATCGCGCGGGAGCTCCACGACATCGTCGCCCACCACATGTCGGTGATCGCCGTGCGTACCGAGACCGCCCCCTTCCGCATCCCCGAGCTGCCCGAGGCCGCCAAGGACGACCTCGCCGAGACGAGCGCGATCGCCCGCGAGGCGCTGACCGAGATGCGCCGCCTGCTCGGCGTGCTGCGCGGGGCGGACGCGAGCGTCGAGCACGCGCCCCAGCCGGGCATGGGGGGGCTCGACGCGCTGCTCGCCGCCGTCCGCGGCGCCGGCCTGGCGGTGGACCTGCGGGTGGTCGGCGCCGCGCGGCCGCTGCCCTCGGGCGTGGAGCTGTCCGCCTACCGGATCATCCAGGAGGCCCTCAGCAACACCCTGCGCCACGCCCCGGGCGCCAGCGCCACCGTCGAGGTCGGCTACGAGCCCGACCGCCTGTGGCTGCGCGTGCGCAACGAGGCGCCGCCGGGCCGCCCCGACCACGCCAGGCCGGCGCAGCCCGGACAGGGCATCATCGGCATGCGGGAGCGCGCCGCGATGCTCGGCGGCCACCTGGCCACCGGGGCGACCCCCCAGGGCGGCTACCTGGTCGAGGCGGTGCTCCCGCTGGACGGCCGCGACCACGCGACGGAGCCGAGATGACCATCCGGGTGCTGCTCGCCGACGACCAGGCGATGGTGCGGCAGGGGTTCGGCGCCCTGCTCGACGCGCAGGACGGCATGATGGTGGTCGGCGAGGCCGTCAACGGCGAGGAGGCGGTGCGGACCTGCCGGGAGCTGCGGCCCGACGTGGTCCTGATGGACGTGCGCATGCCGGTGATGGACGGGCTCGAGGCCACGCGGCGGCTGATGAACCCGCCGGACGGGGTCGGCCACCGGCCGCGCGTGCTGATGCTGACCACCTTCGACCTCGACGACTACGTGTACGAGTCGCTGCGGGCGGGCGCCAGCGGCTTCCTGCTCAAGGACGCCACCGCCGGCGACCTGGTCGCGGCCGTGCGCATCGTCGCCTCCGGCGAGGCGCTGCTCGCCCCGACCGTCACCCGCCGCCTGATCGAGGAGTTCGCCCGCCAGCCGCGCCGCGACCGCCCGCGTCCCGACCAGCTCGGCAGCCTCACCCCGCGCGAGGTCGAGGTGGTGAAGCTGATCGCCCGCGGCCTCTCCAACCGGGAGATCGCCGACACGCTGGTGCTGGCCGAGCAGACGGTCAAGACCCACGTCGGGCGCATCCTCGCCAAGCTGGACCTGCGCGACCGCGCCCAGGTGGTGGTGGTCGCCTACGAGAGCGGCCTGATCACCCCGGGCGAGGCCCGCTGACGCGGGGCGTCCCCCGTCAGCGCGCCTCGGCGTGGCTGGGGATCGACTGGTGGAAGCGGAAGAAGCCGTCGGGGTCGTAGCGGCGCTTGGCACGCAGGAGGCGCTCGAGGTTGCCGGCGTGGTAGGCCCGCGCCCAGTCGTCGAGGTCGGGGTCGGGGAAGTTCGGGTAGACGCGCCCAGAGCCCCACGGGTGCACCGTCGCCCACGAGCGCCGCAGCCAGGCCCGTGCGGCCTCGGTCTCGGCCGGCGTGGCGCCGGGGTCGACCACCACCGCGTGCTTGAGCAGGAACCGCTCGCCGCGGTGGGCGAAGGCGGTGGCGTCCTCGGGCACGCGGTTGTAGGCGCCGCCCCAGGGGCTGAAGTCGAGCTCCCGCGCCTGGCCCGGAACCGCGCCCACCTGGAAGTTCCGCAGCAGCGCCGTGATCGCCTCCGCCGGCAGCGTCCGGCGGAAGAACTCCGACTTGCTGAACGGGTGCCCGGGTGGGGCGGGCCCGTCCGGGGGCGGCTCGGCGAGCTGGTCGCCGAGCTCGGCCAGTTGCCGCTTGGTCTCGCGGTAGGGGGAGTGCGTGCGGCTCGCCGCCTCGGGGTCCGCGCCGGCGCGGACCACCAGCTGGTCGAGCAGTGCGGTGGTGTCGGACTCGCTGCCCTGCATGGCGCCGATCAGGTGGACCACGGGATCGGCCCGTCCCGCGGCGGTCAGCAGCAGGCTCGCCGCCAGCTCGTCGGGCGCGTCGGGCGACCAGTGCTGCCAGGCGTCGAGGACCGCGGCCGCCCTGGCGTGCGGCCAGCGCAGGTGGAAGCTGGTCGCCGACCCCGCCGGCAGGGTGCGGAACACCAGCGAGGTGACCACGCCGAAGTTGCCGCCGCCAGCGCCGCGCAGCGCCCAGAACAGCTCGGGCTCGTGGTGCTGGTCGCAGTCCACCACCCGACCGTCGGCGAGGACGACCCGGGCGGCGAGCAGCTGGTCGCAGGTCAGGCCGTGCCGGCGGCCGAGGATGCCGAGCCCGCCGCCGAGCACCAGGCCGGCGATCCCGACGGTGGGGCCGCAGCCGGCCGCGATCGTCAGGCCCTGCGCCGCCAGCGCGTCGTACACCTCGCCGAGCCGGGCGCCGGCGCCGATCGTCGCCTGGCCATGGGCCAGCATGACCGAGCGCATCGGGGTGACGTCGAGGACGACCCCGCTGGTGGAGGAGCGGCCGGCGAAGCAGTGCCCACCGCTGCGCGGCACCGCGTGCAGCCCCGACCGGCCAGCCAGCGCGATCGTCGCGGCAACGTCCTCCGGACTGGCGCAGCGCACCACCGCCCGCGGCCGGAACCCGTCGAAGCTGGCGATCGCCGGCTTGCGCGCCAGCTCGTAGCCGGGCGAGCCGGGCAGCACGACCTCGCCGGCGATCGCCCCCTGCAAGGCATCCCAGTCAGGAACGGAACCTGTCATGGTGCGATCGTAGCGTCGCGGTGGGACGCGACCGCGCCGCCCCTGCCGCCGTCCAACCGGATCCTGACAGCGAAAGCGAGCCTGACATGCCGACCACGCAAGCGCAGCAGGGGGCCGACCTCGAGGCGCTGAGCGACCTGTGCACGCCCTGGTGCATCCGGGTGGTGGCGACCCTGCGGATCGCCGAGCACGTCGCCGCCGGCGTCACCGAGGTCGAGCGGCTCGCGGCGGCGGCCGGCTGCGACGCCGACGCCCTCCACAACGTGCTCGCGCACCTGGTGGGGAAGGGCGTCTTCGAGGAGATCGCGCCGGGCCGGTTCGCGCTCAACGAGGCCGCCAGGGGGCTGCTCGGCTCGTCGCACTTCCTGGGCCTCGACGGCATCGGCGGCCGCATGGCCTACGCCTGGGGCACCCTGCCCACCTACGTCCGGACCGGCGCGCCCGGCTACGCCGAGCTCTTCGGCCTGCCGTTCTGGGAGGACCTGGCCGCCCACCCCGAGGTCGGGGCGAGCTTCGACGCGCTCATGGGCCCGGCCGGGCACGGCACCCCGGACGCGGACGTCCCGATCGCCGGCGGCTGGGACTCGGTCAGGACCGTGGTCGACGTCGGCGGCGGGACCGGGGCGATGCTGGCCGAGATCCTCCGCGCCCGGCCGCACGTCCACGGCACCCTGGTGGACTTCCCCGGCACGGTGGCGCGCTCCGCCGAGACCTTCGCGGCCGCCGGCGTCGCCGACCGCGTGACCACGGTGGGCCAGAGCTTCTTCGACCCGCTGCCGGCGGGCGCCGACCTGTACCTGCTGAAGAAGGTGCTCAACGACTGGCCGGAGCGGGAGACGACCGCGATCCTGCGCCGTTGCGCCGAGGCGGCCCGCCCCGGCGGGCGGGTGGTGGTCATCGGCGGGGTGGCAGAGGAGGACACGCCGCGGCGCCTGGAGATCGAGATGGTGCTGCTCGGCGGCACGACCAGCAGCCTGCCGCGGTTCCGGGAGCTGGCGCGCCACGCCGGCCTCGAGGTGGCGTCGGTCGAGCGGCGGCCGTCCGGCGGCCTGGTGGTCGAGTGCCGCCCGACCTGATCCGGCGACGCCGGCGGGCGCCGGTGGTAGGTTGCGGTAGCTTGGCAGCCCGTCCGCCGAACCGGGCGCGACTCGGTCGAAGCTGGAGGCCATCTGATGAGCGCTGACAACCCGCCCCTCCGGGACGACGACATCACCACCTCGCAGGGTGGCACCACCGGCCAGCGGCCGGGCGACAGCGACGACGTCGACTCCGGCGGCGGCGACGCCGACGGCAGGGACGCCGACGGCACCGACCGGGCGGACCGTGCCGACGGCACCGACCGCGCCGACGGCGTCGACGGCACCGACCGGGCCGATCGTGCGGACGGCACCGACCGCGCCGACGGCGTCGACGGCACCGACGTGGCCGACAGCGGCGACGCCGACGGGACCGACGCCGACGGCGTCGACGACGCGGACAGCGGCCTCGGGGCCGATGCCGACGGCACCGACCGGTAGCGCGCTGCGCCGCTGCGTCGGCGACCCGGAGCGGTTCGTCCGCGAGCACTGGGGCCGTGCCCCGCTGTACCGGCCGGGCGCGGACTCCGGCGGCTTCGCCGACCTGTTCGGCGTCGCCGGCGCCGACCACGTGGTCGCCGCCACCTCCCTGCGCCTGCCGGCCTTCCGCATGGTCAAGGACGGCACGACGCTGCCGCCGGCGCGCTACACCAGGTCCGGCCGGGTCGGCTCCAAGCCGCTCGACGACCTCGCCGACCCGGGCAAGGTCTACCGGCTGTTCGCCGACGGCGCCACCATCGTGCTGCAGAGCCTGCACCGCTCCTGGCTGCCGCTGACCCGCTTCTGCCGCGACCTGGAGCTCAGTCTCACCCACCCGGTGCAGGTCAACGCGTACGTGACCCCGCGGTCGTCGCGCGGGCTCGGGTTGCACGCCGACGGCCACGACGTCTTCGTGCTGCAGGTCCACGGCCGCAAGCGCTGGGAGGTGTACCTGCCCGGCGACGAAGGCGACCCGGAGAAGCCCGGCGAGCGCCTGCTCGACGCCACCCTGGAGCCGGGCGACTGCCTCTACGTGCCGGTCGGGTTCCCGCATGCGGTCTGGACCGAGCAGTCGGCCTCCGCCCACCTCACCGTCGGGGTGCTCGCCTCCAGCTGGCGCGAGCTGCTGCGCCAGGCGGTGCAGGGGGTGCTCGACGACGCGGCGTTCGACGGCGCGCTGCCGCCGCGGTTCGCCGACGACCCCGGCGCCATCGGCCCGGAGGTGGCCGAGCGCCTCGCCGAGGTGCGCCGCCGCCTCGCCGAGCTCGAGCCCGCCGAACTGGCCGAGGCCGCGGCGCGGCGCTTCTGGTCGTCGCGCCCGCCGATCCTCACCGGGCAGCTGCAGCAGCTCCTGGCGCTCGACGCGGTCTCGGACGCGACCGTGGTCCGGCGCCGCCCCGGATCGGTCTGCCGGTTGCGCCACGACGGCGGCCGGCCGGTGCTGGAGCTGGGCGACCGGCGGCTGACCTTCCCGGCGTGGGTCGAGCCCGCGCTCCGCGCGCTGCTGCGGCGGGAGCGCTTGGCCGTCGCCGACCTCGCCGCCGAGCTGGACCCGGAGAGCCGCCTCGTCCTGGTCCGCCGGCTCATCCGGGAAGGCCTCCTGGAGTCCGACGTCAGTGATTGAAGGGCCTGCGTCCTTGACCGGGGGGACCTGCAGCGCCGTCTCCCGCGGACTGGGCGAGCCGCTGCTCGCCACCGCGTCGCTGGTGCGGGCCTGGGTGCTGGTCGAGCAGCCCGGTCCCTGGGGCTCCGAGCCGCTGCTCGAGAGCCGCCTCGACCAGGCCGTCGGCAGCGCGCTGCGGCGGCGGGGGCACGCGACCGGCGTGCGCGTGCTGCTGGTCCGCCGCCCCGGCCGCGCCACGCCCGGCCCACGCCGTGCCTTCATCGCCCATACCGGCAGGCAGGCTCGCTGGCTCGAGGAGCTGCGCCTGGACGACGCCGAGGAGCTGCTGGGCCTCGACTGGACCCGGCTCGGCGGGGGGACGGCGCCCGGCTACGGCGCGCCGCTCGCACGGCCGCTCTACCTCGCCTGCACCAACGGCCGCCACGACCAGTGCTGCGCCACCTGGGGCCGGCCGCTGGCGCAGGCGCTGGCGACCAGCGCCGGCGAGCGCGCCTGGGAGTGCTCCCACGTCGGCGGTGACCGCTTCGCCGGCAACCTCGTCTGCCTGCCGGAGGGCGTCTACTACGGCCGGGTCGGCCCCGGCGAGGCGCCGCGGGTGGTCGCGCTGCACGAGCGTGGGCGCCTCGACCTGGAGCACTACCGCGGGCGCTGCTGCTACCCGCCGGCCGTGCAGGCGGCGGAGCACTTCCTCCGCCGGGAGCAGGGCCTGACCGAGATCGACGAGCTGGTCGCCGAGTCGCGCGAGGCCGCTCCCGGCGGCGTGGTCGCGGTCGGCTTCGCCACCCGGACCGGCGACCGCTGGCTGGTGCGCCTGCGGGTCACCGCCACCGAGCCCGACCGCCTGCTCACCTGCAACGCCACGCGACCGCACCGCCCGCCCGGCTACCACCTGCTCGACCTCGCCCGCCGCCAGCGGGTGCCGTAGGCTGGCTGGAGGTGAGTTGGGCGATCGAGCGGGGGCGGGATGAGGATCGCAGTCGCTGCCGACGAGGACACCGGCGTCGCCGGCGAGGTCGTCGAGCAGCTACGCCGTCGCGGCCACGAGGTGGTGACCCACGGGGCGCTGGCGCCCGGTGAGCGGGACGACTGGGCGTGGGCCAGCGAGGCGGCCGCGCGGGACGTCGCCACCGGGCGGGCCGACCAGGCGGTGGTTTGCTGCTGGACCGGGACCGGCGCCTCGATCGCGGCGAACAAGGTCGCCGGGGTCCGCGCCGCGCTGTGCGTGGACGCCGCCACCGCCGAGGGCGCACGCCGGTGGAACGACGCCAACGTGCTCGCGCTCAGCCTGCGGCTGACCTCCCCGGCGCAGCTCGACGAGATCCTGGACGCGTGGCTGGCCGGCACCCCCAGCGCCGACGAGGCCGACCAGGCGAACATCGCCCACATCGACGAGATCGGCTGACGCGTCCGCCTCGGTTCCGTAGATCCGAGGCGGGACAGCGCCGCCGGCAAATGTTACTGTGTGGTAACAACGGTCGTGCTGCCTGTTGGAGGCGAGGCCGTGGCATCGGATCCTGCCCTCGGCGGCATCGGGGCTCCGGGGGGCTCGAGTAGCGGAGCGGTAGCCCCCCGGTCAACCGGGGACGCCGCCGGCGCCGTCCCGCCGGACGCGCCGGGCCGCGCCGAGGTCGAGGCGGCGCTGGCGGCCCGGCCGGACCGCGTCTCGGGGCCGCTGACCGACCAGGCGCCGGTGGCCATCGCGATCGACGCGGGACCCGCCGGCAGCTGGACGGTGCACGTCGAGCGGGACGGGCGCGTGCTGCAGACCGACGGCATCGGCAAGCGCGTCAAGGCGACCATCCATGCCGACCCGGCCACGGTGGTCGCGACCCTGACCGGGCGGGAGAGCGGCGTCGGGGCGTTCATGGACGGCAGGCTCACCGTCCGCGGCAGCCTCGGGCTGGCGCTGCTGTTCGAGGGGGTGCTGTCGACGGGGGAGCGGGACGCCCGCTTCCCCCGGCCCGCGACCGTGTCGGTCGGCGGCATCCGCACGCCCTACCTCGACGCCGGCCCGCTCGACGCGCCGGTGGTGGTCGTCCTGCACGGCCTCGGCGCGACCAACGCGTCGATGCTCCCGACCGTGTGGGAGCTGGCGACCGACCACCGGGTGCTCGCCCCCGACCTGCCCGGCTTCGGCGTCGCCGACAAGCCGAACGCGCCCTACAGCGCCGAGTGGTTCGGGCGCTGGCTCCGGGGCTTCTGCGACGCGCTCCAGCTCGACCGCTTCTTCCTGCTCGGCAACTCCCTCGGCGGCCGGATCGCGATCGAGGGCGGCCTGCTGATGCCCGACCGGGTCCGCGGGCTGGTGCTGCTCACCCCCTCGCCGGCCTTCCGCAAGCTGCGCCAGTTCGTGCCGGTCGTGCGCCTGCTGCGCCCGGAGCTGGCGGTGGTGCCGCTGCCGTTGCGGCACGCGACGGCGGTCGCCGGGCTGCGCATGCTGTTCGCCGTCCCCGACCGCGTCCGCCCCGGCTGGTACGCGGCGGCCGCCGACGAGTTCCTGCGGGTGATGGGCGAGCCGCGGGCGCGCGTCGCGTTCTTCGCGGCGATGCGCCAGATCTACCTCGAGGAGGCGTTCGGCGAGCGGGGGTTCTGGGAGCGGCTGCCCGGCCTGCGGCCGCCGGCCCTGTTCGTCTGGGGCGACCGCGACCGGCTGGTGCCGCACGGCTTCGCCCGCCACGTGGTGCAGGCCCTGCCGGCCTGCCAGTCGGTGGTGCTGCGCGACTGCGGCCACGCCCCCCAGTTCGAGCTGCCCGCCGAGACCCACGCGCTCGCCCGCTCCTTCCTGGCGGAGGTCATGCGGGCTGGCTAGCGGATCGATGCGAAGGCATGGGGAATTCCCCGATTCCTCGCTACTGCGCCGCCGATA
Source organism: Actinomycetes bacterium (assembly GCA_036377075.1). Lineage (GTDB taxonomy): Bacteria > Actinomycetota > CALGFH01 > CALGFH01 > CALGFH01 > DASUZB01. The sequence goes on along the minus strand of DASUZB010000055.1, from coordinate 23,759 downwards.
CGCTTCGCTCCTCTGCGCCCGAGCCGGCGCTCAGGAAGGCGGGGAGAGGACCGCGTGGACGAGGTCGGCGATGGTCTCCTCGAGCTGGCCGAGCTCGCCGACCCCGCCCCGCTCCACGGTGGACAGCACCAGCTCGTTGATGCCGCCGACCAGCGCGGTCGCCATCGCCGGGGTCAGCTCGCGGACCTCGTGGTGGTCGCGCCGGCCCGCCTCCACCAGCTCGCAGAGGAGCCTCGCGAAGCGCTGCAGGACGGTGCGGCGCAGCGCCAGCGCCTTCGGGCCGGCGCCGAGGACCTCGACCAGCAGGGTCCGGGTGAGCGCGGGACGGGCCTGCAACGCCTCCAGGTAGGCGTGGGTGGCCGCCCGCACCCGCTGCCGCCAGGAGCCGCCCGCCCGGGCGGCGTCGGCGACCGCCCGCAGGGCGAGCTCGCTGCCCTCCACGTAGCAGGCGAGCAGGCACGCCTCCCGGTCGGCGAAGTGCTCGTAGAAGGTCCGCTTCGACACCCGCGAGTGGCGCACGATATCGGCGATCGTCGTGGCGGCGTAGCCCTTCTCGCTGACCGCGGCGGCCATGCCCTCCATCAGCCGCATGCGGTGGTCGGCGGCCCGGTTCGCGGAAGCGTCCGTCGTCAGCAGGTTTCCCATTCTGGTACCAGATGGTACCATCCCCGAACGACGCGGTACTGCTCAGTACCGTCGTCTTCTGGTACAGGACGGATCCGGTACCGGGGAGGTGGCCGGTGAGGGACGACCCGACCCACCTGCGCGTCGCCATCGTCGGCAGCGGCTTCGGCGGCCTCGGCGCCGCCATCCGGCTCCAGCAGCAGGGGATCGACGACTTCCTGCTGTTCGAGCGCGCCGGCGACCTCGGCGGCACCTGGCGCGACAACTCCTACCCTGGCTGCACCTGCGACGTCCCGTCGCACCTGTACTCGTTCTCGTTCGCGCCCAACCCGGGCTGGAGCCGGTCGTTCTCGGGCCAGCCGGAGATCTGGGAGTACCTGCGCGCGTGCGCCCGGCGCTTCGGGGTCATGCCGCGCATCCGCTTCGGCCACGAGGTGCGCGGCGCGGCCTGGGACGAGCGGCGGCGGCACTGGCGCGTGGAGACGTCCCAGGGTACCTGGACCGCCGACGTCCTGGTCACGGCCGCCGGCCCGCTGAGCGAGCCGGCGATCCCGGCCCTGCCCGGGCTGGACCGCTTCGCCGGCAAGGTCTTCCACTCGGCCCGTTGGGACCATGACCACGACCTGCGCGGCCGCCAGGTCGCCGTCGTCGGGACCGGCGCCTCGGCGATCCAGTTCGTCCCCGAGATCCAGCCGCTGGTCGCCCGGCTGAGCGTCTTCCAGCGCACCGCCCCGTGGGTGCTGCCGCGCCGCGACCGCGCCTGGAGCAACGCCGAGCGGCGGCTCTACCGGGCGGTCCCCGCCACCCAGCGGCTGGCCCGCTGGTCGATCTACTGGGCACGCGAGGGCTTCACCCTCGGCTTCCTGCGCCCGCGGGTGATGCGCCTGCCCCAGCGGCTGGCCCTGCACCACCTGCGCGAGTCCGTCCCCGACCCGGAGCTGCGCGCACGGCTCACCCCCGACTACACCCTCGGCTGCAAGCGCGTGCTGCTCTCCAACGACTACCTGCCCGCGCTGACCAGGCCGAACGTGGAGCTGGTCACGGCCGGCATCCGCGAGGTGCGGCCCGACGGGCTGGTCACCGACGACGGCGCGGTCCACCCGGCGGACACGATCATCTTCGGCACCGGGTTCCACGTCACCGACATGCCGGCCGCGGAGCACATCACCGGCCGCGACGGGCGCACCCTCGCCGAGGTCTGGAACGGCAGCCCGAAGGCCTACCTCGGCGTCGCCGTCGCCGGCTTCCCCAACCTGTTCCTGCTGCTCGGCCCGAACACCGGCCTCGGCAGCACGTCGGTGGTGCTGATGATCGAGGCGCAGGTCGAATACCTGCTGCGGGCGCTCGGGCACCTGCGCCGGGCCGGGGCGGCGACGGTCGAGCCGCGGCCGGAGGCGCAGGAGGACTTCAACGCCGAGGTCGACGCGCGCATGCGCCCGACGGTGTGGTCCAGCGGCGGCTGCGCCAGCTGGTACATGGACCGGACCGGGCGCGTCTCCGCCATCTGGCCCGGCTTCAGCTCGGCGTACCGCCGCCGGCTGCACCGCTTCGACCCCGGCGACCACCTGACCACGCCGCGGCTCCCGGCGGAGCACGGCACCCCGGCGCCGGCTGAGGGGGTCCCGTGACCGGGGCGCGCTCGCGCGCCCCGGCCCGCCCGCGCCTCGGCGACCGGCTGCAGTACCGCGCCGTCCGCGGGCTGGCCGCGCTGCCGCCCGCCTGGCGGCGCCGGCTCGCCGGCGGGCGGCCGGTCACCCGCGACGGGCTCACCCTCGACCCGGAGCTGCAGCTGCTGCTGGCGCTGCGGCGCCGCCGGCACCGGCGGCCGCTCGAGACGCTCACCCCGCCCGCCGCCCGCCGCCGGATCCGCCGCGAGGCGGCCGCCGCGACCGGCCGTCCGCTGCCGGTCGGCGCGGTCACCGAGCTGACCGTCCCCGGCCCGGCCGGGCCGCTGCCCGCCCGCCACTACGTCCCCGACGAGCCGGGCGGGCCGCACCCGCTGCTGCTGTTCCTGCACGGCGGCGGCTTCGTCATGTGCGACCTCGACACCCACGACCAGGCCTGCCGGCTGCTCTGCCGCCAGGCCGGGGTGCACGTGCTGTCGGTGCACTACCGGCTGGCGCCGGAGCACCCCTTCCCGGCCGCGGTCTCCGACGCCTGGGAAGCGCTGTGCTGGGCGGCGGACAACGCGGCGGCGCTCGGCGCCGACCCGGCACGGCTCGCGGTCGGCGGCGACAGCGCCGGCGGCAACCTCGCGGCCGTGGTCGCGCAGCGCGCCGCGCGCGAGGGCCGCCCGGCCGTGGCGCTGCAGGTGCTCGTCTACCCGCCGGTCGACCGCACCACCTCCTACCGCTCGCAGGAGCTGTTCGCCGACGGCTTCTTCCTCACCCGGTCCGAGATCGCCTGGTTCGACCGCAACTACTCCTCCCCGGAGGACCGCGGCGACCCGCGGCTCTCGCCGCTCCACGGCGAGCTGTCCGGGCTGGCGCCCGCCCTGGTGGTCACGGCCGGCTTCGACCCGCTGCGCGACGAGGGCGAGGCGTACGCGGCGGCGCTGGCCGCCGCGGGCACCGAGGTCACGCTGCGGCGCCTGCCCGGCATGCTCCACGGCTTCGTCAACATGATCGACCTCTCCGGCAGCGCCCGCGCCGCCCTGGTCGAGGTCGCCGGCGAGGTCAGGGCGATGCTGGCCGCCGTCCAGGACGCTGAGCCCGAGCGCGGGGACGCCGCCTCATGAGGTGGCCCCTTGCCGGCAAGGTCGTGCTGGTGACCGGCGCCGCCCGCGGGATCGGCGCCGAGACGGCGCGCGGCGCCGCCGCCCGCGGCGCCCGCGTCGCGCTCGTCGGGCTGGAGCGCCAGGCGCTGGCCGCCCTCGCCGACTCGCTCGGCCCGGAGCACGCCTGGCAGGAGTGCGACGTCACCGACCAGGCCGGCCTCGACCGCGCGGTGGCGGCGGTCGCCGAGGCGCTCGGCGGCATCGACGTGGTGGTCGCCAACGCCGGCATCGCGAGCCGCGGCACGATCGTGGTCGGCGACATCGAGGCGCACGTACGGACCATCGAGGTCGACCTGATCGGCGTGGTCCGCACCGTCAGCGCGACCCTGCCGCACGTCACCCTGGCGCGCGGCTACTACCTGTTGGTGTCGTCGGCGGCCGCGTTCACCGCCCTGCCGGGCATGGCCGCCTACTGCGCCGCCAAGGCGGGGGTCGAGCAGTTCGGCAACGCCCTGCGCCTCGAGCTCGCCCACAAGGGCGTGGCGGTCGGCACCGCCCACCCGAGCTGGGTCGACACCGACCTGACCCGCGACATGCGGGAGGACCTGGCCACGCTGCGCGCCTCGCTGCGCCAGATGCCCTGGCCGCTCGGCGGCTCGATGCCGCCGGCGGCCTGCGCCGAGGCGTTCCTGAACGGCATCGAGCACCGCCGCCGCCGGGTCTACGTGCCCAGGGCGATCGCCGGCGTGCAGGCGCTGCGGACGCTGTTCACCGGCCCGGCGGCCGAGGCCGTCCTGCGGCGCCGCGCCCGCACCATGGTCCCGGAGCTCGAGCGCGAGGTCGCCAAACTCGGCCGGCCCTTCGGCCGCAACAGCGTCGCGCTCGCCGACCGGACCACCGCGGCACGCGAGGACTAGGCCCTACAGGATCCCTCACGGGGTGAGCTGCAGGATGCGGTCGTCCTGGTCGCTGTTCAGACACCCGCGCGGGTGAACGTCACGTGCGTGACTCCGCTGGGCGAGGAGGTGGCCTCGACCTCGTAGTCCTTCTCGAGGCCCTCCAGTCCGTCCCAGAGGCGGACGCCTCGGCCGAGCAGGATCGGGACCACCACGACGTGCATGTGGTCGACGAGCCCGGCAGCAAGGAAGTCGCGGATCGTGGTGGGGCCCCCGCCGATGCGTACGTCCTGGCCGCCGGCAGCCTCGCGGGCCGCCTCGAGCGCCTCGGCCGGTGAGGCGTCGATGAAGTGGTACGTCGTGCCGCCCTGCATCTCGATCGACGGGCGCGGGTGATGGGTGAGGATGAAGGTCGGTGTGTGGAACGGCGGGTTGGGACCCCACACGCCCTTCCACTGCGGGTCCTCGTGCCATCCGGGCGGGCCGAACTTCCCGGCACCCATGATCTCGGCGCCGATCCCAGCATCGTGCAGCCGCAGGAAGGCGTCGTCGATACCGCCGGTACCGCCGGGCTGGCCGACCATCTCACCCCACCACCGGGTGACGAACATCCATTCGTGCAGCCTCTCACCGGCGTGGCCGAACGGTGCGTCGTGGCTCTGACCTTCGCCGGTGCCGAAACCGTCGAGCGAGACGGAGAAGAACTGGACACGGGCGAATGACATGGCTGGTGCTCCTTCGGCAATCCGGGGCAGGCTGTTGGCCGAGCTTGGTCGGTCAGCTCGGTCAGGACGCGATGATGGCGGCCCAGTGTCATGCCGTCTAATGCCAAGTCTGCCCAGATCTCATCGATAAACTTGATCCATGATGAACCTGACCCACCTCAAGGTGCTGGAGGCGGTCGCCCGCCATGGATCGGTGACCGAAGCCGCCAAGGAGCTGCACTACTCCCAGCCGTCGGTCAGTCACCACCTGGCGCGACTGGAGGCCGCCACCGGAGCCGGGCTCATCCAACGAGTGGGCCGTGGGATCCGACTCACCCCCGAAGGGGAGCTGTTGGCGGGGCGGGCGACGGAGATCCTGGGGCGAGTGGACGCCGCATCCATCGAGCTGGCCGCCCGCGTGGGACTTCGTGCCGGACGGGTACGACTCGCCGGCTTCCAAACGGTCCTCAGCACCCTGATACCGAAGGCAGCCGCCGAGCTGTCCCGGTCGCACCCGGGAATCGAGCTGAACCTCGTCGATGCCCACCCGGTCGAGGGCCTGGGGATGCTGCGTTCCGGACACGTCGACGTCGCCTTGATCTTCCGGCACGCCGACACTCCGCTGGAGGAGGACGGAGTCCGGCTCACCCACCTGCTGGACGACCCCTCTACCTCGTCAGTGACCAACCCAACCAGCGTCTCGAGGACCACCGTGACTCCGCCTGGGTTGGCGGCTGCGAACGCTGTCGGGCCGCCACGATCACGGCCTGCCAGCGCGCCGGCTTCTCGCCACGCATCGCCTACTCCTGCGACGACACGGTCGTCGCCCAGTCGCTGGTGGCCGCCGGAATGGGTGTCGCGATCCTCAACGGACTGGCGCTGCAGGCGCACCGGGTGCCGGGCATCCACACCACACAGCTCACCGACAACGCCCGCCAGATCTATGCCGCCACGTACGGTGACCCGCCAGACCCACCCGCCACGACCGCGCTGATCGAGATCCTGGCATCACTGCCATGACACTCCGCGCCCCGAGCCGGGACGAGATGCCGATCACCGCCGAGCCGCCCGGTCCGACTGGGAGCCAGGGCGGCCTCGCCGTCCTACGCCGCGACCATACACATCGCCGCGTCGACCACTGGCTTCGACGACCTACGTAACAGGTCCTAGTCGACCACGCCGAGGCGGCGCAGGAAGTCGAGCTGCCGCAGCGCCTGGTCGGGGCCGCCGCCCTCGTGGCCGGCGTAGGGCCACACGTCCATGCTGGCCTCGCCGGCGTAGTGGTTGAACGCCGCGTACACCGTCGACGGGGGGCAGACGTCGTCCATCAGCGCGACCGAGAACAGCGCGGGCGCGGTGGCGCGCGAGGCGAAGTTGACGCCGTCGGCGTAGGCGACCGTCCGCAGGGCGCGCTCCGCGTCGTAGCGGTGGGCGCGCAGCCACAGGCGCAGCTCCTGGTACGGGTAGGTGTCGGTGAGCTCGACGGCGCGCGCGATGTGGCACAGGAACGGGACGTCGACCAGCGCCGCGGCCAGCTCGGGCACGAGCCCGGCGACCGCCAGCGCGATGCCGCCGCCCTGGCTCGCCCCGGCGACGACGATGCGGCTCCCGTCGACCTCGGGCAGGGTGCGGGCGGCCTCGACCGCGCGCACCGCGTCGGTGTAGAGGCGCCGGTAGTAGTAGGTCTCCGGCGACTCGACGCCGAGGGTGAGGAAGCCGTACTGGTGGGGGCCTGATGGCGGGGCCACGTCGGGGGTGACGCCGCTGCGGTGGCCGGACCCCTGCCCGCGGTTGTCGACCACCAGCACGGAGGCGCCGGCGTTCGGCCAGAAGAGCCACTCGTGCGGCAGGCCCCTGCCGCCGCCGTAGCCGTCGTAGGCGACCACGCACGGTAGCGGCGCGCTCGCGTGGCGGCTGCGCAGGAACCAGCCGCGCACCTGCTGCCCGTCGTAGCCCCGGAAGGAGAGGTCGTCGACCTGGACCTCGGGCAGGCGCACGTCCCAGGGGGCGCGGGAGACGTCCAGGTCGTGCCGGCGGGCGGCGTCGAGCGTCCGCTTCCAGAACGGCTCGAAGTCCTCCGCCCCGGGCGGATCCGGACGGTACGACCGTAGCTCCTCCAGGGGCATGTCGACGAACATCGCGCGCTCCTTCTCCGGGTGGCCGCCAGGGTGACCGCTCGGTGCACGGACGGTCAACGACCGTGCGCGGGTGCTACGGACGTCGGCGCCTCCCGGGGTGCCCGCTTGATGCTCGCCGCAGGGGTGTGGCAGAAAGCTGCTGGCACGCGAGGCGGACTGGCTCGAGCGGGGAGGCCCTCATGGTGGTCAGGCTCACCGAGGTCGTGGTCGACTGCCGCGACCCGGCCGCGCTGGCGGCGTTCTGGGCCGCCGCCCTCGGCTACCACGCGGTGCGCGCCGAGGACGGGCAGGTCGAGGTCGCGCCCTGGGAGCGGGAACCGCCCGACCTGGCCGAGCGGGTCAGGCAGGCTCCCGCTGCCCCGACGCTGGTGTTCGTGACCGTCCCCGAGGGCAAGACGGTCAAGAACCGCCTGCACCTGGACGTGCGGCCGGTCGACGGCTCGCACGGGGCGGAGGTGGAGCGGCTGCTCGGCCTGGGCGCCCGGCGCGCCGACATCGGCCAGGGCGAGGTCCCCTGGGCGGTGCTCGCCGACCCGGAGGGCAACGAGTTCTGCGTCCTCGGCCCGCTCCCCGCCGGCACCTGATCAGGAGGCGCCGGTGCCGCGCCGCGGCGGCCCGGCCGCTCCCGGACGCCCGGCGGGTGCCGGGCCGAGGCCGTGCAGCCAGGCCTCGAGCTCCGCGGCGATCGGGTCGACGTCGCCAGCCCACAGGATGGTGTCCTCGCCCGGTACCAGGGCGAGTCGCGCGTGCGGCATGCGCTCGGCCAGGTAGCGCGCGTTGCCCGGGTCGATGGCTCGGTCGCCGCGCCGGTGCAGGACCAGCGTGGGCACGGCGACCTGGGGCAGCACCTCTCGTAGGTCGATCTCCTGCCAGCGCCGCACGATCTCGGCGGCGCCGCCGACGCCGGCGCCCATGCGCATGTAGCGGGTCAGCCAGCGCGAGAACGCGGCGTCGCCGACCCGGCTCGGCGCCCACAGCGGCAGGACCTCCTCGACGTCGAGCGTCCGGCTGACGACCGTCCGCAGCGTGGCGAGCTGGGCACGGGTCACGCCGGGCGGGGAGTCCGAGGGGGTGAAGGCGGCGGCGGTGGCGTAGGCCGCCACCCCGGCCACCCGGTTGGGGTGGGCGATCGCGGTGAGCAGCGCGATCGCGCCGCCGTCGAGGATGCGGCAAGGGCGGCGCGCTCCGAGCCGACCGCGTCCATCACCGCGAGCACGTCGTCCACGTGCTCCCGCAGCGGCGGGTAGCCGCCCGCGCGGTCCGACATGCCGGTGCCGCGCTTGTCCATCAGCACCAGCCGGCAGGAGGCGGCCAGGCGGCGGAAGAAGCGGGAGAGCGCCGGCTCCTCCCAGCGGACCTCCAGGTGGCCGTTGAACCCCGGGATGAACACCAGGTCGACCGGCCCGTCGCCGAGCACCTGGTAGGCGAGGGCGCAGCCGGCGCGCCGCGTGAACTGGGTTACGGGTCCGCCGCCGGCCGGCCCGCCCGGCGCCGCCGGGTGGGGGAGGTCGAGGGCCGGGTCCTGCACCAGGACCTGGCGGTGCAGCTCCCGCGGCGCCGGGCCGGGGTCGACGCCGAGCTCGTCGCGGAGCAGGTCGCGGACGTGGACGAAGCGCCGCAGCGCCTCCGCCTGCCGCCCGCAGCGGTACAGCGCCAGCACGAGCTGGCCCCAGCGGCGCTCCCGCAGCGGCTCGGCGCCGGCCAGCGCCTCGGCCATGGCCGCCGCGGGCTCGCCGCGGCCGGCGGCCAGCTCGGCGTCGAGCCGGTCCTCCTCGGTGGTCCTGCGCGACTCCTCGAGGCGGGCCACCTCCGCCTCGGCGAAGCGCTCCCAGCCGACGTCGGCGAGGGCCGGTCCCCGCCACAGGGCCAGCGCCGCCTCGAGGGTCTCGCACGCCACCCCCGCCTGGCCGCTGGCCAGCTCGGCGCGGCCGGTGGCGGCGAGCGACTCGAACCTGCACGAGGTGCTGCGGGTCGGGGCCGGCGACGCGCCGGTCCGCATGGGTGTCGCCCCGACGGCCCTCTCCCAGCGAACCGGCGGCGTCACCGTCGCCTTCAGCGACCGCACCAGCGGCGACTACGACCTGGTGGTCGGCGCGGACGGGATCCACTCCGCGGTGCGCCGGCTCGCCCTCCGCGGCGCGCCGGCGCCGCGGCCCGTCGGCCAGGTCGGCTGGCGCTTCGTGGTGCCGTGCCCGCCGCAGGTGACCACCTGGTCGGTGCTGCTCGGCCGGCGCGCGGCCTTCCTCACCCTGCCGATCGGGTCGGGCCGCGCCTACTGCTACGCCGACGTCGTCACCCCCGACGCCGGCGTCGCCCCCGTGGCCGACGAGGCGGCCAGGCTTCGGGAGCTGTTCGCCTCCTTCGCCGAGCCGGCCGCGACGATCCTGCGGGCGCTCGACCACGCCACCCCCGTGCACGCCGGCGTGATCGAGGAGGTCAGCATCCCCTCCTGGGCGCGCGGCCGGGTGCTGCTGGTCGGCGACGCCGCGCACGCGACCTCACCGAACATGGCCGAAGGCGCGGCGATGGCGATCGAGGACGCGCCGGTGCTCGCCGACTGCCTCGACGGCGGTACCGCCGTCCCCGAGGCGCTGGCGCGGTTCGAGGCCCGCCGCCGCCCGCGGACCGAGTGGGTCCGCGCCCAGACCCACCGCCGCGACCACACCCGCTACCTGCACCCGGCCGTCCGCGCCGCCACGCTGTGGCTGCTCGGCCCCAGCATCCTCCGCCGCAACTACCGGCCGCTGACCGCGGCGATCTGACCGCGTGGCCGCAGGCAGGCCGCGGTGGTCCTCCAGGGCGCGCCGTGCAGGGTACGAGCCCTTGCTGGAGCCGAAGAAGGCCTACTCGTCGAGGGGGTGGCGCCAGCGGAGGCCGGGGAAGCGGCTGAAGTCGCGGTCGGTGGTGATCCACTCGCTGCCCGACTCGATCGCAAGGGCCGCCAGGTAGGCGTCGGGCACCAGGTTGCCCTTGACGCTGGCGGCCAGGCAGAGCCGGGTGAAGATGTCCCAGTGGCGCTGGCCGGGCGCGACCGGCACGCAGTTCGGCTGCCCGCGCAGGACCTCCACGAAGGCGAGCGCGGTCGCCGGCGGCGTGGGCTGCCTGAAGACCTTGGGGTTGGTGACGACCCTGAGGAAGCCGCTGAGGATCAGGTCGGACACGCCATACGGCTCCTGGTCGGCGAGCAGGTTGCGGAGCCAGTCGGCATAGTCCTGGTGCCCGGGGGCGTCGAGGCGGTGCGCGTAGATCAGGACGTTGACGTCAACCAGTCGCATCGCCGGTGTCCCGGTCGTCCTGCTCCATCAGTTCGAGCAGAGCCGCGCTGTCGTCGAGGTCCACGCCGGGCTGGAAGCCGCCCTCGCCGAAACTGGGCAGCTCGACGGTCCGCACGCCGGGGCGGTTGCGCCGGTGCAGGCTCTCCCGCAGCGCGTCCTCGACCACGGCCGCCAGGCTTCGGCCCGTGCGCGCCGCCACCTGCTTGGCCTCGGCCAGCAGGGCGTCGTCGATGTTGATGGTGGTCCGCATGCATCAAAGCATAAGACCTAAGCATCATGATGTCGAACCTCGTCGGCTCGTCCACGGCTATGCTGCTCCGGGTCGTCGGCAGCGAGGAGGGGACGGTGCCAGCATCGGACGCGGGAGCGGTCGCGCGGCAGATCATCGACGCCAACCTGTACATGGTGCTCGCCACCGCCGACGCCGACGGGCGGCCGTGGGCCACGCCCGTCTACTTCGCCAACTCGGGCTACGGCGAGTTCTTCTGGGTCTCCTCACCAGAGAGGCAGCACTCGCGCAACATCGCGGCCCGGCCCCAGGTGGGCATCGTGGTGTTCGACTCGTCGGTGCCGATCGGCGCCGGCCAGGGCGTCTACATGGAGGCCGAGGCCGAGGAGGTCACCGGGGCGGAGCTCGAGCGGGGGATCGAGGTCTTCTCGCGCCGCTCGCTGGCGACCGGCGGCCAGGCGTGGACGACCGACGACGTCGGCGGAGCGGCGGGCCTGCGGCTGTACCGGGCGACCGCCTCGGGGCACTCGATCCTGGCCAAGGACGGCAGCCCCGACCACCGCATCGCCGCCGACGTCGACGCGCCCGGGCGCTAGGCGACGGTGAGCACACCCGCCCGGCCGCCGGAGCTGGTCCTGGTCGGCGCGCCGGTGTACACGGCCGACGCGGCCAGGCGCTGGGCCGGCGGGGTCGCGGTCGGCGGCGGGCGCGTCGTCGCGGTCGGCGCCGAGCGCGATGTGCTCGCCCGCGCCGGGCCGGAGACCCGGGTGCTGCGCCTGGACGGCGGCATGGTCGTGCCCGGCTTCCAGGACGCCCACGCCCACCCCCTCACCTCAGGGCTGGAGCTGCGGCGCTGCGCCCTGACCGAGGTCGAGCCCGTCGCCTACGGCGACGCGGTCCGCGCCTGGGTCGCCGCCAACCCCGACGCGCCGTGGGTGCTCGGCGGCGGCTGGCGCATGGACGCCTTCCCCGGCGGCGTGCCCCCGGCGGGGCTGCTCGACCGGCTCGTGCCCGACCGTCCCGCCTGGCTGGAGAGCCGCGACGGGCACTCCGGCTGGGCGAACGCGCCCGCGCTGCGGCTCGCCGGCGTCGGCCAGGGCACCGCCGACCCACCCCGCGGCCGGCTCGAGCGCGACCCGCACGGTGCGCCCACCGGGGTGCTGCACGAGGAGGCCATGCGCCTGGTCGAGCGCGTCGTGCCGCTGCCCGGACCCGACGAGCTGGCCGCCGCGCTCGCCGCCGCGCAGGCGCACCTGCACGCGCTCGGCATCACCGCCTGGCAGGACGCCTGGGTGCTGCCGTGGCAGCTCGACGCCTACCGCGCGGCGGCCGAGGCGGGCACGCTCACCGCCCGCGTGGTCGCGGCGCTCAAGTGGGACCCGGGCCGCGGCCACGAGCAGCTCGCCGAGCTGGTGGAGGGGCGCGCCCGTGGCGCCGTCGGCCGGCTGCGCGCCGGCGCCGTCAAGATCGTGCAGGACGGCGTCGCCGAGAACTTCACCGCGGCGATGCTGGAGCCCTACCTGGGCCGCGACGGCGAGCGCGGCACCTCGATGCTGCCGCCCGCCGAGCTGGCCAGGGCGGTGGTCGCGCTCGACCGCGAGGGCTTCGACGTGCACGTGCACGCGATCGGCGACCGGGCGGTGCGCGAGGCGCTGGATGCCTTCGAGGCCGCGGTCACCGCCAACGGCCGCCGCGACGCCCGCCACCAGATCGCCCACCTGCAGTTCGTCCATCCCGACGACCGGCAGCGCTTCCGCCGCCTCGGCGTGATCGCCAACGCGCAGCCGTTCTGGGCCGTGCTCGACGGCTACATGCGCGAGCTGACGCTGCCGTTCGTCAGCGCCGAGCGGGCGGCCTGGCAGTACCCCTGGGCGAGCCTGCGCGCGGCCGGCGCGACGCTGGCGTTCGGCAGCGACTGGTCGGTCAGCACCCCCGACCCGCTCGCCCAGATCGAGGTGGCGGTGAACCGGGTCCCCCCGCACGACCGTGGCGGCGAGCCGTTCCTGCCCGCCGAGCGCCTCGACCTGCCCGCCGCGCTGGACGCGTTCACCATCGGCGCCGCCTACGCCAACCGGCTCGACGCCGACACCGGCTCGGTCGAGCCGGGCAAGCGCGCCGACCTCGCCGTGCTCGACCGCGACCTGTTCGACCCCGCCGCCGGCCCCGTCGGCGACGCCCGCGTGCTGGCCACCCTGGTCGACGGCGAGGTGGTGCACGCGGCGCCCGGCTGGCAGGGCTGAGGCGATGTGAGGAGGTGCCCGGATGACGACCCTTGGACCCGGCGAGCGCTGGACGGACGCGGCCCGCGGCTACCTCAGCCGCACCACGCCGGTGGTGCCGCCGATCTACCAGTGCACCACCTTCGAGCTGGACGACCAGAGCTACCAGGACATCGTCGACGGCGGCGGCTTCGGCGAGGCCTGGTACACCCGCTTCGGCAACCCCACCGTGGCCTGGGCGGCCGACGCGGTGGCGCGCCTGGAGGGCGCCGAGGCCGCCGTGATGACCAGCAGCGGGATGGGGGCGATCGCCACCACCCTGCTGTCGCTGTTGCGGGCGGGCGACCGCGTCGTCGCCGCGCGCGAGCTCTACGGTGACACCCGCGACCTGCTGGTCCGCGACCTGCCCGCGCTCGGGATCCGGGTCGACTTCGTCGCCACCGCCGACCTGGCGCAGTGGCGGGAAGCGCTCGCCGCCGGGCCGGTGGCGGTCGCCTACGCCGAGTCGCTGTCCAACCCGCAGCTCCGCGTGCTCGACGTCCCCGGGGTCGCCGAGCTGGCACACCGGCACGGCGCCCGCCTGGTGGTCGACAACACCTTCGCGTCGGCGTTCACCGTCCAGCCGCTGGCGCTCGGCGCCGACCTGGTGGTCCACTCGGCCACCAAGTTCCTCAACGGCCACTCCGACGTCGTCGCCGGCGCGGTGGCCGGCGGCGCCGCCGCCGTCCGCGAGGTCCAGCGGCGGGTGGTCACCTTCGGCACCTGCCTCGACCCGCACGCCGCGTTCCTGGTCGGCCGGGCGCTGCACACCTACGAGCTGCGCCTCGGCCGGCAGGCCGAGGCCGCGGCGCGGGTCGCCCGCTGGCTGGAGGGCTCGCCGGAGGTGGTCGAGGTCGCCTACCCGGGGCTGGCGTCCCACCCGGACGCGGCGGTGGCCGAGCGGACCTGGCGGCCCGGGCGGCGGGGCGCGATGGTCGCCTTCGTCGTCCGCGGCGGCAACGACCGCGCCGCCCGCTTCCTGCGCGCCCTCAACCTGGTCCGCGAGGCGACCAGCCTCGGCGGCGTCGAGACGCTGGTCAGCGCGCCCCACAACTCCTCGCAGTTCTCCTACACCCACGAGGAGCTCGACCTGGCCGGCATCCGGCCGGGCATGGTGCGCCTCTCGGTCGGCCTCGAGGACCCCGCCGAGCTCGTCGCCGACCTCGACCAGGCCCTCGCGGGGACACCTCCTGGAACCAGATCAGGCTCACGCGCCCTCCCACCGGGGCCGTGACCTGGTTCGGCGGGCGGACGGGGCCACGGCCGGCGTCGCCTGCCCGGCCAGCTCGGCCGCCAGGGACCGGCCGGGCCCGGTCAGCCGGTACAGGTGCCGCGGTGGCCTCCCGGCCGGCGCGCCGGCCTCCCAGGCGGTCTCCAGCAGGCCACGGTCGGCCAGCCGCATGAGGATCGGGTAGACCGAGCCGGCCTTGAGGCCGAGCTGCTGGCACAGCTGGTAGCCGTAGTGCCAGTCGGTCGGGTTCTGGGCCAGGGCCAGCACGACGGCGGTGGTCTGCGCCGAGGGGCGCCGGGTACGGGTCACGGACGTAACTCTATATAGCTAGAGTTGCGCTGGTCAAGCCGTCAGCCGCGCGCCTCCACCAGCAGGCAGGCGGCCTGGTGCCCACCGTCCCCGCCGGGAACCGGGCGCAGCGCCGGGTCCTCGGTGGGGCAGCGGTCGAACGCGACCGGGCAGCGGGGATGGAAGCGGCAGCCGGGCGGGACCACGGTGGGGTCGGGGGTCTCGCCCTCGAGCAGCTGCGGGCGGCTGTGCGCCCTCGGGTCGCGCTTGGGCACCGCCGACAGCAGCGCCCTGGTGTAGGGGTGGGCGGGCCGCTGGATGACCTCGCGGGCGGGGCCCTGCTCGACGATGCGGCCCAGGTACATGACCGCGATGCGGTCGGCGAAGCTCGCCGCGGTCGACAGGTCGTGGGTGATCATCAGGATGCCCAGGCCGCGCTCGCGCCGCAGGCCGTCGAGCAGGGCGAGGACGCCGGCGCGGACCGACACGTCCAGCATCGACACCGGCTCGTCGGCGACCAGCAGGTCCGGCTCGAGCACCAGGCTGGCGGCGATCGCCACCCGCTGGCGCTGGCCGCCGGAGAGCTCGTGCGGGTGGCGGTCCAGGTACAGCCCGGCGGGGCTGAGCCCGGCGCGCTCGAGGGCCGCGGCGGCCAGCTCGCGCCGCTCGGCGCGGGTGCGCGCGCCGGCCGTGCCGCGGTGCACCAGCAGCGGCTCCTCGACCGTCTGCGCCACCGAGAAGCGCGGGTCGAGCGACTCGTAGGGGTCCTGGTAGATGAGCTGCATGTGGCGGCGCAGCCGGCGCAGCTCGCCGGCTGGCAGGCCGGTCACGTCGCGGCCCCGGAAGCGGACCGTGCCGCCGTCCGGCTCGACCAGCCGCAGGACGCTCTGGGCGGTGGTGGTCTTGCCGCAGCCGGACTCGCCCACCAGGGCGAGCATCTCGCCCCTGGCGAGGGAGAACGAGACCCCGTCGACCGCGCGCACCACCTGCCGCGGCCGGCGCGCCAGCGCCGCCCGCAGGCCGCGTCGCACCGGGTAGCTTGTGACCAATCCTTCGACCTCGAGCAGAGGTTCACCCACGCGGGCGTCCGCCGTTCCGGGCGTTGCCGCGGTGCCGGGCACGGCGCTCACGCCCGGCTCCTCGCCGGCTCGTCGTTGAGGTGGCAGGCCGCCACGTGGTCGTGGCCGACGCCGAGCAGGGCGGGGCGCTCGGCCGGGCAGCGGGCGAACGCGCTGTCGCAGCGCGGCTGGAAGGGGCAGCCGGTCAGCTCCCGGTCGAGCCGCGGCGGCGTGCCGGGGATCGAGGCGACCCGGCCGGCGTCGCCGTCGAGGTCCGGGGTGCTGGCGAACAGCAGCCGCGTGTACGGGTGGCGCGGGCTGGCGTACAGCTCGGCGACCGGCCCGGCCTCGACCACCGCGCCGGCGTACATCACCGCGGCGCGCTCGCAGACCTGCGCGACCACCGGCAGGTCGTGGGTGACCAGCACCAGGGCGAGGCCGCGCTCCTCGGTCAGGGCGAGCAGCCGCTCGAGGATCTGCGCCTGCACCATCACGTCCAGCGCGGTGGTCGGCTCGTCAGCCAGCAGCACCTTCGGGTCGCAGGAGAGCGCCATCGCCAGCGCCACGCGCTGGCGCTGCCCGCCGGACAGCTCGTGCGGGTAGCGGCCGGCGCGGCCGGCGGGGATGCCGACCGCCTCCAGCAGCTCGCCGGCGCGGGCCCGCGCCGCCCGGCCGCGCGCCACGCCGTGGAGCTGCATCGGCTCGACCAGCTGCGCCTCGATGGTCTGCACCGGGTTGAGCGCGTTCATCGCGCCCTGGAAGACCATCGCGACCTCGCGCCAGCGGTGCGACCGCAGCGCCGGCTCGCCGCCGCGGAGCAGGTCCTCGCCGTCGAGCAGCACCTGCCCCGCGACGGTCGCGCTCGGCGGCAGCAGCCCCAGCAGCGTCAGGATGGTGGTGGTCTTGCCGCAGCCGGACTCGCCGACCAGGCCGAGGCGCTCGCCCGGGTCGAGCGCGAAGCTGACCCCCTGCACCGCGTGCAGCCGCGCCCCGCCCGGCAGGTCGAACCAGACGTGCAGGTCCCGCACCTCGAGCAGCGGGGTCACGGCTGCGCCTCCGGCCGGCGTGGCAGTACCCGGAAGTGGCGCACCGACAGGTGGGCGACCTTCAGGCGCGGGTTGAGCGCGTCCTCCAGCGCCTGCCCGAGCAGGCTGCACGCGAGCACCAGCAACGCGACCTCGACGCCGGGCGGCACGATCGCCCACCAGGCGCCCGCGCTGATGGCGCTGCGCGCGAAGGCGCTCTCGATGATCTTGCCGAGCGAGACGCTGCTCGGGTCGCCGAGCCCGAGGAACGACAGGAAGGTCTCGTCGAAGATCGCCACCGCGACGGTGAGCACGGTGTTGGCCACCAGCAGCGGCGCGACCTGCGGCAGCACGTGCCGCAGCAGGATGCGGGCGTGCCCGGCGCCGAGCGACCGGGCGCGCTTGACGTAGACCCGCTCGCGGACGCTCTTGACCTGCGCGCGCACGATCCGCGCGGTGCCCGCCCACAGCAGCACCCCGATCACCACGATGATGTGGAACAGGCTCGGCCCCCAGATCGCCGCGACCACGATCATCAGCGGCACCTCGGGCACCACGATGAAGTAGTCGGTGGTGCGCATCAGCAGCGACTCGGTGGTGCCGCCGAAGTAGCCGGCCGCCAGGCCGACCGCGCCGCCCAGCAGCATCGCCACCAGCGTCGCGGCGAAGCCGACCAGCAGCGACACCCGCAGCCCCCATACCAGCAGGGTGACCATGTCGATGCCGCCGTCGTCCAGGCCCAGCAGGTGCCGCCCGGACGGCGGCTCGAACACGGCGCCGACCTGCTGGTGCAGCCCGTAGGGGGCGATCGCCGGCGCGAGCAGCGCCGCCACCACCGCCACGGCGAGCGCGGCCGCGCCGACCGCCGCCGAGGGGCGCTCGCGGATCACCTGCCAGAGGAAGCCACCGCGGCGCGGCACCGGCTCCACCAGGGCCAGGTCGGGGTCCTGCAGGATCGCGCTCACCGGCTGATCCTCGGGTCGAGCCGGAAGTAGAGCAGGTCGGCGAGCAGGTTCAGGGTGACGATCGCCAGCGTGTAGGCGAGGAACTGGCCCTGCAGCATGGGGTAGTCGCGGAACAGCACCGCCTGGTACACGGCCCGGCCGATCCCCGGCCAGGAGAACACCACCTCCACCAGGATCGAGCCGGCCACCACGTAGCCGAGCGACAGCGCCACCAGCGTCACCGTCGGCAGCAGCGCGTTGCGCAGCGCGTGGCGGCGCAGCACCGTCCACTGCGCCAGGCCCTTGGCGCGGGCGGTGAGGACGTAGTCCTCGCCGAGGGTCTCCAGCATCGCCGAGCGCACGATCAGGGTGTACTCGCCGTACAGCACCAGCCCGAGCGTCAGCGAGGGCAGCAGCATGTGCTTGCCGACGTCGAGCGCGTGCTGCCAGAAGGTCGGGTCGACCAGGAACTCGTCGCTGCGCCCGCCGGTGGGCAGCTTGCCGGCGAACAGCAGGATCATCATCAGCCCGAGCCACTGCGTCGGCAGGGCGTAAAACCCCAGCGCGCCGAGCACGCTGACGTGCTCGACGGGGGTGCCGCGCCGCCACGCGGCGACCACCCCCGTGGCGGTGCCGAACACGATCGCCAGGACGGTCCCCAGCAGCACCATCGGCACGGTGTTGGCGAGGTCCTCGCGCAGGTTCTTGGCGACCGGCTGCTGGTTCTCGTAGGAGACGCCGAGGTTGCCGTGGGCGAGCTGGCCCAGGTACACCAGGTACTGGCGCCACTTCGGCTGGTCGAGGCCGAACTGGCGGGTGAGCGCCTGGCGCAGCTCCGGGCTGGCGTGCGGCACGCGCGACAGGTTGGCGACCGCGTCGCCGGGCGCCAGCCGGAACAGCACGAAGTTGAGCGTGATCGCGACCAGCACCGTCACCAGCGCGAACGCCACGCGCTTGAGGACGTAGTCGGCGCCGCCCATGCCGCTGGCGGCTCAGGCGGCCCGGTGGAGCAGGGTCAGCGACTGCTTGGACATGGAGTTGAACGAGCCCTGCGGGTTGAGCACCAGCCCGTCCCATTTCTTGGAGTGCGCCTCGATCTGGTTGTCGTAGGACAGCACGATGTAGGGCCGGTCGTCGTAGAGCTTCTTCTGCATCTCCCAGACCTTCTGGCGCCGCTGCCCGGCGTCGGTGAGCACGCCCTGCTGCTGGTACATCTGGTCGTAGGCGGGGTCGCAGTAGCCGGAGTCGCTCCAGCCGCCGAACTGGCCGCAGGTCAGCACCGAGAGGATGAAGTCGGGGTCGGCCAGCGGCACCCAGTCCCACATCGCCAGGTCGAAGTCGAGGTACTTGTTGTCGGGTGTGGTGATCGCCGAGAACGCCGCGTCGTTGTCGAGCACCTTCTGGGTGACCTTGATGCCGACCTTGGCGAGGTCGTCGCGGATGATCTCGAACGAGCGCTGCTGCTTGCCCCGCTCGTCCTGGGGGAAGATCAGCGTGTAGGCCATCGGGTGGCCGTTGGCGACCCGCACCCCGTCGCCGCCCTTGGCGAAGCCGGCCTCGTCGAGCAGCCGGTTGGCGGCGGCGAGGTCGTAGCCGAGGGGCTTGATGTCGGTGTTGTGCCACTGCCCGGTCGCCGGCGGCACGATGGTGGAGCCGACGGTGGCGTGGCCGAGCCAGGCGACCTGGATGATGCGCTGCCGGTCGATCGACTGCTCGATCGCCTGCTTGACCTTGGGGTCGAGCAGCTCGCGGTTCTTGGTCTTCTTCGGGTTGGAGTTGATGATCAGCTCGCGGAACTCCAGGCCCGGGGTCTCGAGCACGGTCAGGCCGGCCTGCTTGGCGACCTGGACGCTGGTGGGCGGCAGGGTCTCGACGCCGTCGATCTCGCCGGCCTTGAGCGCGGTGACCATGGCGTCGTCGTTGGCGTAGAACTTCAGCCCGAACGCGTCGACGTGCGGCTTGGGGCCGTAGTAGTTCGGGTTCTTCTTGAACAGCGTGATCTCGTTCTTCTTGTGCTCGGTGAGGATGTACGGGCCGCCGGAGACGATCGGCGCGGCGTTGGCGAAGGTCTTGAGCTTCTCGCCCTTGCCGGTGGCGTACTGCTCCCAGACGTGCTGCGGCAGGATCGGCGCCTGTTGCAGCTGCGACAGCACGTTGGCGACCGGCTTCTCGTACGTGATCACCAGGGTGTCGTCGTCGGTCGCCTCGGCCTTGGTGACGTGGCTGAGCAGCGGCGAGGCGTTGGCGGTGGGACCGTCGGCGAACTTCAGCGTGGTGGCGAACGTCCAGGCGGCGTCCTTGGCGGTCAGCGGCTGGCCGTCGGACCACTTGGCGCCGGCGCGGGTCTTGAACGTCCAGACCTTGCCGTCCGAGGAGGTGGTCCAGCTCTCGGCGAAGTCGGGGACGACGTTCAGCTTCTCGTCGTACTGCACCAGGAACGGGTAGATGTACTCGAAGGTCGAGTAGGCGTCCTGCTGGAACGCCACGTACGGGTTGAGCGAGTCGATCCCGCTGCCGGTGCCGAGGCGGAAGGTGCCGCCCTCGAGCACCTTGCCGCCCGAGCCGCCGCCGCCGTTCCCGCCACCGCCGCCGCAGGCTGTGGCGAGCAGCGCGAGCACCGCGAGCACCGCGACCCGCCGCCACCACCCATGCCGTCCCACCGTGGTCATGGTCCCTCCCTTGCTCCGCTGGCCGCTGCCAGCGCCTCCTCGTCGATGGTGAGCGTGCGGGCGTCCGCGTCGAGCGTGGCGCGCACGCCGAGCGGCACCGTCGCCAGGTGCTTGCCGTGGCCGAGCGGCAGCTTGTAGAGCACCGGCACGCCGAGCGGTTCGAGGTGCTCCTCGAGCACGTCCTCCAGGGACTTGGTGCGCGGCCACTCCGGCCGCGCCTCGCGCCACTCGCAGCGCGCCATGTCGCCGACCACCACCCCGGCGGCGCGGGCGAGCTTGCCGGCGTTGCCGAGCTGGGTGAGCATGCCGTCGACGTACCAGGGCGGCGCGTCGACGTCCTCGAAGAACAGGATGTCGCCGTCGACGCGCAGCTCCCAGGGCGTGCCCATGCCCTGCGCCAGCAGCCACAGGCACCCGCCGACCAGCGGCGCGGTCACGCGCCCGCCCCTGATGGCGCGAACGTACGGGTCGTCGGGGTCGGCCGGTACCGGCCCGCCGCCGCGGCCGCCGAGCGCGGCGAGCAGCCGCTCGCGGGTGAGCGCGCTGGTCTCCTTGGCGCCGACGGTGAGCAGGTTGGGCCCGTACCAGGTGACCAGCCCGGCCTCCTGGCGCAGGGCCACGTGCAGCGCGGTGATGTCGGAGTAGCCGACGAACGGCTTGGGGTCGGCGGCGATGCGCCCGAAGTCGAGGTGCGGCAGCAGCTGCGCCGAGCCGAACCCGCCGGTGAGGCACTGCACCGCGTCCACCTGGGGGTCGGCGAACATGGCCTCGAGGTCGTGCGCCCGCTCCTTGGCGCCGCCGGCGACGTAGGCGTCGCGCCGCCCGACGCCGTCGGCGAGCCTCACCTGGTAGCCGCGGGCCCGCCACCAGTCGACCCCGCGCAGCACGTCCGAGCGGCTCTCCCAGGGGCTGGCGGGCGCCGGCACGCCGACGACGCCGCCTGGCGGCAGCGGCCTGCCCAGGCGCGCCTCAGGCACCGGGCACCCGCCGGCGGGGGAGTGGCTTGGCGAGCAGCTCGCGCACGTAGGCGACGCACTCCGCGACGGCGGCCTGCAGCAGCTCCTCGCCCTTGTCCGCGCTCGCCTTGGTGGGCGTGCCCTGCACCCCGGAGGCACTGAACGACGACCACCACGGCATCAGCTTCAGCGGCCCGTCCGACCAGTCGAGCCAGGCGTGCTCACCGGCGGGGTAGCCCTGCTCGTCCACGGCCGCGTCCATTTCGACCGCGTCCGGGTCGATCGCCAGGTAGATCGAGGTCTCCAGCTCGCAGGCGTGGCCCATGCCGCCGCGGCCGGAGTCGCGCAGCCGCGCGATCACCCTGGCGGCCCGCTCGCTCGCCAGGTAGAACGCGGCGGCGGCCAGCACCCCGGGGTGCTCGACCATGACCAGCCGCGCGGCCGTCTCGACCAGGTTCTGGTTGGAGCCGTGCCCGTTCAGGTACAGCATCCGGGTGAAGCCGTGGCGCGCCAGCGAGCGGCCCACGTCCGCGCAGTAGCTGGTGAAGGTGTCCCAGGCGATCGTGATCGGCCCGGGGAAGTCCATGTGGTGCGGGGAGTAGCCGTGCGGCACCGGCGGCAGCAGCACCACCTCCTCGGGCACGCAGGCCGCCGCCCGCTCGCAGATCTCCGCGACGATCCGCAGGTCCGCGTCGACCGGCAGGTGGGGTCCGTGGTCCTCCAGGGTCGCGACCGGGATCAGCGCGACCCGCTCCTGCGCGGCGGCGCGCCGCACCTCCGGCCAGGTGAGCCGCGCGTAGCGCGGCGGCTGCGTCCACATCGGCCTTCCCTTTACTCAAACGTCGGTGGCCCTCCGCCGCTTCGTGCGCTGGCTTCCCTCGTCGCTCCTCCGTCGCCTGCGGCTCCTCCGTCGTTCCTCGGTCAGTCCAGCGCGCGGCTCCGGGCCACCTCCTAAACCCGGCTGGCGTGGGGCGGCGGGCTCGCGCGCGAACGCCAGCAGGAACGCGGCCGCGGCCACGACGTGGTCGCGCAGGCCGGCGACGGTGGCGTACTCGTCGGGGCCGTGCGCCCCCGCCGCGTGCCCGGCGCCACCGCAGGCCCACTCCAGGCCGAGGACCCGGTCGAACACGAAGTACGGCGCGCACCACGGCGCCAGCGGGTACGGCAGCGGCGCCAGGCCCAGCGCGTCGTAGCTGGCCCGCAGCGCCCGCGCGGCGCGGTTGCCCGGTGGGGCCTTGGCCCACGGGTACGCGTCGACCACGCGCGCGGCGACGTGTCCCAGGCCGCAGCCGTCGAGCCGTGCGCGCACCGCCGCGGCCGCGGCGTCCGGGTCGACCGGCGGGACCAGGCGGACGTCCACGCGGGCGCGCGCCCGGCTCGGCACGATCGTCTTGCCGCCGGGCCCGGTGTAGCCCGCCTCGATCCCCGAGACGTTCACGGTGGGGGAGAACAGCAGCGCGCGCAGCAGCGCCGCCGGGTCGCGGTCGTCGAGCCGGTAGCGCGCCGTGCGCGCCTCGCGCAGGTGCCCGGCCGGGTCGAAGCCGGCCGCCAGCTCGGCGAGCAGCGCCTCGTCGTCGGCGCCCGGCGGCTCGCCCTCGAGCCCGGGGACCGACGGCCGCTCGTCGGCGTCGCTGAGCGCCGCGAGCGCGCGCACCAGCGCCCACGCCGGCGAGGCGATCCACGCCTGCTCGCTGGAGTGCAGGTCGGCGGTTGGCCCGCCCCAGTCCCCACCCTCGCAGGTCAGCTCCAGGTCGAGCAGGCCCTTGCAGCCGAGGATCAGCTCGGGCCGGCCGTCCAGCCCGGCGGTCAGGTCGAGGTCGAAGGCGGCGTCCGCGGCCAGGTCGGCGCGGCGCGCGGCCGCGGCGGCCGCCAGGTGCGGGCTGCCGAGCTCCTCCTCGCCCTCGACCAGCAGCGCGACCGTCACCGGCATGGCGTCGAGCTCGCGCAGTACCTCGACGGCGAGGAAGAACGCGGCCAGGCTCCCCTTGGAGTTGGCGCTGCCGCGGCCGACCACCGCCGCGCCGACCCCGGGCAGCTCGCGCACCTCGGCGGCGAACGGCGGCGAGGTCCACTCGGGCTCCTGGGCGGGCTGCACGTCGTACATGCCGTAGCGCAGCAGCCGCGGCGCGCCTGGCGGACCGGGCAGCTCGCCGACCAGTAGCGGGTGCCCGCCGGTCTCCACCAGCTCGGCGGCGCCGCCAGCGCCGGAGACCCAGTCGAGCGTCGCCGCGGCGGTCTCGCGGATGCCCTCCCCGGTGGCGCTCACCGACGGCTGGCGCAGGTACGCGCGGATCCGCTCCAGGTCGGCCGGGAAGCGCTCGGCCACGCGCGCCCGTACGCGTTCGAGCACGCCGTCCGCCCCCACAGCACCGCCCATCCACGGATCTTTCGCTGCACGACGTGGCGGCGGGAAGGTACGGAACAGCCAAGCCCACGCCGCCGCACGCGCCGGACCGTCCAAGCCGTTGGACTGTCTGCACAGCCAGGTCGTGGCAGAAGGGGACGGAGCCGTTCCTTCCGCCCCGTCGCCGAGCCGTAACGCTTCCGGGACGCCGGGTCGGCCACACTGGCACGCGACCCGTGGGGCAAGGGAGGGCGGCGGTGGCGGACGTGCGGCCAGGACCGTGGCGGTGACCCTCGCCGCCCGGACGGTCGGGTCGCGCTGGCGGCCGGCCGGGCTGGCGTGGGCCCTCTGGGCGCTGACCCTGCTCG
This sequence comes from Actinomycetes bacterium, assembly GCA_036377075.1. Lineage (GTDB taxonomy): Bacteria > Actinomycetota > CALGFH01 > CALGFH01 > CALGFH01 > DASUZB01. The sequence continues at coordinate 36 of DASUZB010000055.1, read as the reverse complement.
GCCTGGTCGCGACGCTGTGGCTGGACCGCCTGCTGC
>DASUZB010000054.1:0-20811 GCA_036377075.1 Actinomycetes bacterium | reverse complement strand
CAGTCGTCGGGTGCCCCGCCCGGCCGGGCCGGCCGCCCGCGCTTCGCTCTAGGTGGGAGAGGAGCTTGTCGGGGGTCCCTGGCGCCCGGCCGGGCGGAGCTCTCGGGGTCTGCTACCGCCGGTTACCTCATCCCACGCGCAGGCTCGCGTCGTAGGTGATCGAGGAACCGCCGGCCTTCTGCGGCAGGTGGGTGGTCAGGTTGACGAGCGCGGCGATCGGAAGGGGGCAGCGCGCCGAGGGCCGCACCGCGGGGACGGCGAAGTCGTTGGCGACCAGCTTGCCCCCCAGGGAGCCGTCGGGCTGGCCGGTGAAGGGCGTCCCGGTGAGGGCGCCGCTGGTGCCGGTGGTCAGGGTCGGGGTGAACGGCCCGATGGTGCACTTGAAGCCGAGGATGCTGGCGGTGCTGGTGACCGAGCCGGTCAGCGACGCGCCGACCTGGTTGTTGGGCAGCAGCTCGACCGGCCCGCCGAAGTCGCTGACCGCCGTGACCGTGGTGGGGACCGACAGGATGCCGACGTGGAGGGTGAACGGGTCGAAGGTGAGGTTGTCCTTCGGCAGCACCGTCCGTATGCCCTGGTCGTCGATGATCAGCAGCCCGCAGCCGCTGCCGCTGGTCCCCGAGGCACGGGCGACCGGCCCGATCTTCAGGGTGCCGTTGCTGAGCTGGCTGGTGATCGGCGTCCCGCCGGTGGTGGGGCACGCCGCCGCCGACGCGCCGCTCGGCGCCACGGCGACCAGCAGGCCGGCGAGCGCGACGAGCAGCACGATGGCGACCGCCCGGCCGCGGCGGCGGCCTCCCTGCCTGCGGGTGGCCGTTCGCGGGTCTGGCATACGGATCCCCCTCCTCGGGATGGCCCGTGCGGGCCTGGTCAGGTCCGTCACCACGCACGCCGCGGCGCCTTTCCGCGCGGTCGTGTAGATGTTACTGTTGGTAACAGCTACGTAGCCTAGCACACGAGCCAGGGAGGAGCGCGCATGCGAGATCTCTCCTTGCGAGTGCTGCTGGTGGTCGCGGCCGTCGCGCTGGCCGCCGCGTTCCTCGGCTCGCTCGCGCTGGTCACCAGCCAGAACGGTGGCCCCACCGCCAACGGCGAGCTGCAGATCTACGGGAGCCGCTGACGATGGGCCGCGGGATGCGCTACGCCGTCGTCGGCGTAGGGCTGTTCCTGCTGCTCTTCGCCCTGGTCGAGCGGCTGTACGCCTACCCGCGGCTGGCCAAGGTGCCGCTCGCCCCCTACAGCATGCCGCAGGCGGACGGCACCGGGACCTACTTCGACGTCAGCAAGCTCCGCGTGGTCGACGGCGCCACGCTGCGCAACACCCGGGTGGTCAAGGGCGACCGCAGCGCCGGCAGCGCCAAGGTCGCCGTCTGGGACCAGTTCTTCAACACCGTCGACCTCAACGGCGGCAACCGCATCGACGCGATCCAGGAGCGGGTCGTGTTCGACCGGGTCACCGGCCAGGCGGTGCACTGCTGCGGCGAGCAGCCCCGCCACGACGGCATCATCCTCACCTTCCCGTTCCCGACCAGGAAGACCACCTACCAGATGTGGGACACGAGCGCGCAACGCAGCGCGCCGGTCAACTTCGTGGACGAGGAGGAGATCAGCGGCCTGCGGACCTACCGCTTCGAGCAGCGCATCCCCGCTGCGCGGCTGCGCTCGATCGACCTGCCCGGACCGCTCGCCGGCCAGCCCGGCCTGACCAGCGTCCCCTCGGTGCTGGTCGACGACGACGAGAAGTCGATCTGGGTCGAGCCGACCACCGGCCGCATCATCAAGGGGCAGGACCACTCGCGGCAGACGGTGCAGGACCCCAGCACCGGCAAGGTCTACCTGACCGCCTTCGACGCCACCCTCACCTACACCGACAAGACGGTGGCCGACAACGTGGCGCAGGCCAAGGACGACCTCGAGGGGCTGCGGCTGGCCCGGGTGGTGCTGCCGGCGACTTCCGCGCTGCTCGGCATCGTGCTGCTCGCCGTCGGCCTGCTGGTGCCGCCACGCCGTTCCGTGCCGCACGCGCTGCTGGCCGAGCAGCGGGTCAGGCGAGCGGTCCCGTAGCGCGGCGCCTTGCCGTCGCGGCGGGTACCCTCACTGCGCGAGCGGCGGTGAGGGAGGAGCTGGATGGACGACCAGAGCGCGATCAACCGCATCAACGAGCTGGCGCAGGAGGAGCACGAGCTGTTCCAGAAGGAGTCCCGCGGCCAGGTGACGCAAGAGGAGCGCGAGCGGTTGCGGCAGCTCCAGGTCGCCCTCGACCAGTGCTGGGACCTGCTGCGGCAGCGGCGCGCCCGGCGCAGCGCCGGGCTCGACCCCGACGACGCCAGCGTCCGCGACGAGCGCACCGTCGAGGGCTACATCGGCTAGGGGGCCGGTCATGCATCGGTGCCGCGCCGCTCTCCAGGTGCGCGATGGTATGCGGGCAAGGGCGCGCACCGCGGATGCGTGACCGGCCCCCTACCAGCGTCTCGGCGACGCAACACCGGCCGACCAGGGTCGCCGTGGTCGGGACGGGCGCGTGGTGGGGGCGCGAGCACGCCCGGGTGTTCTCCTCACGGCCCGACGCCGAGCTGTGCGCCGTGGTCGGCAGGTCGCCCGAGCGGACCAGGGCGCGCGCCGCCGAGTTCGGGGTCGACGGCTACACCGACCTCGAGGAGATGCTCGGGCGCGAGCAGCCCGACCTGGTCTCGCTGAGCGTCTCCAACGAGGGCCACTTCGAGCCGACCCTCGCGGTGATCCGTGCCGGCTTCCCGCTGTTCGTGGAGAAGCCGCTGGTGTTCGAGCTGGACGAGGCCGAGGTCCTGCTCGCCGAGGCGGAGGCCCGGTCGCTGTTCTTCGCCGTCAACTTCAACCACCGCTACGCCCGGCCGGTGGAGCTGGCGGCCGCGGCGGTCCGTGCCGGCGCGCTCGGCGAGCTGGTCTTCGCCACCTGGCGCTTCGGCGGGGAGCCGGGGACCAGCGCCCACCCCCACGCCAACCTGATCGAGACGCAGTGCCACGGTCTCGACATGCTCGAGCACCTCTGCGGGCCGATCGACTCGGTGGCCGCGCAGATGACCGACCAGACCGGGCGCGGCTGGTCGACCCTGGCGGTCGCGCTGCACTTCGCGGGCGGCGCCGTCGGCAGCCTGGTCGGCAGCTACGACTCCTCCTACGCCTACCCGGAGACGCACCGGGTGGAGCTGAACGGCACCGCCGGGCGGGTCCTGATCGAGGACACGGTGCGCCGCTACACCTTCACCCGCGCCGGCAGCGAGACCAGCGAGGTCTGGCAGGCCGGCTACTTCAACGACCGCGAGCGCGAGTTCCACCGCACCTTCGACCGGCACGTCGACGCGATGCTGGCGGCGTTCCGCAACGGCGAGGACCCGCCGGTCCACGCGCGCGCCGGCCGGCGCGCCCTCGCCGTCGCCCACGCGATCATCCGCTCGTTCGAGGCCGGCACCCGCGTCGAGGTCCCACCGGAGCGGTGACCGCCACGCGGGCCCGGCACCGCTCCTACCGGAAGCGGCGGAAGAACGCGCGCACGTCACCGACCAGCAGGTCGGGGACCTCCATGGCAGGGAAGTGCCCGCCGCGGTCGAACACCGACCAGTGCTCGATGCCGCGCTCGGGGTCCATCACGCGGCGCAGCAGGTCGTCGGCGCCGAACTGGGCCATGCCCTGGGGCGCCGGCGGGGTGGTCGGCGCCGCGGCCCAGTCGCGGGGGGCGTGCGCGTTCTCGCAGATGAAGCGGGCCGCGGACGCGCCGCTGCGGGTGAACCAGTAGACGCTGACGTTGGTGAGCAGCCGGTCGCGGTCGACCGCCTGGTCGGTCCACTCCTGGAACGCCTCCGCGATCCAGGCGAGCTGGCCGGCGGGCGAGTCGGTGAGGGCGTAGGCGAGGGTCTGCGGCCGGGTCGATTGGATGTCGAGGTAGCCCCTTGCCTCGGCCCAGCGCCGTTGCGCCTCCTCCAGCCGCGCCCGGTCGGCCTCGGTGAGGTCGGCGGGGACGGGGAAGAACTGGCCGGCCAGCGCGACCGCCCGCGGCTCGGTGACGGTGTGGGTGGCGACGACGTGGTCGGAGTCGGCGGCGCCGAGGACGCCGGCGACGCCCGCGCCGATGTCGCCGCCGTGGACGCCGTAGCGCCGGTAGCCGAGGCGGCCCATCAGCTCGGCGAACGCCATGCTGCTGCGGGCGACCTCCCAGCCGGGCTGCCGCACCGGGGTGGAGAAGCCGAAGCCGGGCAGGGAGGGGACCACCACGTGGAAGGCGTCGCCGGGGTCGCCGCCGTGGGCGCGGGGGTCGGTGAGCGGCCCGACGACTTCGGTGAACTCCGCCACCGAGCTGGGGTAGCCGTGGACCACCAGGAGCGGCAGCGCCTCCGGCTCGGGCGAGCGCACGTGGAGGAAGTGGATCGTCTGGCCGTCGACCGTCGTGGTGAACTGCGGGAACTGGTTCAGCCTGGACTCCTGGGCGCGCCAGTCGTAGCCCTTGCGCCAGTACCCGGTCAGCTCCTCGAGGTAGGCGAGCGGCACCCCGCGGCTCCAGCCGCCACCGGGCAGCTCGTCGGGCCAGCGGGTGCGGTCCAGCCGGTCGTGCAGGTCGTCCAGGTCGGCCTGGGGCACCTCGACGCGGAACGGGTCGATCCCGGTGTCAGCCATGTGGCTCCTTCCGTGGGCTGCGGACAGGAGCCGAACGTAGCAACCATTGCGGAACGTTACGTTCCTCGATAGCTGGTATCGTTGCGGCAATGTTGGAGACCTCGGCGCGGCTGCTGCGCCTGCTCTCGCTGCTGCAGGCGCGGGCGGACTGGTCGGGCCCCGAGCTGGCCGAGCGGCTCGGGGTGACCACCAGGACCGTCCGCAACGACGTGGAGCGGCTGCGCGGCCTCGGCTACCCGGTGCACGCCAGCCCCGGCGTCGGCGGCGGCTACCGGCTCGGCGCGGGCGCCGCCCTGCCGCCGCTGCTGCTGGACGACGAGGAGGCCGTCGCGGTCGCCGTCGGCCTGCGGACCGCCGCCAGCGGCAGCGTGACCGGCATCGAGGAGACCTCGCTGCGGGCACTGGCCAAGCTCGAGCAGGTGCTGCCCTCGAGGCTGCGGCACCGGGTCCGCGCCGTGCAGGCCGCCACCGTCGAGATCCCCGCCGGCGGCCCGACGGTCGACGCCGAGGTGCTGACCGTGGTCGCCGGCGCCTGCCGCGACCGGCAGCGGCTCCGCTTCGACTACCGCGACCACGACGGCTCGGTCAGCGTCCGCACGGTCGAGCCGCACCGCCTGGTGCACGACCGCGGCCGCTGGTACCTGGTCGCCTGGGACGCCGACCGGGAGGACTGGCGCACCTTCCGCGCCGACCGCGTCCGGCCCCGCGTCCCGACCGGCCCGCGATTCACCCCGCGCGACCCGCCGGACGGCGACGTCGTGCGCCACCTGCTGCGCGGCGTGGGCGCCGCGACCTGGCGCTACCGCGCCCGGGTGACGGTCCACGCGCCGGCCGCGCAGCTCGCCGCGCGGCTCCCGCCGGCGATCGGCGTCGAGGCGCTCGACGAGCGCACCTGCGTCGTCAGCGTCGGCTCGGACACGCCCCAGATGCTCGCGGTCTACCTGGGGCTGCTGGACGCCGACTTCGAGGTCGCCGAGCCACCCGAGCTGCTCGAGCAGCTCCGCACCCTGGCCAACCGCTACCGCCGCGCGACCTCTCCGAGCGGTGAGGTCGTGCCCCCGGGGTAGGCTTGCCCGGTGGCTGACTGGCTGGACCCGGCGGGGATCGGCACCGCGCGCCTGCAGCTCCGCGCGGTCGCCGCGGAGGACCTGCCGGCGCTGGGGCGCAGCCTGCTCGATCCCGAGGTGCGCCGCTACCTGGGCGGCCCGGTGGGCGCGGACCACCTGGCCGCGCGGCGGGCGGCGGCGGTGGGGGAGCGCGGCACCTTCGCCGTGGCGACCCAGGCGCGCGGGCGGGTGGTCGGGTTCTGCTACCTCGGCCGCCACCGCAGCGGGGCGGTCGAGCTGTCGTACACGTTCCTGCCCGAGCAGTGGGGCCGCGGCTACGCCCGCGAGGCGGCCGCCGCCGTGCTCGCCTGGGGGTTCGCCAGCCTGCCCGGCTGCGAGCGGATCGTGGCGGTGACCCAGAGCGACAACGCCCGCTCGCGCCGGCTGCTGCGGGCGCTGGGGATGCGCCCAGTCGACGAGTTCGTCGAGTTCGGCGCGTTGCAGGTCATGTACGAGGCCAGGGCGGCGCTGCGGCTGCTCTACGAGACGCACTCCACCACCACCGACAACGAGGCCGGCGTCGCCACCGGCTGCCTGCCCGGCCGCCTCTCGGCGACCGGCCGCGAGCAGGCCCGCGAGCTGGGCCGGCGCCGCCGCGGCGAGGTCGACGTGGTGGTCGTCTCCGACCTCGGCAGGGCACTGGAGACCGTCGAGCTCGCCTTCGGCGGCAGCGGCGTCGCGGTGCGGCGCGACGCTCGCCTGCGCGAGTGCGACTACGGCGCGCGCAACGGCACGCCGGTCGCGGAGGTCGACGCGGACCGGGCGCGCCACCTCGACGACCCCTACCCTGGCGGCGAGAGCTACCGGCAGGTCGTCGAGCGGACCGGGGAGCTGCTCGGCGACCTCGCCCGCGACCACCACGGCGCCCGCGTGCTGCTGGTCGCCCACCGGGCCAACAGGTGGGCGCTCGACTGCCTGCTGCACGGCAACCGGTTGGAGGAGCTGCTGGAGACCCCGTTCCGGTGGCGGGCAGGCTGGCGCTACCTGGTGCCCGCCGGCTGGGCACGACCGGGAGGGCTGGGAGGGAAGGTTGCATGGACGAGCTGAGCGTCGCCGCGTACCTCGACCGGATCGGCGCGGCACGGCCGGCGCGGGCGGACGGCGCGGCCCTGCGCGAGCTGCAGCTGCGCCACCTGCAGGCGGTGCCGTTCGAGAACCTCAGCATCCACCTCGGCGAGGAGATCGTGCTCGAGGAGCGGGCGCTGCACGACAAGGTGGTCGCCCGGCGCCGCGGCGGCTTCTGCTACGAGCTGAACGGCCTGTTCGCGGCGCTGCTGCGCGCGCTCGGCTTCGAGGTGACGCTGCTGGCGGCGAGGGCCAACGGGCGCGACGGCCTGGGGCCGCTCTTCGACCACCTCACGCTGCGGGTAGACGCGCCAGAGCCCTACCTCGCCGACGTCGGCTTCGGCCGCTTCAGCCAGCACCCGATCCGGCTGGACGCGACCGCCGAGCAGGCCGACCCCGAAGGGGCCTTGCGGGTGCTCGAGACCGCCGACGGCGACCTCGACGTGCTCCGCGACGGCGAGCTGCAGTACCGCGTCGAGCGGCGGCCACGCGCGCTGGCCGACTTCGAGCCCACCTGCTGGTGGCACCGGACCTCGCCGCGGTCGCACTTCACCCGCTCACTGGTCTGCTCGCGGCTGCGCGACGGCGGGCGGGTCACGCTCAGCGAGCGGACGCTGATCGAGACCGACGGCGACGAACGCCGCGAGCGCCAACTCGGCACGGACGGCGAGGTGCTCGCGGCGTACCGCGACCATTTCGGCATCGTGCTCGACCGCGTCCCCTCCCTGAACGCGCCATTACACCCGTTGATGCATACATGACAAGGGTGTCATGGAGTCGTCATCAACCGTTTAATCACCCCCTCACGGCATCGCCGCAGGTCAGGGTCACGCCGGCCGCCCGCCTACGTTGATCGCCGTAGCGCGGAGAGGCCACGAATCAGCCGTTTGTACCCTTCCCGGCACCGGCCCCTGCTGGCAGCTTTCACAGCGTGGCGATACCGCCCATCGACGCCGAGGTCGAAGGTGCGGGACGGGGGGGAGCTGCCATGTCGCGGATCTTGATGATCGACGACGAGCCCGGGATTCGGCGCCTGGTGACACGCGCGCTGTCCACCGCGGGCTTCGAGGTCGACTGCGCGGCGGACGGACCGACCGGGCTCGCCATGGCGAGCGAGGGGCGGCACGAGCTGGTGCTGCTCGACCTCATGCTGCCCGGCCTCGACGGGGTCGGGGTGCTGCGCGGCCTGATGGCCGCCAGGCCCTCCCAGCGGGTGCTGGTGCTCTCCGCGATCGGCGACGTGACCTCGAAGGTGCGCTGCCTCGAGCTCGGCGCGAGCGACTACCTGCCCAAGCCGTTCGCGGTCGCCGAGCTGATCGCGCGGGTCCGGGCGCGGCTGCGCCAGCCCACCCCCGAGAGCGAGGTCCCCAAGCAGGAGCGCTGGCTGCGGGTCGGCGGCGTGGAGCTGGACACCTCCAGGCGCGTCGCCGAGTTCCAGTCCAGGTCGGTGGTGCTGTCGCACCGGGAGTTCCTGCTGCTGCGCCACCTGATGCACAAGGCCGGTGACGTCTGCGGCCGCGAGGAACTGCTCACCGACGTCTGGGGCTACTCCTTCGACCCGGGTACCAACGTGGTCGACGTCTACGTCGGACGCCTGCGGGCGAAGCTCAGCGCCCGCCTGATCGAGACGGTGCGCAATGTCGGCTACAGCTTCGTGGTTGCGTAGGCACTGGGTCGAGCTGGGTTGGGGCGCCTTCGCGGCGGTCAACCTGGTCGCCATGTTCCGCATCGGGACCGCCCAGACGGTCCCGTTCCACTTCGTCTGGGTCAGCCTCACGCTGGTCTACGGCTTCCGCATCTGGCGCATGGACACCACCCTGCTGGTCTGCGCGGCGGTCTGTGCGCTGACCGCCGGGGCCTTCGCCGGCCCGATCGCGGCCGGCTGGATCCACCCCGACGAGCTGACCGAGGTGCCGCTGATGGCGGCGATGTTCCTCGCCATGGTCTGGCACGCCCAGCGCCGCGCCGCGGCGATGGACGAGGTCCGGCGGCTGGCCGAGAGCGAGCGGCGCCTGCGGGAGCGGGAGCGCGACTTCGTCCGTGACGCCTCCCACGAGCTGCGCACCCCGATCACGGTCGCGCGCGGCTACGCCGAGCTGATCCGGGCGGCGCACGAGGCTTCGGAGGCCGGCGACGACGCCGGGCAGATCCTCGGCGAGCTGGAGAAGCTGACCAGGATCTCGGAGCGGCTGCTCACCCTCGCCCGCGCCGAGCAGGCCGATTTCCTGCGCCGCGCCCCACTCGACCTGGAGACCCTGATCACCCGCACGGCGCGGCGCTGGACCGTCGCCGCCGAGCGGCGCTGGCAGGTCGAGGTCGGCGAGGACGGGGAGCTGCTGGCCGACGCGGAACGCCTCGAGGCGGCGCTCGACGCCCTGATCGAGAACGCGGTCGCCGCCACCGCCGAGGGCGGCCGCATCCTGCTGCGGGCCGGGGTGCGGGAGGACGGCGACGCCGTGGTCGAGGTGGTCGACGACGGCATCGGGATCCGGCCCGAGCACCTCGACCGGGTCTTCGACCGCTTCTGGCGGGTCGACAAGGACCGCGGCCGCGAGCGCGGCGGCAGCGGCCTGGGACTGGCCATCGTCCGGGCGATCGTCGAGGCCCACGGCGGCTCGGTCGGCGTCGCCAGCGAGCTCGGGTACGGCTCCACGTTCTCGCTGCGGCTGCCCTGCTGCCTGCCCGCCGACGCGCTCGCGCCCGTCAACGGCAACGGCTCGCACGCGGCCGCGCTGCCCCAGGCGGCGGTCGGCGGGCTCGAGTAGCGCCCCGCTCGATCCTCACCCGGCCACGTTCAGGTCGACCACGTCGACCGGGGCGGTGATGTGGAAGTCGACGCCGTACTCGCTGAAGACCACGCGGCCGCTGCCAGATGCCTTCAGGTCGGTGCGCAGCGGGAAGGCGGGGCCGGTGTTGGAGATGTAGAGCTTGGCGCCGTTCTTCTGGGTGAGGACGATCACCTTCCTGCCGTCGAGCAGCGTCTGCTCGACCTTCTTCTGCAGGGGGCTCTCGTTCCTGCCCACGCCGCTGGCCAGGGAGTCGAGCGAGAAGCCGCCCAGGCCGGCCACCTGCTGCCCCGGGGCCTTGAACCAGTGGCCGGCGACGCGCTGCCGGGCTGCCCCGGGGATCCCGAGGGCGCGCAGGGCGCGGTCGTCGCCCTTGATCCAGGTGTCGCGGCCGATGCTGGTGACCTGGAAGGACGCGCCGGCGGACGCGATCGCGACGGTGCCGCTGCTGGCGTTGCCCTGGATCCGCAGGTCGAGGAGGAGTGGCTGGCGGGGGCCGGTAAAGGTGACGTGGACGCTCTTGGCGTTCTTGAGCGTCGCGGCGGCGGCGCGCTGCACCTCGGCGGCGGTCTTGCGCTCCAGGCCGTTGGGCGGACCCTGCTTGGCCTCGGCGCCGGCCGGCTTGGCGGCGGTTGGCGCCCCAGCGCCCTCACTGCCGGCGCCGCCGCCCTTCGAATGGTGCGTGCAGCCGGCCGCGGCCAGGGCGACGAGCAGGACGGTGGCGCCCAAGCGGGCGAGGCGGCGGCTGGTGTCGGTCGGCATGGCGGCCCCCCTGCGGGCGCGTGACGGCACTCCAGGCCGTCGTCCTGGACGGTACGTGGCGACGACGGCCACGCGCGCAGGCTGACCGAATTTGCCACTGCAGTTAGGAAGCGGCCGCGCCGCGAAATTGGGAAACATACGAATGAACCAATTTCGATGACCGTGCCCTACGCTATTCGCGGTAAGGCGCCTGCAGGCCGGGCCTGAATATGCCCTGGCAGTGAGCGGTTGGCGGTGGTCCGGGGACGGTCCTTCCACCTCCTGTGCATGGTCAATGGCCACATGACGGCGGCGTGACAGTCGGATAACGGCGCCGTCATTTTCGCGGCGCGGGTGCGACCGGCCCGGCGGATGACGGCGGCATGACACTCGGGTGACGGTGCCGTCATAGAGGTAGGCGCAAGGGTGGTTCCGACCTCATGCTCTGCCCCGCTGTGCCACCAGTGTGTGCCGAGGCTGTTCGCCGGGAAGGTGGAGCGATGCGTGGAGACGGGTCGAGCCGAAGGTCGAGTCGCGCGCCGTGGGCCGCGCGAATTCCTGGTGGATCCTCGAACGAATTTGTGGCAGAAGAATTCGGTCACGACTTTCCCACGAGGCGGCCACGGATCCGCCGCAGAAGGCGCGGTACGCGCAGCCGCCTGCCGTTCAAGGCCCGGGCGGCGATCGTCGTTCTGATCGTTGGGCTGCTGCCCGCACTGGCGTCGTTGAGCCCGGCTGTCACGCGGGCCGCTCACGCGGCGACGGCATGTACCGGCTCGGGCACGCCGGCCACCTGCGCGGTCACCGTGGACGCCCGCGACTTCGCCAGCCAGAACCCGTTGGCGAACTTCAGCTACGTCATCAACAAGGACAACACCAAGCTCCCCAGTGATCCGTCGGCGCTGAGCACCGAGAGCAACAGCCCGGTCGTGGCCGAGGGCAACCAGGACCGCAAGACCGTCAACCTGCCCGCCGGGCGGTACCTGATCTCGGTCCGCTCGCTGGACCACAAGATGTGGGGCCAGCACATCACCCTGCCCAACCCCGCCACCGGCGACGGATCGCTGACCGCCAAGATCGACCTGACCGAGCAGAGCGAGGACCACCCGCTGCCGCTCGGCAAGATCCGCGTCTTCGTCTTCAACGACAACGCGTGGACCAACGGCGCCCCGGACGTCGAGGAGCCCGGGATGGGGGGCTTCAAGATCGGGCTGGAGGAGCAGACCGGCAACGCGGTCACGGTCGACTACAACAACAACCCGCTGTGTGGCGGGGACTGCCTCACCTCGAGCACCGCGGGATCGGCCGGCTTCGTCGAAGTGCCCAACCTCGGCCCGGCCACCTACTTCATCGACGTGCACCCGCCGGAGGGGCCGTGCAACAGCGACCCGGACAGCCGCTGGTACCAGACCACGACCATCGACGGCGGCCTGCAACTGATGGCCCCGACCGAGGAGGGCGCGGACGGTACCGGCGCGCCGGGTGAGCAGCTGTGGGAGCCCCCGAACATCCGCACCGCCTACTGGTTCGGCTTCGCCTGCTCCCCACGGCCCTTCGCCAACCCTGGGACGGGCGAGATCACCGGCCAGGCCCGCAACTGGGTGGAGTGGGCGCCCTACACCACTGGCACCTACAACGACCCGGTCGAGAACCCGTTCGTCGCGCTCTCCGACGCCTCCACCGACCAGCAGGTCTACGTCGGCCAGGGCGACGCGTCCGGCAACTTCGACATCCAGAACGTCCCGCCCGGCAGCTACAACCTCGCCATCTGGGACGAGCAGCTCAGCTACATCATGCGATTCAAGCCGGTCACCGTGGGTCCGGGCGAGACCGTGGACGTCAACGACACGGGCGACGACGGCGTGGCCGGTATCGGCGTCTCGCGCTGGTTCGGCTGGCTGGACGGCACCGTCTACAAGGACGTCAACAACAACGGCAAGTACGACGCCGGTGTCGACAGCCCGATCGGCAACACCGACATGGACCAGCGCTGGCGGGACGGCTCGATCAAGGAGGGCACGTTCACCGATCCCAGCGGGCACTACGAGTACCCGACGGCCGAGGGTGGCGCGCTCGGCCGGTGGATCGTCAACGAGCAGGGCTTCGCCCGCTTCTCCGCCTACCCGGGCCCGTCGGTCCACGACGAGCACACCGGCGACGTGACGCCGTCCTGCGCGGTCGATCCCCCCGCCGTTCCGGCCAATCCGTGCGTTCCGACCGCGCAGGGCGGCGGCCTGCTGACCAACCAGCTGCTCCTCGAGGGCCACCGCGCCACGGTCGACTGGGGCAAGCGGGACTACCCCGCCGGCACGCCGGGCCAGATCGTGGGCATCACCTACTTCTCCACGACGCGCAACGAGTTCGACGCGCGGTTCCAGGCGCACGAGGATTACGAGCCGGCCGTTCCCGACGTGACCGTGTACCTGGAGACCCCAGGCCCCGACGGGCAGCCCAACACCGCCGACGACGTCGTGGTCAACAAGTACGTCACCGACCACTGGCAGCAGCCCAACGCAAGCCAGGACCCGCAGGACAACGGCCGGACGCCCCCAGGCCCGAACTCGTTCACCCAGAGCTGCAACCCGATCAGGGACTTCAGCGGAGCCGACGTCACCTCCCAGCTCAACCCGGACATCGGCCCGAACTGTCTGGAGGTGCCGCTCACCGGCCAGAACACCAAGGACGGCGCCTTCGACGGCGGCTACGCCTTCGCCGACTATTGCCCCGGCGGCTACGACCTGGCCGCCGACGACGGGACCTGCAGTGGCGGATCGGACCCGGTCTCGCTGGTCGCCGGCACGTACATCACCCACGTGGTCATGCCGACCGACCCGAACGACACCCGGGACTGCCAGGTCACCAACCCGGGCAGCCCGCCTGACCCGGCGAACCCGAACGTGACCACCGCGAAGGGCTCGCTTCCGGGTGGCGGCATCGGTTGCCTCTACCGGCCGGTGAAGGAAGAGGACGTCAACGTCGACCTCGGCAACAAGTTCACCCCGGCCATCCCGCCGCCGCCGTGCATCGGTGACGACCACGTCATCGACCAGTCCTCGCTGGTGCAGCGCAGCACGTACTTCGGCGTCGCGGGCGCCCACGCACCGCTGTGCGACAAGCGGCTCGTCGTCCTCCAGAACCAGCAGAACGCCAACGCCGACTTCAACCTGATGACCAACTTCCGCACCGACCCGAACGGGACGACCGCGGGCGACACGAGGACCGGGGATGTCGCGGTGCCAGGTCGCCTGGTCGGGCAGGTCTTCAACGACATCTACTTCGACCGCAACCAGATGTCCCACTGGTACGGCGAGCCGCGGCCGATCGGGGGCATCCCGGTCGGGATCTACGCCCGGGTCGACACCGTGCCCAACGTCAACGGGCCGTACAGCCCCGACAACTGGCGCCTGCTCACCACCGTGCGCACGAGCCCCGACGGCTCGTTCGAGGCGCTGGTGCCGTCGACCGAGACGTTTAACTGCCCCATCCCGCAGGGGCCATGCCCAGGCATGTACCTGGTCAAGGTGGACGACCCGGGCTCCACGACCGCGCCCAACGCCGGCTACGACCCGCAGCTGCTCACCGCCACCACCCCGGCGGAAGCCTGGCCCGGCCTGACCACCCAGCTCGACCTGCCGCTCGACCCGATTTCCGGCACCGCCTGCGAGCTCCCGCCGGGAGGGACGACTCCGGACCCGTCGGATCCCGCCGTCCCCGAGCTGCTGCAGGTCTCCAGGCCGGTCGTGCCCACCAGCGGCAGCAGGCAGGTCACGATCCAGGGCGACTTCATCGGCATCGCGGGTGCGTCGGGTGCCACCGGCGGCAGGGTGACGCTGACCGACGTTCGTACCGGCACGGTGACGACCCTGACCAGGGCCAACGGCGGCGTCGCCAGTTGGACCCCGGGAACCGGGAGCACGCCGGACACGATCGTCATCAACGTGCCGGCGATCAACACCACGACCTTCCGGCCGGGGCCCAAGCAGTTGGCGATCGTCACGGCCGACACCAACCCCGGTGGGGGCGGCGTTTCCAGCGTGAACGGGATCACTGTCCACGTCCTGGGCTCGAACGGCAGCGGCTCGAACGCCGTCTCCTACAACCCGCCGGTCGTGAACGTCCCGCCGCCTCCGCCACCGACGACCAACAATCCGCACGCGCTGCAGGCCGCCATCGACAGCGCCGCCCCCGGTAGCCTGCTCGTGCTGTCGGCCGGCACCTACAACGAGAACGTGGTCGTCTGGAAGCCGCTGAAGATCCAGGGTCTCGGCCCGGGCGGCATCATCGGCGCCCACGAGTTCCAGGCCCGCGACCCCGAGGACCCGCGCTTCAACATCAAGGGCAGCCTCGTCGACGGCCGCTTCTTCCAGCAGAACGCGACGGCCTACGACGCCACGATCGCGGCGCACGCGCCGTACGTCCTGCCGAACTTCGCCAACGGCAACCCCAGCGTGGTGCTTCGTGGCGCCGACCTGACGGTCCTCGCGAAGAGCGCGACCGCCTACGACGTGACCACCCCACCTGCCGGTGGGGACGCCGCAGCATTCGGTGGTGCCCGGATCGACGGCCTCGGCCTGATGACCGGCCGCGGGGACGGGGCCGGCGGCATCCAGCTGCAGGCGAGCGCCAACAACATGCAGCTGACGAACAACATCCTCGAGAACAACGGCGGCATCGTCGCCGGCGGCATCGGCCTCGGCCAGCCGTTCGTGCACGGCAGCCACAACTACAACGTCCGCGTCGCGAGCAACCGCCTGATCGGCAACGGTGGGCTGACCGAGGCCGGCGCTCTCGGGATCTTCTACGGCTCCAACAACTACGACGTGGCGAAGAACGTCATCTGCTCGAACTTCAGCGTCAACTACGGAGCCGGCATCGCGCACATCGGTCTGAGCCCCGCCGGCAAGATCCACGACAACAAGGTCTACTACAACGACTCGGTCGACTCCGGCGCCGGACTCGCCATCGAAAGTGAGCTGGCGCAGGGCAGCACGGCGCTGGGCGACGGGACTGGAAGCGTCGATGTCGACCGCAACCTGATCCAGAGCAACTACTCCGGTGACGACGGCGGCGGCATCTTCGTGCTCGACGCGCTCGACCAGCCGATCAACGTCCGCAACAACATGATCGTCAACAACGGGGCGTCCGACATCGGTGGCGCGGTGATGCTCGACGACGCCTCGAAGGTGGCGTTCGTCAACAACACCGTCGCGAACAACGTCTCCACCGCGTCGTCGGAGAACTCGGCGATCGGTGTGCCGCACTCCGCTGGCCTTGCGGCGGAGGGGAACGACCCGGCGTGGCAAGCCGACCCGCGCTACACCGCGCAGTACCCCAACGCGGCCACCCGTCCCGATTTCGCCAACCCGGTGGCGCTGTTCAACAACGTCTTCTGGAACAACGACGCCATGACCCTGAGCAGTTTCGGCCCGGGCGCGACCCTGGTCGACGCGGGGTTCATCGACTTCGAGGTGCATGGCACGAGCAACAACAACGACACCTTCACCGCGCGCTACTCGACCCTGACCAACGGCCTGAGCCTGCGGCCGAACGGGCAGCAGCTCCCGGTTCCCGGTGGCCAGGGCAACCGCATCGGTGAGGACCCGCTGTTCGTGACGCCCTTCGTGAACGAGCTCGCGGTCTCCGGCTCGCGGCTCGACCCGCAGGCGGCGGCGGTCACCATCACCGGTCAGGACCCGCCGGTCGGGCTGACAGGTGACTACCACCTGCAGGCCACCTCGCCCGCCGTCGACCGCGGCGTGCGGTGCGCGCTCACCCCGTTCCCCACCCCAATCAACGCCCTGGCGTCCTGCTCCACGACTCCGCCCGCAGGCGGCCGAGGGATCCAGGCGCCGTCCGGCACCCCGGGGGACTACGACGGTCAGTACCGGCCGCAGCTGCGCACCCTGCGGCTCGTGACGCCATGGGATCTCGGCGCCGACGAGCTGTCCGGCATCCCCCTGCCACTGCCATGAGCCGCCACGAGAGGTCCAGCAGCGCCTCGGAGGAGGACGGGATGGAACATCGCCAGAGCGGTGTCGGCCGGAGGGACTTCCTCAGGGCCGCGGGCCTGGGCGCCCTGGGGACCGTTGTCACCGGCGGCGTGCTCGGCGGCGCGCTGGGGCGGGGCGTCGCTCCCGCCTCGGCGGCCACCACCACGCTGTCGCTCGTGGCGACCGACGGGTACGCCAGCGTTCCGGGTCGGGAGGGCAACCCGCTCTACATCTTCGGGTTCGTGAACGTGACGAGCGACACCGACCAGTCGGTCTCCCATCTCGTCTCGACCTACAAGGGGCACACCCAGACCTCGGCGCCGCACCTCGACTTCAAGCAGAACGACGATATGAAGATCACGCTCACCAACCTCGGCCTGGTCCAGCGGCCGGACCTGACCGACTCGCACACGATCCACTGGCACGGCTTCGACATCCCCACGCCGCTCAACGACGGCGTCCCCGAGGTGTCGGTGGCGGTGCCGATCGGCAAGCAGCTCACGTACTTCTACCGCCCGCACCGCGAGGGCACCTACATGTACCACTGCCACTTCGAGGACGTGGAGCACGTCCAGATGGGCATGACCGGGATCGTGTTCGTCCGGCCCGTCCAGGACGGCGCCTCGCACGGCGGGTTCACCAAGTTCGCCTACAACGACGGTGACGGCTCGACAGGCTACAACCGGCATTTCGCGATCCTGCTGAACGAGTTCTGGAAGAACTTCCACGACGGCGACAGAGACATTCAGGAATCCATCGCGACCGACTACGACCCGCACTGGTTCATCCTCAACGGCCGGGCCTACCCGGACACGCTGAGGCCGAACAACGACGCGAGCTTCACGACGCCGAACCCGAACTACGACGACGCCCCGGACGCCAGCCAGCCCAACTCGGCCCTCGTCCAGGTCAACCCGGGCGAGCGGGTGCTGCTCCGGCTGGCCAACCTGGGCTACCAGCAGCACGCCATGCAGCTGCCGGGCATCCCGATGCACGTCGTCGGCCAGGACGCCTCGCTGCTCCGCGACGGGACCGTCGACACCTCGTACTGGACCAACACCCTGTACATCGGGCCCGGTGAGGCGCGCGACGTCCTGTTCGACGCGCCGGCGTACAACGCGAGCCGGCCGTCGGGCACCGACAGCATCGGCGCCTACAACGTCTACAACTTCCAGAACCGTGACTGGCGAAGGCGCAGCAACTTCGGCGCCCCTCCCGGGCCCGGCGGAATGATGACCGAAGTGCGGGTGTACGCAGGCTCGCCACTTCCGGCCCAGACCGTAGTGAGCCAGACCTATGTCTAGGCGAGCGGAGACCACGTGCCGGGGAGGGAAGGCCACGATGACGCAGAGGATTCGACGGCTGGGGGCCGCCGTCGCGCTCGCGGTCGGCTCCTCGGCGCTGCTGGTCCCCGGGCCCGCCGGGGCGCTTCCCCCAGGAGCGCCCAAGATCGGCATGGTCTGCACGCCGGGGAACCTGGCCGGCGGCACCCGCACCTTCAACCTGAAGACCAGCACCGGCGACATCCAGACGCCGGACGGCAACAGCGTCTTCATGTGGAGCTACGCCGACAACGACGAGCCGGATCCGGCGCTGCGCGCGTTCCAGAGCCCCGGCCCGGTGCTGTGCGCCACCCAGGGTGAGACGGTCGTCGTCAACCTGACCAACAACCTGCCGGAGCCGAGCTCGGTCGTCTTCCCGGGCCAGGACGCGACGGTGACCACCACCGGCGGGACCGCTGGGCTGCTCACCAGGGAGGCGGCGGCGAGCGGCGGGACGGTGAGCTACAGCTTCACCGCCGCCCAGCCCGGGACGTACCTGTACGAGAGCGGCTCCGACGTCGCCAAGCAGGTCGAGATGGGGCTGTACGGCGCGCTGATCGTCCGCTCCAGCGCCGGCGCCAACCTCGCCTACGGCGCCACGACGCAGTTCAACCCGGCGCGGGAGTTCCTGCTGCTGCTCGCCGACATCGACCCCTTCCTGCACCACGCGGTCGAGACGAACACCGCCTACGACTTCAACAGCCGGAACAACCGTTACTTCACGATCAACGGGCGCAGCTTCCCGGACACCGTCCAGGACAACGGCTCGGGGCTGCTGCCGAACCAGCCGTACGGGGCGCTGGTGCGCATCCGGCCAAACTCCGCGTCGAGCCCCGACCCGGCGCTCATCCGGATGGTCAACGTCGGTGTGGACAACCACCCGTTCCACCCGCACGGCAACCACACCCGCCTGATCGCCCAGGACGGTCGGCTGCTGACCAGCCCGACCGGCGGCGGCGCCTCCACCGAGCACTTCGGTGAGAGCATCGGCGCCGGCCAGACCGAGGACTTCCTGCTGCGCTGGGACAACCAGTCCACCGACACCTCCGGGTCGTCGTTCAACGACGACTGGGACCCCAACACCAACCCGCTGCCGGTGGCGCAGCCGAACTACCGGAACCTGACGTTCAAGGACGGCAACACCTACTACGCCGGCAGCCCGTACATGGGCTACAAGGGCACCCTGCCCACCGGGACCGTCTCGCAGAACGTCTGCGGCGAGTGGTACTTCCCGCTGCACAGCCACGCGCTCAACGAGTTCACCAACTTCGACGAGGGCTTCGGCGGCATGGGCACGCTGCTGCGGGTGGACCCGGCCGGCGGCTGCTTCGGTTCCGCGGCCGCGACCACCATCGTCGGCGGCGTCCTCAAGAGCGGCAGCGCCTCGGCCCTCGCCTCGGACGACGCCAACTACTACCAGGTGAACCCGAAGACGACGACCCGTCCGACGGCGACGAACGCCACGCAGACGTCGATCACCGTCGCCTCGGCCGCGGGCTTCCCCACCTCGGGCAGCTACTTCGTCCGGATCGACAACGAGGTGCTGCAGGTGACGGGTGGGCAGGGCACGACCACCTGGACGGTCTCGCGCGGACAGCTCGGCACGGCGGCGGCAACGCACGCGGCCAGCGCGACCGTGACGGCGCTGGCGAACGACTGGTACGCCAGCTTCACCGGCGTCGCGGCCGGGTCGTCGAACCTCAAGCTGACCTACAAGGGCAAGAACTGCGGCAACACCACCGGAACGGGATGCACGGCCATCGCCAGCAACCTGCCGCGGCAGACGGTCAAGGTGTGCAACTGGACGCTCGCGGGCGGCTGCTCGACGGCGACCTCGGGAGGGTGGGTGACGCTCCAGCCCGGGACACCGGCGGGCACCACGGGGCCCGCCCAGCCCCAGAGCGTCGGCTCGTCCGACGTGACCTCGACCTGGACGTTGCCGGGCTCGGCCAGCGCCTACGTCGGCACCGGAGCGAACAACGGTCAGGTGCGCGTGCTGGTGCACACCGACCGCTGGACGGCCCCGTCGCCAACCGCCTTCTCCACCTGGGGCAACCTCATGAGCATCGTCTACGACGCGCCATGAGCGCACACGAGCAGAAAGTGAGACTGGCGATGCGTGCACTCGCACTCAAGAAGACCAGGGCGCTGCTCGTGCTCGTGGTGGCCGCGGCCGCGCTCCCGCTGGCGGGCTCGACGGCCTCGGCCGCCGCCGTGCCCATCGAGCTGTGCGCCACGGCCGGGACGGTGACCCTGCCCGGCGAGACGGGGAGTATCCCGATCTGGGGCTTCGGCATTCCGGCGACCGCCGGTGACTGCTCGACGGCGACGGCGAGCCTGCCGGGGCCGGTCCTCACCGTGAACCAGGGTGACGTGGTGACGGTCACGCTGCGCAACGCCCTGCCGGCCGGAACCGGCGACGTCACCCACGCGCTCAGGTTCGAGGTCCCCGGGATCACCTTCGACCCGGGCCCGACGGACGTGGCCGTGGGCGCGGCGCCGGCCAGCATCACCTTCACCGCGAACGCGCCGGGGACCTACCAGTACCAGAGCAGCGGCGACGGCGGCCGGCAGGAGGCGATGGGGCTCTACGGCGCGCTGATCGTGCGCTCCGGGACGCCCAACCAGGCCTACAACGACCCGAGCACCGCCTACGACGTGGAGGCCACGCTGGTCCTCAGCGCGGTCGACCCGAGCTTCAACGCCGCGCCGGACACCTTCGAGCTGCACAACTACCGGGCGACGTCCTGGCTGATCAACGGCACGGCCTACCCGGACACCCCGCCGATCACCGCGTCGGCTGGACAGCGGGTGCTGCTGCGCTACGTCAACGCCGGCTTCGACAACACCAGCATGCTGCTGCTCGGCATGCACGAGCGGGTGCTCGCGCGGGCCGCGCGGCTGCTCAACAACCCGTTCGACGCCGCCGCCGAGACCATCCCCGCCGGCGGCACCGAGGACGCGATCGCCACGGTCCCATCCGGCTCGCCCCCGAGCGCCAACGGCTTCCCGCTGCTCAACCGTCAGCTCCACCTGACCAACGGCCTGCAGACCGGCACCAGCCCGACCCCTGCGGCCGGCGGCATGCTGACGTTCATCAAGGCCCCCTGATGGAGGGGCAGCGACCGGTCGCCGCGCCCGCACACCCCCCCGC
>DASUZB010000053.1:0-10395 GCA_036377075.1 Actinomycetes bacterium | reverse complement strand
TGCTTGACGAGCTCGGCCCCGATCTTCTCCCACGGGTCCTCGAGCTCGATCTCGTTGGCGATGGACACGCCGTCGTTGGTGATGGTGGGCGCGCCCCACTTCTTCTCCAGCACGACGTTGCGACCCTTCGGTCCGAGGGTCACCCGTACGGCGTCGGCGAGCTGGTTCATGCCCCGCTCCAGCGCCCGCCGGGCGTCCTCATCGAACGCGATGATCTTGGGCATGCGTGGCTACCTCCCTCTAGGTGGTTGCCTTCGGTGTCCACTTGGCGAGCGTCCAACCCGCTCGCGGGTATGCCGAGGCGGATGCTAGCACTCAACGCATGCGAGTGCTAAGGGGGTCCGGGGCTCGAGTGGCGGAGCGGTAGCCCGGGTGAGCGAGGGGTCGGGAAGGGTGGCTGCACGGGTGGGGATGATCACGCGCGGGTGGGTGGTTTGCGCGATACTGGCGACCACCGGAGAAGCCGATCATGGTCGAAAGCGAGCGCCCGTTGGACGATCCCCGCGGCCTGGGCCTCCACGCGGTCCAGCCGCGCCCGGCCGGGCCGGGAGACCCTGGCGAGATCGGGCCCTACCGCGTGCTCGGGCGCCTCGGCGCCGGCGGGATGGGCGCCGTCTACCTGGCCGAGAGCCCGGCCGGGGCGCGCGTCGCCATCAAGGTCATCCGCCCCGAGCTGGCCGGCGACGCCGCGTTCCTCGACCGCTTCCGGCGCGAGGTGGACGCCGCCCGCCGCGTCGCCGGGTTCTGCACCGCGCAGGTGCTCGACGCGAACCTCGACGGTGCTGCCCCGTACCTGGTCACCGAGTACGTCGACGGCGTCCGGCTCGACCTGGTGGTGGAGCGGGACGGGCCGCTGGCCGCGTCCAACCTGGAGGGCCTCGCCGTCGGCGTCGCCGCCGCGCTCGCCGCCATCCACGCCGCCGAGGTGGTCCACCGCGACCTCAAGCCGGGCAACGTGCTGCTGTCCTACTTCGGCCCGCGGGTGATCGACTTCGGCATCGCCCGCGCGCTCGACGACGCCTCGACGGCGATCACCAGGGCGGGGACGGTCATGGGCACGCCCGCCTGGATGGCGCCGGAGCAGTTCGGCAGCGCGCCGGTGACCACGGCCGCCGACATCTTCGCCTGGGGCGGGCTGGTGGCCTACGCGGGCACCGGCCGGCTGGCGTTCGGCAGGGGCCCGGTCGAGGTCCTCGCCTACCGGATCGTGCACCAGCCACCCGACCTCGACGGCCTCGCCGGGCCGCTGCGGCCGCTGGTGGAGCGGGCCATGGCCAAGGACGCCGCCAGGCGGCCGAGCGCCCGCGACCTGCTCGAAGAGCTGCTGGACGACCCGTCCGACCCCGGCAACGTCCGCTCCGAGGTCACCAGGGTGCTGCGGCGCACCTGGGTCCAGGAGCCGCGGACCGGTCCCGCCCAGCCGGCACCGTCCGGCCCAGCGGCCGAGGTACCCACCGCCACCGCCCCGGCGCCAGGTGCCGCGACCACCCCGGCGCCAGGTGCCGCGACCGCCCCGGCGCCGCCCGCCGCCGACGGCGCGCCACGCCGCGAGCAGCAGGTACCTGCCTGGGCGCACCTGCCGAGGGCGCCGCAGCCTTCTCCTCGGCTGCCGCCACCGGGCCCGACCGGGCGCCAGGCCACTGCGCGACCAGCGCCGGAGCAGTCCCGGCCGACCGGCTGGGCGCAAGGGCCGGAGCCGGCGCGGCCGACCGGCTGGGGCGTGCCGCCGCCCGCCGGGCCTCGCACGCCGGGGAAGGCACGGCTCCGCGGCGTGCTGGTGGCCCTCGCGATCGTCGTGTTCGGCGTGCTCGCCAGCCTGAACAACGGCGACCATGGAGGCGGCCAGAGCGGCTCCGACAGCGGCCGGGACAGCTCGGACTCGGGCGGCACCGAGGTCACGCAGTCGCAGGGCGGGAGCGGCTACCAGGCCGGGCACACCCCTGCCCATGCCCCGTACGCGCCGGTCAGGGACGGGAAGTTCGAGTTCCGCGTCACCAGGTTCGGCTGCGGCCCACGGGTTCTCGGGAGCGGCGCCACCGCGGTCCGCGCCCAGGGCAAGTTCTGCCTGCTCACCATGAGCGTGCGCAACATCGGCCGGGAGCCCCAGAACGTCGACGCGAACGCGCAGTACCTCTACGCGGTCGGCGGCAGCCGCAACCAGGTGGACGCCGGCGCCACCCTGCGGGCGGGCAGCAGGCTGCCGCTGGCGCGCGTCAACCCCGGCAACTCGGTCAGTGGGACGCTCGTCTACGACGTGCCGACGAGCTTCCGCCCGCGCGCCGTCGAGCTGCACGACTCGGCCCTCAGCCGCGGG
The DNA here is from genome assembly GCA_036377075.1 of Actinomycetes bacterium. Lineage (GTDB taxonomy): Bacteria > Actinomycetota > CALGFH01 > CALGFH01 > CALGFH01 > DASUZB01. The sequence continues at coordinate 8,081 of DASUZB010000053.1, read as the reverse complement.
GTCAGGCTGTCCCTGACGTGACCGCGCCCCGGCTCCACCGGGCCGGACCGGGCACCTCAGCTCGTGGGGCGCCGCTTCCAGAAGTCGGCCGCGCGGTCGCGGCCCGGCGTGGTGACCTGTGCCACCCCCTCCGCGGCGGCGAAGGCGTCCAGGGCACCGAGGGCGCCCTCCCAGACCGCGGCGAGCCCCTCCGCGGTCGGGACCGCCATGCCGTCGAGGCGCACGAGCTCGGCCAGCAGCTCGTCGAGCGGGCGCAGCTCCTCCTCGGGAGCACCGACCGAGCGCAGGTCGTCCAGCAGCTCGCCGAGCTGCCGGCGCAGCCAGGCCAGCCGGCCGCCCCGCTCGCCCTCGCCGGTCTCGGCGAGGCGGGCGCGCAGCTCGCGTGCGCGCCGGCGGTACGCGTCGAGGGGGACGACCACCGGCTTGGCGGCGCGCCGCCCGCGCGGCACCGGCGAGGCCTTCGCCAGCAGCGGACGGGCCATCCCGCCTGCCGGCGCGCGGCTGTGCGCGGCCGCCGGCGCGGCCATGACCACGCCGGCGGCAACCGGCCGCGGCGCGAACATGTCCCATCCCTGGGGCGCGTCCACCGGCTGGGTGACCCGGCGCACCCGCCCGCCCTCGTTCACCACGACGCTGTCGACCGCGACGAAGGCGGTGAAGCGGCACAGCACGCCGAAGCGCAGCGAGGTTTCCACGATCCGGCGCTCCAGGTCGGGGTCGGCGCCGCGGCCGGCGGCGTAGGCATCCTCCAGGTCGCGCAGGCGACCACGCGCCCAGACGGCGGCGAGCGCCGGGTTGGCCGCCGGACGGGCGGGCAGCTCCGAGCGCCACTCGCGCCCGGACGCCAGGCGGCCGCGCACCACCAGGGCACCCTCGCGCCGCGCGGCGCCCGCCCGCCCGCGCAGGCGGCCCGTGACCAGCAGCGGCGCCCCCGCGAACAGCGCCGGCAGGCGGCCTCCGGGCACCCTGTCCACCGGGGGGCTACCGCTCGGCTTTGCGTGGCCACCCGCCACCTGGGTTGCGGCCTCGCTCTTGAGCCCCCCGGACCCCCTGGACGGGGTCAGCGAATCCGGCTCGATCCCCAGGCCGGCGTCCTCGACGACCAGGTCGGTCAGCACCGGCGTGCCGACGCGCCGGTGGATCCGCTCCATCACCGCGTCGAGCCGGTCCTCCGACTCGACCAGCTCGCACGCGCCACCGCCGAGGCCGGCCAGGCGCTTGAGGAAGGCCTCGTTGACCGCCACGTCGACGCCGACGGTGAACACGCGCACGTCGCCGAGGCGCGGGGCGAGCAGGCCGATGAGCTGGTCCTCGTTGCCGACCTGGCCGTCGGTGACCAGCACGAGCACGCGGTCACGGTCGTGGTCGGGGTCCGGGGCGCCGGTCAGGAGGTCGACCGCCTGGCGCAGCGGCGCGGCCATCTCGGTGCCGCCGCGGGCCTCCATGGAACCGAGGAACTCGACCGCGCGGAAGCGGTTGCGGTCGCTCGCCGCCACCAGGCCCTCGCCGCCGAGCGCAGGCGGGCGCTCGACCGCGTTGTCGAAGGCGAGCACGGCGAGGCGGTCGGCGTCGCCGAGGGTGTCGAGCATGCGGGCCGCCGCCCGCCGGGCGGCGACCATCTTCCAGCCGGCCATGCTGCCCGAGCGGTCGAGCAACAGCACCACGTCGCGCGGGCGCGCGGCGCGCTCGGCCGGCGGCGGCAGGATGGTGAGCGCGAACGTGCCCTCGTCGCCGCCGGCGTCGGGCACCGTGGTGAGGCTGCTGGCGACGGCCTCCTCGCCGAGGGAGAGCCGCAGGACGAAGTCGCGGTCGGCCCGCTCCCCCGGCTGCATCCGCACCACCAGGGCATTGTTGGACCCCCCGCCCTTCTCCACGCGGACGGCGTGGAGGCTCGCGGCGAGGCCGTGCAGGGGCAGGCCGGCGGGGTCGACCTCGACCTCGAGGGAGAGCCGCACCGGGTTGGGGAACCCGGGCAGCAGCACCGGCGGGGTGATCCGGGAGGCGTCGGGCACCGCGTCGGTGTCCGGCACGGTGCCGTCCCCGACCGACCGGCCTGGCAGGGGCCTGCCCGGGACGTAGCGTGGCGCCACCACCAGCGGGAAGCGGAAGGTCGCCTCGCCGTCCCCGTACGGCAGCGGCCCGGCCATGGCGAGCCGGACGGTGGCCTGCTCCCCGGGGAGCAGGTTGCCGACCCGCATGGTGAACACGCCGGGCCGCTCCTCCTCGGCGATCGAGGCCCGGCGGCCCTCGGCGATGGCCTGGTCGTAGGCTGCCCGCGCCTTGGCGCGCTCCTCGAGCACGCCCTCCACCACGCGGCCGGCCACCTCCATGCGGAACTCGGTGACGGCCGCCCTGTCGGGCAGCGGGAACACGTAGGTGGCCTGCAGTGGCTCGTCGTAAGGGTTGGCGAAGGTCTGGGTGAGCACCGTGCGGGCGAGCAGCCCGGCGACGCTGGCGCGCACGTCGATCGCTTCGAGCGGCAGGTTGCCGCGCTCGGTGGCGAGCGCGCCGACGCCGGGCTCGTCGCCCGCCGGCAGCAACCGCGCGAGCTGGTCGTCGGGGAGCAGGGGAAGGTGGGCGGTGGTCATGGGAGCTCCCTTCGAGGAGAAGCCTTGGGGTCGTCGCGACCGCGAGTGCGCAGCGCGGCCAGCAGGGGCGTGGCCGCGGCCCGCAGGGCGTCGAGGTCGTCGTCGCCGAGGGGCCGGGCCGCGCCGAGCAGCAGCGTCACGCCGTCGCCGAGCTGGACGGCCTGGATCTGGGTGACCTCGGGCCGGTCGGGTGGGGCCGGTGGGGTCGCGCCGGCGCCGGCCTCGGGAGCGGCCGGGCCGGCCGCCCAGAACCTGGGCCGGTCGGCCGCCGGTGCGGGCTCCTGCTCCACCATGGCCGCGGCGCCCGCCGGCGGGGACCGGCGGGCGAGCGCGGCGGCCGCGGCGCGCGGGGTGGCGGGCAGGCGGGCGATGCGCTCGAGCCGCTCGTCGCCGGCGGCGGCGAGCTCGACCTGGACTTCGGCCAGGGAGCGGCCCTCGGCCTGCAGGCGCTTGATGGCGACGAGCTGGAGCAGGTGGCGGCGGCCGTAGAGCGCCGTGCGGCCGCGCATGGCGGCCGGACGGTCGACCAGGCCGAGGGTGGTGTACCAGCGGATCGCGCGCTGGTCGGGCACCTCACGGACGCGGCCGCTGGGCTGGCCACGGTAGCCGACCGCGAGCGCTTCGGCGACGCGGTCGGTCAGCTCGGCCAGCGTCCAGGGGGCATGGGTTCGGTCCATGCCGCCACGGTGACACTGTTATATGACACTGTCAAGGTCGTCGTCGTTACGACAGCTCGCGCAGGGCATCCTCCAGGCCGCGGACGAACGTCGGGTAGGGGTAGATCAGCTCGCGCAGGGCTCCGACCGGCACGCGCTCCTTGACGGCGAGGACCAGCAGGCCGATCACCTCACCGGCGGCCGGCCCCATCACCGACGCGCCGACCAGCACGCCCTGGTCGGCGTCGGCGACCAGCTTGGCGACGCCGTGCTCGGCGCCGGGGCCATGGATCCAGCCGCGCGCCGACGCGGCGGTGGCGGCCACGCCGGTGCGGACCGTCAGGCCGGCCTCGCGCGCCCGCGCCTCGGTCATGCCGACGCTGGCGACCTCTGGGTCGGTGAAGGTGACCCGGGGCAGCGCGCGGTAGTCGGCGGGCGCGTGCTCCTGCCCGAGCACGTCCGCCGCCGCGATCCGGCCCTGGTAGACGGCCAGGTGGGTGAACGCGCCCTTGCCGGTGACGTCGCCGACGGCCCAGATGCCGTCGCCCGCGCGCAGGTGCTCGTCGACCGCGATCGACCTCGCCTCAGGGTCGAGCCCCGCCGCCTCCAGCCCCAGGGAGCCGACCTCCAGCCGCCGCCCGGTGGCTACCAGAAGCCGCTCGCCGTCGACCTGGCGGCCGTCGGCCAGCTCCACCGTGACCTTGCCGTCGGCCCGGTGCACGGCGCTGGCGCCGACGCCGGTGTGCAGGGCGATGCCCTCCTCGCGGAGGACCTCGCCCATGGCCTCGCCGTTCTCCGGCTCCTCCAGGGGCAGCGCGCGGTCGGCGACCTCGACGATCGTGACCTGGGTGCCGAAGCGCTGGAACGTCTGGGCCAGCTCCAGCCCGATCGGCCCGGCGCCGAGCACCACCAGCGAGGCGGGCAGCTCGTCGGCCTCGATCGCCTCGCGGTTGGTCCAGTAGCCGGCCTCGGCGAGGCCGTCGACCGGCGGCGTGGCGGGCTCGCCGCCGGTCGCGACCACCACGCCGCGCCGGGCGCGGTAGCGCTCCCCGTCGACCTCGACCTCGCGCGGGCCGACCAGGCGGGCCTGGCCGCGCAGGAAGGTGCCGCCCTTGCCGCGCAGGCGGTCGACGGCGGCCTGGTCGTCCCAGCCGGCGGTGGCCTCGCGGACCCGCTCGGCCACCGGCCGCCAGGACGGGGAGACGCGCGCGTCGCCGGCGAGGCGCAGCACCCGGGCCGCCTCGGCCAGGGAGTTGCCCGCCCGCACCATGATCTTCGAGGGGATGCACCCCCAGTAGGGGCACTCCCCGCCGACCAGCCTGCGCTCGATGCCCAGGACGTCCATGCCGGCCTCGGCGGCGCGGCCGGCGACCTCCTCCCCGCCGACCCCCAGGCCCACCACGATCAGGTCGTGCTCCTTGGTCACCGCTTCCTCCCTCCGATGAGGGGTCCGGCCCGCGGCTCCTGGCTGACCCGAGCGCCCGCGGTCAAGCAGCCGGCGACGCACGGCCCCAGGTCAGGACGTGGTGAGCAGGCCCGGCCGGATCGGCTGGAGGGCCTCCTCCAGCGCGTCGACGTTGGGCCGGATCGTAACGGTGGGCCCGACGCGGCCGTCGAGCACCTCGACGGTCTTGAGGCCGTGGCCGGTGACCAGGGCCACCACGCGCTCGCCCTGGCGCAGCGCCCCGGCGGCGGCAACCCGCGCCAAGGTGGCGATCGTCACCCCAGCCGCCGTCTCCCCGAACACGCCGGTGGTGCGGGCGAGCAGGGCGATCGCGTCGACCACCTCCTCGTCGGAGACCGCCTCGAGGCGCCCGCCGGTCCCGCGCACCACCGCGAGCGCCTCGGCCCCGTCGGCCGGGTCGCCGATCCCGAGCGACTTCACGATCCCGCTCGGCCTGACCGGTAGCACCTCGTCGCGGCCTTCGGCGAACGCGGTCGCGACCGGCGCGCAGCCGTCCGACTGGGCGCCGTGCACCCGCGCCGGGCCGCCGTCCACCAGCCCGGCCTCGGCCAGCAGGCCGAAGCCCTGGTGGACCTTGGTGAGCAGGGCGCCGGAGGCGACCGGGACGACCACGTGGTCGGGCAGCGACCAGCCGAGCTGCTCGGCCACCTCCAGCCCGACGGTGAGCGAGCCCTCGGCGTACCAGGGCCGCAGGTTGACGTTGACGAAGCCCCAGCCGAACTCCTCGGCCGCCTGGGCCGAGACCCGGTTGGCCTGGTCGTAGGAGCCCTCGACGGCGACGACGGTGGCGCCGAAGGCGGCCGCGGAGGCGACCTTGCCGACCTCCAGCCCCGCCGGGATCACCACCACGCAGTCGAGCCCCTGGGCGGCCGCGGCGGCCGCGGTCGCGCCGGCGAGGTTCCCGGTCGAGGCGCAGGCCACGGTGGAGATCCCCAGCTCGCGCGCCTTGGCGAGGGCGACGGCGACGACCCGGTCCTTGAACGAGTTGGTCGGGTTGCCGGTGTCGTCCTTGAGCCACAGCGGCCCGGGCACGCCGAGCGCCTCGGCCAGCCGGGGCGCCGGGCGCAGGGGCGTCAGGCCGGGGGCGAGGTCGCCTTCGCCCGGGCGGGCGGGCAGCAGCTGCTGGTAGCGCCAGATCGAGGCCGGTCCGGCCGCCACCGCGCGCGGGTCGAGCCGGGCGGCGGGGACGGGGCCGCGGTCCACGTCGAGCGGGCCGAGGCAGGCCGGGCAGGCGTGGCGCAGCCCCGGCGGGTAGGGCGTGCCGCAGCCGCGGCAGCGCAGCACGACCTCAGCGGCCTGAATACCGCTTTCGGGATGCTTCACCCCCGGCTCGGCAACGAAACCATCACGATCCAGAGGGACGGTCATGGTGGTGACCTCCTACGCGTCTGCGAGGCAGTTCAACTGCCTCCGGCGATCGCGTGCGCCACGGTCACCCCGACCGCTCGCGCATCTTTCCCCGGGTGGCGCAACGCGCCCGTCCGAGGTCGGAGTTGGCACCGTTCCCACTGATAGGGAGGTTGCCGGGGCATCTTCGGGCCGAGTCCCTCCGCCCCTCTCGATGCGTCGCCGTCTTCGGTTTGTCATAGCCAGCTTGCCCTGGCATGTTCGAAACCGTCAACGCGATTCGGCGTCAACCCCGATGATGGGGGAACAAGGGTAGCTCAGGCGGTGGGGCGCACCGGCGCCTCCCCTAGCCAGGAGACGGCAGTGACCCAACTCGACACGTGGGAGTGGTTCGGGAACCGGACCTTCCACTACAGCCAGTTCGAGCCGCTTGCGAAGCTGCTGGCGGCTCGGGAGCGCACCGGCACGACCATCTCGGTCTGCCTGCCGGCGCGCAACGAGGCAGCCACCATCGGCCCGATCGTGCGCGTGCTGCGTCGGGCCCTGGTCGAGCGGTCCCGCCTGGTCGACGAGCTCGTGGTCATCGACGGCGGGTCGGAAGACGACACCATGAAGATCGCGGATGGCGAAGGAGCGGCCGTCTACCGCGAACAGGATGTACTTCCCGAAATGGGCTCGGTTGCCGGCAAGGGCGAGGGGCTCTGGAAGAGCCTCTACGTCTGCCACGGTGACCTGGTGTGCTGGATCGACGCCGACATCCGCAACATCCACCCACGGTTCGTCTACGGACTGCTCGGGCCGCTGCTGGAGGACCCGGGGATCGTCTACGTCAAGGGGTTCTACGAGCGCCCGCTGCAGGAGCGCAGGACCCTGCGGGCGACCGGCGGCGGGCGCGTCACCGAGCTGGTCGCCAGGCCGTTGCTGAACCTCTTCTGGCCCGAGCTGGCCGGCTTCGTGCAGCCCCTCTCCGGGGAGTACGCGGGCCGGCGCGAGGTGCTCGAGCAGATCCCGATGATCTCCGGCTACGGCGTCGAGCTCGGCATGCTGATCGACATCGCCCGCCACTCCGGGGTCAACGCCATGGCCCAGGTCGACCTGGAGCGCCGGGTGCACCGCAACCAGGACGTCCAGGCGCTGTCGCGGATGAGCTTTGGCATCATGCAGGCGGCCCTCAGCCGCCTGGTCGACGAGGGCAAGGTCGCCCCGGAGAGCTGGTCGACCACCCTGCTGCAGTTCGCCAACCGGCTGCGCGAGTACAACATCGAGCCGCGCGAGATCGCCACCGCGCAGCGTCCGCCGATGGTGACCGTCGACCGCTACCGGCAGCGTCGCAGCGCCCTCGCCGCCGGGTCGAGCGCCTGACCATGCGGCCGCTGGCCCTGGCCGAGGCGGGGCCGGTGCTCGACCGGCTCGACCCGGTGGTGCTGTTCTCGGACGTGGACGGCACCCTGGTCGGGCGCGGCGGGTCGCTGCTGGCCGACCTCGACGGCCGCCCCAGCCTCGCCGCCGCCGAGGCGCTGGTCGCCGCGAGCCAGGCCGGGCTCGAGGTGGTGCTGGTCTCCGGCCGCACCCGCGCCCAGCTGTTCGAGGCGTGCCGCCTGCTCGGCCTGCGCGACGCCATCGCCGAGCTGGGCGCGGTGCTGGTGCTCGGGCGCGAGGCCGAGCTGCGGTGGGGCGCCTGCCCGCGCGACCTCGGCGCCACCCCGGCGGAGGCGCTGGCCCGCTCCGGCGCGCTGGCGGCCCTGCTCGACGCGTTCCCCGGCCGGGTCGAACCCCACACGCCGTGGACCGAGGGACGCCAGGGCACCGCCCTGCTGCGCGGCCAGGTGGCGGTCGCCGAGGCGGACAAGGCCCTGGCCGCCGCCGGCTTCGGCTGGGCGCGGCTGCGCGACAACGGCCGCCTGCGGGGCGACTACCCGCACCTGGGCGACGGCGAGACGCACGCGTACCACCTCGCCCCCGACGGCGTGAGCAAGGCGGCCGCCGCGGCGGCCTACCTGGCCAGGCGGGGGCTCACGGCCGGTC
>DASUZB010000052.1:0-20292 GCA_036377075.1 Actinomycetes bacterium | reverse complement strand
ATGTCGTTCCAGGTCGACGACGTGATGGTGACGTCGCGGATCATCTCGCCGCCGCCGAGGAACGGCTCCATCCCGTCGAGCAGCTCCTCGCGGGCGGCGAGCACGCCGACGCCCATGGGGCCGAGCATCTTGTGGCCGGTGAAGGCGAGGAAGTCGACGCCGAGGCCGTCGAGGGTGACGCCGACGTGCGGCACGGCCTGGGAGGCGTCGGCCAGCACCAGCGCGCCGGCCGCGTGGGCCTTGGCGGCCACCTCGGGCAGGGGGTTGACGGTGCCGAGCACGTTGGACATGGCCGAGACGGCGACCATCCGGGTCCGCTCGGTGAGCAGCCGGTCGAGGGCGTCGAGGTCGAGCGTGTAGGCGTCGGTCACCGGGATCGCCGCCAGGCGCGCGCCGGTCAGCTTGGCGACCAGCTGCCAGGGCACCAGGTTGGCGTGGTGCTCCATCTCGCTGACCAGGATCTCGTCGCCCTGGCGCAGGTTGCGCAGGCCCCAGCCCCAGGCGACCAGGTTGATCGCCTCGGTGGCGTTCTTGGTGAACACCGTGGCCCGCTCGCTCGCGCCGACGAAGCCGGCGACCTTGCCGCGGGCCTGCTCGAACATGCGGGTGGCCTCTTCGGCCAGGGTGTGGACGCCGCGGTGCACGTTGGCGTTGTGCCTGGTGTAGTAGTCGTCCATGGCGTCGAGGACGGCGCGGGGCTTCTGGCTGCTGGCGGCCGAGTCGAGGTAGACCAGCGGCTTGCCGTTGACCTCGCGCTCGAGGATGGGGAAGTCGGGCCGCACCCTGGTGGCCAGGTCGTCGAGCGCCACGACGCTGCCCGCGGTGGCCTGCGGGCCGGTCGTGGTGCGGATCGTGGTGCTCATCGTGGGCGCTCAGCTCCTCGGGCCGCGCGTGCCGGGCGGTGGCGGTCAGGCGACGGGCGTGGTGCGAAGCCGTTCGTAGCCGTGCTCCTCCAGCTCGTCGGCCAGCTCCCGCCCGCCGGTCTGGGCGATCCGCCCGCCGAGCATGACGTGGACGACGTCGGGGGCGACGTAGCGGAGGATCCGCGTGTAGTGGGTGATCAGCAGGACGCCGAGGTCCGGCCCGCGCATCCGGTTGACGCCCTCGCTGACCACCTTGAGCGCGTCGATGTCCAGGCCGGAGTCGGTCTCGTCGAGGATCGCCAGGGTGGGGCGCAGCAGCGCCATCTGCAGGATCTCGTGGCGCTTCTTCTCCCCGCCCGAGAAGCCCTCGTTGAGGCTGCGCTCGGCGAACCTCGGGTCCATGTCGAGCAGCTTCATCTGCTCGCGCAGCTCGCGCGCGAACTCGCGCACGGGCACGTCCTCGTCGCGGACCGCGTTGAGGGCGGTGCGCAGGAAGTTGGTCACCGAGACGCCGGGGACCTCCACCGGGTACTGCATCGCCAGGAACATGCCGAGCCTGGCGCGCTCGTCGGGGGTGAGCGAGAGCACGTCCTCGCCCTTGAAGGTGACCCGGCCGCCGGTCACCCGGTAGCGGGGGTGGCCGGCGAGGGCGTAGGCGAGGGTCGACTTGCCCGACCCGTTCGGCCCCATGAGGGCGTGGACCTTGCCCTGCTCGACCACCAGGTCGACGCCGTGGAGGATCTCCTTGTCCCCCACGCTGACGTGGAGGTCCTCGATCACCAGGTTGGCAGCGGTCATCAGCGGTCGTCAGCTCCTGTTCGTGTTCGTCATCGAGTCGGCCTGCGCGGCCAGCTCGGCCCAGTCCTCGGGCAGGTCGACCAGCACGTCGTCGCCGGCGAGGCGGACCGGGAAGGTCCGCACCGGGGTCAGCGCGGGCGGCACGTCCGGGTTGCCGGTGACCAGGTCGAAGCGGCTGCCGTGGAGGGCGCACTCGATCTGGCGGTCCTCCACCCAGCCTTCCGACAGCGGGTACTCCTCGTGGCTGCAGCAGTCCTCGACGGCGTACACCTCGTCGCCCGTGCGGATCAGCGCGACCGCCTCGTCGTCGGAGAGCTCCACCCGGTGCCCGGCGTCGACCTCCAGCTCGGACAGGGCGGCCAGCCGCACCCAGCTCATCAGGCCGCCGCCCCCTCTCCCTCGTCGTCGGCCAGCTTGGCGAGCTCGGCCTCGAGGGCGGCCTCGAGGCGGCGGCGCACCGCCGGCACGGTCGCCTGGGCGAGGACCTCCTCGAAGAAGCCGAACACCACCAGGCGGCGCGCCTCGGTCCGCGAGATGCCGCGCGACTGCAGGTAGAACAGGTGCAGGTCGTCGACCCGTCCGGTGGCGGCGGCGTGGGCGCAGCGCACGTCGGAGTTCTCGATCTCGAGGAACGGGATCGCCTCGGCGTGGGCGTGCTTGGAGAGGACCAGGTTGCGCATGGTCTGCCCGGCGTCGCTGCCGCGCGCGCCCGGGTAGATGAGGATGTTGCCGTAGAAGATGTTGCGCGACCCGCCCAGCAGCCCGCCCTTGTAGAGCAGCTCGGAGCGGGCGTGCGGCTCGACGTGGTGGGTGGTGGCGCGGTGCTCGAAGCGCTGCCCCGCGTCGGCGAAGGCGGCGCCGAGGAAGTCGGCCTCGGCGCCCTCGTACAGCCTGGTCTCCGGCGAGATGCGCACGGTGCCGCCACCGAGGGTGACCACGAACGAGCGGAAGGTTGCCTGGCGGGCGACCTCGGTGCGCAGCACGCCGAAGTGGTTGACCTCCTCGCTGCCCCACTCCTGCAGGTTGAGCAGCTGCACCGAGGCGTTCGGGCCGACCAGCAGCTCGGTCACGCCGTGGTGGAAGGCGCGGCCGCCGATGGACTCCGGCGACTCGTGCTGCTGCACGAAGGTGAGCGCGGCGCCCTCCTCCACCACCACGAGGGTGTGCGCGAAGGTGGCGCCGGGCACGGTGCGGCGGTACAGCGCGCCGAGCGGCACGGCCAGCTCGACCCCTGGCGGCACGTAGAGGAACGCCCCGGCGGTCACGCAGGCGGCGTGCAGGGCCAGGAACCAGTCCTCCTCGAACGGGGCCGCCGAGGTCATGAAGCGCGGCTCGACCAGCTCGGCGTGCTCGCGGGCGGCGGTGGCGAAGTCGGTCAGCACCACGCCCTTGGCGGCCAGGTCGGCGGCGAGGCTCGCCCCGGTGGCGGCGCCGTCGCTGACGGTGACCAGCCCGCCCGGCTCCAGCTCGAGGTCGGAGCCGGCCTCGCCGTCCTCACCGGTGAACATGCTCGACACCCCGTGGTCGCCGCGCGGCTGCCCGCCGGTCCGGAGGATGCGGTGGCGGTCGAGCCCGGCCCGCTTCGGGTCGGTGAACCGCCACGCCTCCTCGCGGGGGCCCGGCCGCTCCAGCTTGTCCAGAGCGGCCAGGGCGGCGAGCCGGCGGGCGCGCAGCCAGTCGGGGTCGCCGAGCGCCTCCGACCAGGCGACCAGGTTCGCCTGGTCGAGATCCTTCAGGCTCAAGGTCTCGATGGTGGTGGTGCCCACAGCTAGCCGACCGCCCCTTCCATCTGCAGGGAGATCAGGCGGTTGAGCTCGAGCGCGTACTCCATGGGCAGCTCCTTGGAGATCGGCTCGATGAAGCCGCGCACGATCATGGCCGTCGCCTCCGCCTCGGACAGGCCCCGGGAGCGGAGGTAGAAGAGCTGGTCGTCACCGATCTTGGAGACCGTCGCCTCGTGGCCGAGGGTGACGTCCTCTTCCTTGATGTCCATGTACGGGTAGGTGTCCGAGCGCGACTCCTCGTCGAGCAGGAGCGCGTCGCAGCGCACGTTCGCCCTCACCCCGGGCGCCTGCTCCTCGACCTTGATCAGGCCGCGGTAGGAGGTGCGCCCGCCGTCGCGGGAGATCGACTTGGAGATGATCTGGCCGGTGGTGTTGGGCGCGGCGAAGGTCAGCTTGGCGCCGGCGTCCTGGTGCTGGCCGTCGCCGGCGAAGGCGACCGAGAGGATCTCGCCGTGGGCGTGCTCGCCGAGCAGCAGCACGGCCGGGTACTTCATGGTCAGCTTCGAGCCGATGTTCCCGTCGATCCACTCCATGGTCGCGCCCTCGTAGGCCGCGGCCCGCTTGGTCACCAGGTTGTAGACGTTGTTGGACCAGTTCTGGATGGTGGTGTAGCGCACCTTCGCGTGCGGCTTGACGATGATCTCGACCACCGCCGAGTGCAGCGAGTCCGAGGAGTAGATGGGCGCGGTGCAGCCCTCCACGTAGTGCACGCTCGAACCCGGCTCGGCGATGATCAGGGTGCGCTCGAACTGGCCCATGTTCTGCGAGTTGATGCGGAAATAGGCCTGCAGCGGGATCTCGACGTGGACGCCCTCCGGGATCCAGATGAAGGATCCGCCCGACCAGACGGCCGAGTTCAGCGCGGAGAACTTGTTGTCGTTGGCCGGGATCACCGTGGCCCAGTGCTCGCGGAACAGGTCCTCGTGCTCGCGCAGGGCGGCGTCGGTGTCGAGGAACAGGACGCCCTGGGCCTCCAGGTCCTCGCGCACCTTGTGGTAGACGACCTCGGACTCGTACTGGGCGGCGACGCCGGCGATCAGGCGCTGCTTCTCCGCCTCGGGGATGCCGAGCCGGTCGTAGGTGTTCTTGATGTCGGCCGGCAGCTCCTCCCAGGACGCCGCCTGCTTCTCGGTGGCGCGCAGGAAGTAGTAGATGTTGTCGAAGTCGATGTCGCCAAGGTTGCCGCCCCACTGCGGCATCGGCCGGCGGTAGAAGTAGTCGAGCGCCTTGTGGCGGAAGGTCCGCATCCACTCGGGCTCGTCCTTCATCCGCGAGATCTCCTCGACGACCTCGTGGGACAGGCCCTTCTTGGGCTTGAACACCGAGTGCACCGGGTCGTGCCAACCGAACTTGTACGCACCGAGGTCGACGTTCTCGGGCGCAGGGTTGATCCGCTCCGGACTCTCCTCGAGGTCGCGGGCTTCGGTGGCCATCAGGCTTGGCTCCTTGTCGCTGTCGGTGCCGGCGCGGCCGGGGCCGCATCGGTGGTGGACGTCATGGTCGGGCGGGCGCCGGGGACGGCCCGCTGGGCCGGCCCGTCGATCTGGGTGACGCAGCGCACGCCGCCACGGGCGATGGTCGCCTCCCGCCTGACGGGCGCGCCGAGCAGGCGCTCGAACAGCTTGGTCTCGGAGGCACAGAGGTCGGGCAGCTCGGAGGCGAGGTGCTCGACGGTGCAGTTGTGCTGGCACAGGCGCAGCCCGTCGGGAGTCTGCTCCACCTCGGCCATGTAGCCCTGCTGGGTGAGGACCTCGGCGAGGGCCGCGGCGCGGTCCTCCACCGTGGCGCCCTCGACCCGGGCGCCGAGGGTGGCCGCCAGGCTGTCGTTGCGCAGCGCCAGGAAGCGGCGGAAGGCGGTCGCGTCCTCGCCCTTGAGGAAGGCGAGCGCCTCGCGGGCGATCTCGTCGTAGTGGCGGGGGAAGGTCTCGAGGCCGGCGTCGGTCAGCCGGTACACCGCGGTCGGGCGGCCCCGCCTCGGCTTCTCGGTCGAGGCGGTCACCAGGCCGTCACGCTCCAGCAGGACGAGGTGGCGCCGGACGCCGACACTGGTCAGCCCGAGCAGGTCGGCGAGCTGGGACGCCGAAAGGCGCCCCCTGCGGCGCAGGTGCACCATGATCTGCTCCCGCGTGCCGCGGCGACCCAGGTCGTCGGCGTCGTGCTCGGCCGTCGACATCTGCCCGTCCCTTCCTCCGCTGTCCCTGCACCCCATCCGGGCTGGAACCCCTGGTCCCGGCGCCGGTGGGCGATTTAGGAAACATAGATGCTTCCTTCATTGATCTTACGCAGGCCGGGCGCGGCGAGCAAACGGCACCGGAGCGTCAGCCGGTGGTGAGGCCCTGGCCGCAGAACTCGCAATCGGGGCGGCCGCAGGCGCGCCGGTACTCGCCGGCGGCGATGCTGGCGAGGGCGGCCTCGAGGAGGTTCCGCTGGGCGGCGAGCTCGGCGGGGCCGTACCAGCGCCCCTCCACGCGCGGGGCGTCGCCACCAAGGTAGCAGTACGAGGCGCGGGCGCCCTCGGCCGGCAGGCGGCCGAGCTCGTGCAGGGCGAGCGCGTACAGGCCGAGCTGGTCGAGGCGGCCGGGGTCGACGCCGGCGGGCCGGCCGGTCTTCCAGTCGACCAGTTCGACGGCGCCGCCGTCGCGGAAGATGGCGTCGACGCGACCGCGGACCACCCAGGGGCCGAGGCGCAGGGCGACGCCGACCTCGGCCTCGGGGGCGGGCAGGTGGGCGAAGCGGGTGGCGGCGAAGTTGCGCACCGCCCGCTCGACCACGCCGGGCTGCGCCGCGGTCCCGGAGGGCTCGCCGCCGAGGTCGCCGACGTCGACCAGGTCGGGCAGGCCGCGGGCGCGCCGCTCGAGCAGCCGGTGGACGACGGTGCCGAGCCGCGCCGCCGGCCGCGGCGGTTCGGGCAGGGGCCGCACCACCGTCCAGTAGAACGCCTGCGGGCAGCGGTCGTAGGTGAGCACCTGGCTGACCGAGAGGATGCGGGGCGGCTCCGGCCGGGCCGGCCCGTCGTCGGCGCAGGCGGTCTCGACCAGGTGGCGCTGGGCGGCCAGGGCGGCCTGGAAGGCGTCGGCCTCGCCGGCGGGAACCCGGGCGGCCAGGGCGGCCGGGTCCTCCCTGGCCAGCTCGACCGCGCCGGCCCAGCCCTCCGGGAACAGCGGGTCCTCGGCGTCGGCCGGCCGCCTGGCCGGCGGCGGCCAGCTCACGCGCCCGCGGAGCCGCTCGGCCAGCGGGCTGGCGGCCGGCTCGTCGGCCCGGACCAGCACGTCGACCGCCGGGTGCTCGGCCGCCTCGCGCCAGAAGGGGCCGGGACCCTTCGGCGTCTTGTCGGCGCCCTGGTACCACCAGGCGGCGGTCAGCACCAGCAGCCGCTTCGCCCGGGTGCAGGCGACGTAGAACAGGCGCCGCTCGTCCTCGAGGGCGCGCTCGGCGAGGGCGGACTGGAAGGCGCGCGAGTTGCCGGCGAAGCGCGGCAGCTGGGCGGCGTCCTCGCGCAGCTCGTAGGGGAAGCCCTGGGCTCGGCGAGGGTCGGCGACGCGGACGTCGGGGAAGATGCCGTGCTTGGGCGAGCCGTCCTCCCTGCTGCCGGCGGCCAGCCCGGCGACCACCACCATGGGGAACTCCAGCCCCTTGGCCATGTGCACGGTCATCAGCTTGACCGAGTCGGCCGGGGCGGGCTGGGTCGCCTCCACCGGCTCGACCGCCTCCTCGATCGCGTCCAGGTAGGCGAGGAACGCCGGCAGCGACGGGTCGCCCTCGACCGGCGCGAACGCCGCCACCCGGTCGAGGAAGGTGGCCAGGTTCTGGCGGGCGGAGACCGCCCGCCGGTCGCTCGACGCCTCCAGCTCGGCCCAGACGCCGGTGCGTTCGAGCACCGTCTGGACCAGGTCGAGCAGGGGGGCGTGGGCCGCGGCGCGCAGGCCCGCCAGTTCGGCGGTGAACGCCTCCAGCCTGGCCAGCGCCTCGGCGTCGAGGCCCTCCACCTCGTGGAGGTGGTCCAGCGCCTCGGAGAGGGCGAAGGAGACGTCCCCCGGGTCGGGGTCCTCACCAGGCAGACCCTCCTTGAGGCCGCGGTTGTGACGGCTCGCCCAGCGGGCCAGCCGTACCAGGTGGCGGTAGCCGACGCGCCAGCGCGGGCCGAGCAGCACCCTGGTCAGGGCGACGTTGGCGCCCGGGTCGTCGATCACCCGCAGCATGCTGACCAGGTCGACGATCTCCGGCGTCTCCAGCAGGCCGGACAGGCCGACCACCTCGACCGGCACGTCGCGCTGCTCCAGCGCCTCGCGCAGGGGACCGAGCAGCCGCTTGGAGCGCACCAGCACGGCGACGTCCCGCCAGGCCGGCCAGATCGGGTCGCCGCCCGCCAGGCCGGGCAGGCCGTCGGCGTGGGCGGCGGCGACCTGGTCGGCGACGAACGCGGCCTCGGCGTACTGGTCGGTGAGCAGGGCGGCGCGGACCGCGCCGTCGCCGCTGCCGGGCATCGGCACCAGCGGCCGGCCGCCGCGGCGCTCCTCGGGGACCGCCTCGATCACGGCGTTGGCCAGCTCGAGGATGCGGCGGCCGGAGCGGAAGTTGGTCGACAGGGGCAGCGGCGCGTCCCTTACGGACTCCCTGCCGTTCCCGCCGGCGGGGAAGTGGTGCGCGAACGAGAGCAGGTTGTACATGGTCGCGCCGCGGAAGGCGTAGATCGCCTGGCGGGCGTCACCGACCGCCATCACCGAGCTGCCGTGCCGGCAGATGCACTGCATCAGCCGGCGCTGCGCGACGTTGGTGTCCTGGTACTCGTCCAGCAGCACGTGCGGGAAGCGGGCGCGCAGCGCCGCCGCGATCTCCGGCTGCCGCTCGACCAGCTCGACCGCCTTGGCCACCTGGTCGCCGAAGTCGATGCGGCCGCGGTTGCGCTTCTCGGCGGCGTAGCGCTCGACCAGGCGGGCGAGCTCGATCCGCTCCATGGCCGCCTGCACCTGCCAGTCGGGCATCCGCTCGCCGGCCTCGGCGCGCTCCACCAGGCGCCGCGAGGCGGCCACCACCCGCTCCGGGGTGGTCAGGTGGTCGGCGCAGGCGGCCGCCAGCTCCAGGGTCTTGCGGATGATCGTGCCGGCCGAGCGCACGCGCAGGTGCTCGAAGCGCTCGCCGTCGAGGATGCCGAGCAGGATCTGGTACTGCTGCGCCTCGCTGAGCAGGTCGGCGTCGGGCTCCACCCCGACGCGGACGCCGTAGGCCTTGACCAGCTCGGCGGAGAAGGCGTGGTAGGTGTCGACGGTGATCTCCTCGCCGATGCCCGGGCGACGCTCCGCCAGGGCGTCGCGGACCCGCTCCTCGAGCTCGCCCGCCGCCTTGTTGGTGAAGGTGAGGCCGAGCACCGCCGACGGCGGCACCCCGGCCTGCTCCACCAGGTAGACGATCCGGGCGGCCATCACCGCGGTCTTGCCCGAGCCGGCGCCGGCGATCACGTGCGCCGGGCCGAGCGGCGCGCTGATCGCCGCCCACTGCTCCGGCGTCGGCTCCTGGTCGCGCAGCGCGGCCCTGATGCCCTTGGACACCGCGCCGGGCAGGGTGAGGCTCACGATCCCACCCCCGCCGTGTCGCCCGCCGCCAGGTCGGTCGGCGGCAGGACCGGGGCGAGGAAGTCCTCGCCCTGCGGCCACATCGGGCAGATGGGCTTGAAGGCGCAGAAGCGGCAGTCGGCGTGCGGGTCGGGGTCGAACGCCTCGTCGGCGGCGCCGTCGAGCAGCGGCAGCAGGCGTTGCTCGACGCGCTGGTCGTAGCCCGGCTCGGGGCGCTGGCCGACCCGGGTGAAGCGGCCCTGGCGAGCCCGCGCCGGGTACACGAGCTGCATCTCGACCGGCGGGCCGAGCGCGGCCAGCGTCGGGTCCCGGAGCGCGGCCAGGTAGTAGATGGCGAGCTGCAGCGAGTTGGCGGCGTCGGTCTCGCTGGCCGGGGTGCGGGCGGTCTTGTAGTCGAGCAGCGCGATGCCGTCGCCGGCCCGGTCGACCCGGTCGATGCGGCCCCGCACCGTGTGCCTGCCGACCTCGATGGCGAAGTCGATCTCGAAGGCGAGCGCCTCGCGGGCCAGCTCGGCCTCGCCGTGGTGCCACAGCGCCAGCATCTCCATGCCGTCGCGCCAGTACTGGTAGGCGACCGCGCGCGAGGGGAACCAGGCGGGGTCGAAGCGCTCCCGGTAGGCCGCCTTGAGCGCCTCCGGCTCGGCGCCGACCTCGCCCTTGGCCGCCAGCTCGAAGATGGTGTGCATGAGCTTGCCGAAGGCCATCTGGTAGGAGGTGCGGTCGTCGAGCCCGGCCACGCTGCCGAAGAAGTAGCGCAGGTGGCACTCCTCGTAGGTGCCGATGCGGGAGTACGAGGTACGCAGCCGCCCCTCGGCGGCGATCGGCTCCTGGTCGACGGTCCAGTCCCGGCGCCACCACCAGCCGCGCGGGTCGACCCCGGGCGTGGCGGCCAGGGTGGTCGCGGCGGCGAGCCGCTCGGCGACCGGGCGCTCGCGGTCGGCGAGGACCCGGCGCAGCGCGCCGGCCGCCTCCAGCGGCCCGAGCGGCGTCGGGTCGGGCGCGGAGGGCTCGTCGGGCAGGTCGAGGCCCAGCTCGAACAGGAAGCGGGAGGGCTCGCCGCGCCCCTCCACCCGCGACCAGGTGAACACGACGCGGTCGCGTGCCCGGCTGGCGGCGAGCACGAAGCGGCGCCGCTCGGCGTCGAGCACCGCGCGGGCGTGGGCGACCGGGTCGAGGTCGCCGTCCAGCCGCCAGGCCTCGAACAGCCCCTCCGGCCAGGCGGTGCGGGGCAGCACCCCCTCGAGGCAGCCGGCGACCACCACCAGGTCGTACTCGCGCCCCTTGGCGGCGTTGACGCTCAGCAGCGCGACCGCGTCGCTGCCCGCCACGGCGGGGGGCAGCCACGGGTCGCTGGTGAAGTCGGCCCGCTCGACCACGTCGAGGTAGGTGCGCATGCTGGCGCCGGGGCGGCCGTCGACGAACAGCCCGAGGGCGCGGGAGAACGCGGTCAGCGCGTCGAGCTGCCTGCCGGCCGAGGCGTCGGCGGGATCGTCGGCCACCCGCCTGACCAGCCGGCGGAACGCCGGCACGCGCAGCCACACGCGCCAGAAGCACTGGTCGGCGTCGAGCTCCTCGACCCAGCCGGCGGCATCCGCGACGAGCTGGTGCAGGGCGGCCACCCGGTCGGAGGCGCGCCCGTTGATCCCCAGCTCGGCGGGGGCGGCCTCGACGTGCTCGGCGAGGGGGCGGTCGGCCAGCAGCGCCGCCCGGCGCAGGGCGCGCAGCTCCCGCGGGTCGAGCCCGCCGAGCGGCGAGACCAGCAGCGAGGGCAGCAGCTCGTCGGCCCGTGCCGGGTCGAGGGCGAGGCGGAACAGGTCGAGCAGGTGGCGCACGATCGGCTCGGCCACGAGCTGGCGTTCGCCCGCGCCGAGCCGGTGGGGCACCTGGTAGCGCTCGAGCGCGCGGCGCATCGGGCCGATGGTGCGGCGCAGCGACGGCAGCAGCACGGCCATGCGGCCGTAGGCGACGCCGTCGCGCTGGTGCGCGACGCGCAGCAGGCGCGCCACCGCGTCCGCCTCGTCGGCCAGGCCGGCGTAGCGGGCGGCCTCGACCGCGGTCGAGCCGGTGGCGCGCATGGCGGGGGCGTGCTCGCCCTCGGCGGCGCGCAGGCGCAGCACGGCGTCCAGGCCGGGGCCGCCGAGCCGGCGGCCCTGCGGGAGCTCCAACACGGTGGCGCCGAGGCGGGCGCCGTGGGCGCGCAGCGCGCCTGGGGCGGCGCCACGGAACTCCTCGGTGGTCCCGGCCGGGTCGCCGGCGAGCACCACCCGCGCCCCGCCGGCGGCGAGCAGCTCGACCAGGCGGAGCTGCGCCGGGTCGAGCTCCTGGGCCTCGTCGACCAGCAGGGTCGCCGCCCGTGCGACGGTGGCGGCGAGCACCTCCGGCCGGTCCTCGAGCAGGTCGCCCGCCTGGACCAGCAGGCCGGCCTGGTCGACCGAGTCCTGCAGGGCGAGGTGCTCGCCGTAGAGGGCGAGGAAGGCGGCGGCCGGCCGCCACGCCGGGCGCGGGCCACCGTCGGCCAGCTCGGCCAGCTCCTCGGGACCGATCAGGCGCCGCTCGCAGGCGAGCACGAACTCGGCCAGCTCGTCGGTGAACGCGCGCGTGCCGACCAGGGGGGCCAGCTCACCCCAGTCGACCGTGGTCGTCTCGAGCAGCAGGGACCGCACCAGCGACCACTGCTCCGGACCGCTGAGCAGGCGCGGCTCGCCGCGGTAGGCGAGCCGGTCGGCGTGGCTGGCGACCAGCCCGCGGGCGAACGCGTGCCAGGTGACGCAGCCCAGCGCGCCGCCGGCGGCGCCCGGCGCCGCGGCGAGCAGCCGCTCGGTCGAGGCGACCGCCGCCTGGCGGCTCGCGGTCAGCAGCAGCGCGCCCGCGCCGTCGCGGGTGGCGAGCCCGAGCAGCAGCCCCTCGAGCAGGGTCGTCTTGCCGCTGCCCGGACCGCCGACCACCACCACGTTGCCCGCCGGCAGGAGGCGGGCGAGCTCGGCGGCGGGCGGCTCCGACGCCCCGGAGAGGTCCGGGAAGGTGATCGTCGTCATGATCCGCATCCTAACCAGCGACCGGGACGTCGGCAGTGCGCCGTCCACAGGGTTGGGTTGTGGACGGCGGGACGCAAGGCGCCGGGCGGCGTGGCTAGGGTACGGGCGCCATCTCGAAACTGGGGAGGAACTCCGATTCGCGCCCGCCGCCAGCCATGCCGACCCGCCACCGCGCTGGTCGCGCTCGCCGTGCTGGCGCTGGCCGGCGCCCTGCTCGGCGGCTGCGGCCGGTCACGCTGGGAGCTGGCGACCACCCCGGCCGAGCGGGCGTCGTGGCCGCGCCCGCCCGCGGGGACGGCCGCCGTCCGGGTGGAGCGGGTGGTGGACGGCGACACCTTCCAGACCACCGTCGCCGGGCGCCGCGAGCACGTGCGCCTGATCGGTCTGGACACGCCCGAGACGGTCGCCCCGGGGCGACCGGTCGAGCCCTACGGGCCGCAGGCGTCGGCCTTCGCCAAGCACTGGCTGACCGGGGCCACGGTGCGCCTGGCGGGGGACACGGAGCCGCGCGACCACTACGGCCGGCTGCTCGCCTACGCGTGGCTCGGCGACGGCACCTTCTGGAACGCGCTGCTGCTGGCCGAGGGCTACGCCAGGCCGCTGACGATCCGGCCCAACGACGCCTACGAGGAGCTGTTCGGCCGCCTCGCGGCCGCCGCCAGGTCGGCCCGCCGCGGCCTCTGGGCGCGGGCCGCCGCCCTTCCCGTCCCCGTCGCGG
Organism: Actinomycetes bacterium; assembly: GCA_036377075.1. Lineage (GTDB taxonomy): Bacteria > Actinomycetota > CALGFH01 > CALGFH01 > CALGFH01 > DASUZB01. The sequence continues at coordinate 7,524 of DASUZB010000052.1, read as the reverse complement.
CCTCGCCCGCGCCGGCGTCCAGGCCGGGATCACCCGCGCCCGCCGCGCTACCGAGGCCGCCCGTGCCGCGGCCCTCCCCATCCAGGTCCCCGCGCGGCCCCCGCCCGGGCGGGGGGAACGGCTGGCGGAAGGTGAAGGCGTCCGGGCCGGGTCCGTCGCGGCGCAGGCGCGCGAGGCGCTCCTTGGCCTCCTCGACGGTCGGCAGCGTGCCGGCCGGCAGCCACCAGAGCGCCAGGTAGGTCCCTGCCATCCGGTGGAACCAGTCCCTGCGCCGGCGCATCACGTCCAGGTGGCGGCTGGCGTACACGAAGTCGCGCAGCGCCTCCAACGACTCCCAGACCGAGAGGTTGACCATCAGGCGGTGGTCGTCGAAGGGGCGGATCGCGGTGGCGTTGCCGCTCTCGGTCTGCAGGCGCCAGACGAAGCCGGGGCTGCGGTCGGCCAGCTCGTTGATGGGGTCGAGCAGCGCCATGAACTCGGCCAGCTCTGGCGCGTCCACCGGTGCCCGCGGCAGGGCGATGTTCACCTGGGCCAGGTGGAGCGCGCTGCGTGCGGGCATGGCCGGCTCCCTTCGCTCACTGCCTCGTCGGCTTGGTCACCTCAGGGGACCACGGCCGCGACTTCTATGTCAATCAGGATTTGTTTTAGAAGCTGGCCCGTGGATCGCCACGCAGCAGCGCCCGGGGGCGGGGTCCATGGCCGCCGAGACGCCGGCGGTGCCCAGGCCGGCCAGCAGCCCCTCGATCAGTGCCAGGCTCATGCCGCAGGTGACGACGGGGAACTCGCGGGAGAGGGTGGAGAACGGGCAGTTGCGCAGCCGCAGCGCCTCCCCGTCCCGGTAGGGCTCGTAGCCGAGGGCGGTGAGCGCGAGCGTGGCGGTCGGCTCCGACCCGCCGGCGGCGAGCCGGCGCCCGGCGGCCTCGCCCTGGCGCCGCGCGGCGGCGTACAGCTCGGGCTCGGCCCCAGCCTGCTCGACCGCCTCGGCCAGCAGGTGGGCGGCGGCCTGGTAGGCGCGCGGCGGCAGGCTCGCGGCGACCTCCCTGTCGGCGCGGCGGTACAGCTTGGCCGGACGGCCGGCGCCGGGGCCGCGGCGCTCGCCGAGCCGGCGGAAGGTCGCCTCGAGCAGGCCGCCGTCGACCAGCTTGTCGAGGTGGAAGGCGGCCAGGCCGCGCTGCACCCCGACCGCCTCGGCGGCTTCGTTGCGGCTGACCTCGCCGTCACGGGAGGCGACGTAGTCGTAGAGGGCGCGCCGGACCGGCTCGCGCAGCAGGCCGATCGCGGCGAGGCCGTCAGACTCCACGGCGTCCATGCAGGGTATTCTAAAAGCCAGGGCCGCTGTTCTTACAGCAAAGAATCAGGGCAAAAAGCAACGGCCTGCCGTCCGGGGGGTCCCGGTAGTCCCCCAACCACCGGTCCACACGCCGGACGGCGAGGCCGCCGCAACGCGAACTTGCTTCCCGCGCCTCCCGTGTCCTCCCGACCGAGACTTGTGACGGCCCCGGCCGTCCCAGCGGGCGGATGCGACCTTGCCTGCGCCCCCCAGCGCCGGCGTGTCGGTCAGTCCGTGTTCGCGTTACGAGAGTAAGGCGTCGATCCTGTTCGTGCCGAGCCCGATTCCAAATCGTTATCAGCCAAACTACCAGATCCGGGCGGGACGGACAAGAAATTGGGCCGCGGCGTCCGTCGTGGCGCGCCCGCCCCATCCTGCCAGGTCACGGTGCCGGCGAACTGGGCCGCTGACCCAGCTTGACGCTGACCGTTTGCTCCTTTCCGTCACGGATGACGTGGACGACGGCGCTCTGTCCCGGGCTCAGCCGGCGGACCTGAGCGGCGAGGTCGTCGCTGCTCTGGACCGGCTGGTCGCCGATCTTCACGACCAGGTCGCCGACCTCGAGGCCGGCCTGCTCGGCCGGCGAGCCCTGCGCCACGTCGTCGACCAGGGCACCGGCCCTCCCGAGGGCCGGGGTGTTGAGGCTGACGCCGAGGTAGCCGGTTTGGATCGGCTGGCCCTTGACGATGCGCTCGGCGGACGCGGCCGCGGTGTCGATCGGGATGGCGAAGCCGACGCCCTCGTTGCCGCCCGACTCGGACCGGATCGAGTCGTTGATGCCGATCACCCTGCCCTGCCGGTCGGCAAGGGCGCCGCCCGAGTTCCCCGGGTTGATCGGCGTGTCGGTCTGGATGACGTCGAGCACCTGCCCGCCCGTCCTCAGGCTGCGGTCCTTGGCGCTGACCACGCCCTGGGTGACGGTCTGCTCGAGCCCGAAGGGGCTACCGATGGCCACCGCCATCTGCCCCACCTGGACGTCGCTCTTGAGCGCCAGGTTGGCGGGTCTCAGGCCGCTGCGGTCCACCTTGACCACGGCGATGTCGTTGGCCTGGTCGGCGCCGACCACCCGGCCGCGCAGGGCGGTGCCGTCGAACAGGCGCACGGTCAGGGTCTGGCTGCCCTGGGTGACGTGGGCGGCGGTGAGGATGTAGCCGTTCTTGTCGTAGATCACGCCGGAGCCGAGGCCGTCGCCGACCTCGAGCTGCACCACGCTGGGCCCGAGGGTGCGGGCCACGGCGGCGACGGGCTCCTCACCGGCGGGCAGCGGCGCGGCCGGGGCCGCCGCGGGGATGCCACCACCGGTCGTGGTGGTCGCCTCGCGCTGGCTGGCCAGGCGGTTCAGGCCGGCGCCGGTGAGCAGCAGGCCGATGGCGGCGACGATGGCCAGCACGGTGCGCAGGGGGCCGCGGCGCCCGGCCGGAGGGGCGACGGCGTGGGCCGCCTGCTCGGGGGTGCTCCCCCACCCGGAGGAGCCGACCGGGGCGGTGTCCCAGCTCGGGCCGTCCTGCCTCGGTCCGGCACCCCAGCTCGGGCCGGCTGGGCCGCTGCCCCAGCCGGGGCCGGAGGAACCGCTCCAGCCCGGCCGGCTGCCGGAGCCGGCCACCGGCGCGGCCGCGGCCTGCTCGGGCCGGCCGTCCGGTCGTGGCTGGGAGGGGTCCTGGGACCACGGCGAAGCTCCGGTCCCGGTGCCCCATCCGGTGGTCGGTTGCGCGGGCGGGGAGGCGTCGTCCGCCTCGGGGTCGGGCCGGGCCGCGACCCAGTCGCCCCGGGCGGGGGCGCCGTCCACGCGGCGCTCGACGGTCGGCTCCTCGCCGGGCGGGAGCGGGCGCGCGGCAGCGGGGTGGATGCGGTCGGTCGGGCGCTCCTCCGGGCTGGGCGCGGCGGACCCCCCGTCCGGCTGGTTGGACGCGGTATCGGCGTCGCTGCCCGGTGGCGCGTTGTGTGGCTGACGGGTGGCCATCTGGATGTCCTCCTGGGCCGTCCAAATCTGTGAAGCGTTGGGCCAAGGGTAGGTGGGTCTCGCTAAAACAGCGGTAAGCCAGTCGTCAACGACGGTTAAAACGAACCGGACGCTGGCCCGCTTCCCAGGCGCGCCACCCGCCGGGTGTCAGCCGGGGGTGTCGGAGTCCACCGGCGAGCCGACCCCGGGCGACGGGGTCCCGGCCTGGGCCGGCGGGTCGCCGGGGGGCGGGGTCTGGAGCTCGGCCGGGGCTCCGCGGCCGGGGCGGACGCGCGCCCGGGAGGCGCCGTCGACCGCCGCGACCGGCAGCCAGATGGTGAAGGTGGACCCGACCCCGACGCGGGACTGGAGCTGGACCTCGCCGCCGTGGCTATGGGCGATCTGGCGGACGATGGCCAGGCCGAGCCCGGTGCCGCCCTCGGCGCGGGAGCGGGCCTTGTCCGCCCGCCAGAAGCGGTCGAACACGCGCGGCTGGTCCTCCGGCGCGATCCCGGGACCTTCGTCGGAGACGGCCACCCAGGCACGACCGCGCTCGCTGCCGACGGCCAGGCGCACGCGGGAGCCCGGTGGGCTGTAGCGGACCGCGTTCTCCAGCAGGTTGGCGACCGCCCGCTTGAGCGCGTCATGGTCGCCGCTCACCACCACCCCGGGGACGATCGTCCGGTCCAGCGTGATGCCGCGGGCCTGGGCGGACAGGACCAGGTCGTCGCTCGCGTCGGCCACGGCGGCGCCCAGGTCGACCGGCTCGGAACGGACGGTCAGGGCCTGCCCGCGCGCCAGGGCGAGCAGGTCGTCGACCAGGTTGCCCATGCGGTCGCTGGCGCGCCTGATGACGACCAGGGCCTGGCGCAGGTCCTCGGGGTCCGCGTCCGGGTCGGCCATCGCCACGTCCAGGTTGGTGCGGATGATCGCCAGCGGGTTGCGCAGCTCGTGGGAGGCGTCGGCGAGGAACTGGCGCTGGGTGGCGAAGGCGGCGTCGAGCCGGGCGAGCATGGCGTCGAAGGTGTCGGCCAGGCGCCGCAGCTCGTCCTCCGGGCCGCCCAGCTCGATGCGGCGCGACAGGTCGGTGGCCTGGATGTCGCGGGCCACCGCGGTGATGCGCTCGATCGGGGCGAGCACCCGCCCGGCGATCACCCAGCCGATCGCGAGGCTGGCCACGAACATCAGGCCGAGCGCCTTGAGGGAGAAGTCGCGCAGCTTGTCGAGCGTCTGGGTGTTGACGACCTGCTCGATCTGCTGCCCGGTGATCAGCTCGATGCGGAAGCAGTTCTGGGTCACGGGGTTGCAGATCAGGCCCCGGCCCGCGCTGGTCACCGGCTCGCCCGAGAGGGTCATGGAGAGGATCACGTAGAGCATGACGACCACGAGGGCGGCGAGCCCGAACAGCACCGCCGAGTACAGCAGCGTGTAGCGCACGCGGATCGAGCGCGTCCAGTCAGGCAGCCGCCCGAGCGGCGAGCCCGGCGACCTCACAGCTCCTCGCGGAGGCGGTAGCCGCGGCCGACCACGGTCTCGATCGGCTGCCCCTCGCCCACGTCGGCGAGCTTGCGGCGCAGGGTCATCACGGTCACCCGCACGGTGTTGGTGAACGGGTCGGCGTGCTCGTCCCAGACGTGCTCGAGCAGGTCCTCCTGTGACAGTACCTGACCCGGCCGGGACATGAAGTAGCGCAGCAGCGCGAACTCCTTGGGGGTGAGGGCGAGCGGCCGCCGGCCGCGGCGGGCCTGGTGCCTGGCCGTGTCGAGCTGCAGGTCACCGACGCGCAGCAGCGCGCCGGAGCGGCCGGCGTCGCGCCGCAGCAGGGCACGGACGCGAGCCTTCAGCTCGTCGAACTCGAACGGCTTGACCAGGTAGTCGTCCGCCCCCTCGTCGAGGCCGGCGACGCGGTCGTCGGTGCGGTCGCGGGCGGTGAGCATCAGCACCCGCGGCGCGGGCTCCGGGCCGCCGGCGGTCCGCACCCGCCGGCACACCTCCATCCCGTCGGTGCCTGGCAGGTTGAGGTCGAGGCAGACGACGTCGTACGCGTTGACCCCGAGCTTGTCGAGGGCGTCGTCGCCGTCGTAGGCGACGTCGACGGCGTAGCCCTCGCGGCGCAGGCCGCGGGCGACCGCATCGGCGAGGTCGGCCTCGTCCTCGACCACCAGCACCCTCATGGCCCCGATGCTAGCCACCCCAGCGTCAAGGAGCGATAAGTAGGAGCGAGACCCTAATACCAGTAGATCCCGATGAACTGGACGTTCAGGCAAAACCGGTGTTCAGGCTTGGTAGACTGCGGCATGGCCTCCCGGTTCCCTCCCGCTACCGCTGGCGTCCTCATGGCCATCGGCGGCGCGGAGGACAAGCTCGGCGACAAGGCCGTCCTCGCGCGCTTCGTGCGGCTCGCCGGCGGCGAGTCCGCGCGCGTGCTGATCGTCTCGACCGCGTCGTCGCTGAGCGAGGAGGTCACCGACCTGTACCGCACGGTCTTCGGCGCGCTCGGCGTCGCCGAGGTCGAGGCGCTGCGGCCGCGCACCAGGGAGCAGGCCGAGCGGCCGCGCGCGGCCGCCGCCGTCGAGCGGGCCAGCGGCATCTTCCTCACCGGCGGCAACCAGCTCCGGCTGGCGATGGTGGTGGGCGGCACCGCCATGGGCCGCGCCCTGACCGAGGCGTACCTCCGCGGCGCCGTGGTCGCCGGGACCTCGGCGGGCGCCAGCGCCCTCGGCGAGCACATGGTCTCGTTCGGGCGCCCCGGCGAGACCCCGCGGCAGCGCATGGGCCACCTCTCGACCGGCCTGGGGCTGCTCCCGGGGGTGCTGGTCGACCAGCACTTCGGGGAACGAAACCGGATCGGCCGGCTGCTCGCCATGGTGGCCCAGTCGCCCGCCCTGCTCGGCATCGGCGTCGACGAGGACACCGCCGCGGTGATCGGCGGCGACGGCGTGCTCGAGGTGGTCGGCAGGGGCGCGGTCACCGTGGTCGACGGCTCGAGCGTGGTCTCCGACGCCTACGAGGTGCGCCAGTACCGCCCGCTGCTGGTCTCCGGGGCGGTGCTGCACGCGCTGCCGGCCGGGTACCGCTTCGACCTGGCCGCGCGCAAGCTGCTGCCGCGCCCCGCCACCCTCGACCCCGGCGAGCCGCCGCCGAGCTCGCCCCGGCAGCTCGCCAAGGCGATCGCGGCCGAGGGCGCCGAGGACCGCCCACGCCGGCGCCGGCGGGACCGGACCCGCCCCTCACCCCCGAAAGGGAAGGAGGCGTCGAGCTGAGCGTGAGCGAGGGCCGTGGCCGGCGGCCGGTGGCCCCACAGAGCGCGGCCGAGGCGGCCGAGAAGCTGCGCCAGGCCGAGCGCGGCGAGCTGCCGCCGGCCAGCCCCGACCTCCGCATCCTGGAGACCAGGGTCTACCGGGGGCCGAACTACTACTCCTACGCCCAGGCCGTGCACCTGCTGGTGGACCTCGGCTCGCTGGAGCAGCGGCCCAGCAACACGCTGCCTGGCCTGGTCGACGAGCTGCTGCGGCTGCTCCCCGGCCTGGCCGAGCACACCTGCTCCACCGGCCGGCGCGGCGGCTTCGTCGAGCGCCTGCGCGAGGGCACCTGGCTCGGGCACGTCGCCGAGCACGTCGCCCTGCAGATCCAGCGCGAGGCCGGCGGCGAGCAGCGCCGCGGCAAGACCCGCGGCGCCGGCGAGCCCGGCCGCTACCACGTGATCTACGGCTACGGCGACGACCGTGTCGGGGTCGCCGCCGGGCACATGGCGGTGCGGCTGCTCAACCACCTGGTCGAGCCCGAGCCGGGGTTCGACTTCGGCGCCGCCCTCGAGCGCTTCCTGCTCGACGCCGACCGCACCGCCTTCGGCCCCTCCACCCAGGCGATCCTCGACGAGGCGAGCAGCCGCGACATCCCCTTCCTGCGCCTCAACGAGTACTCCCTGGTGCAGCTCGGCCAAGGCGTCCACCAGCAGCGCATCCGCGCGACCATGACCTCGAGGACCTCGTCGCTGGCGGTCGACGTCGCCGGCGACAAGGAGCTGACCACCCGGCTGCTCGCCGCCGCCGGGCTGCCGGTGCCGCGCTCGGCGCCGGCGCGCACCGTGGAGGACGCGGTCAGGCAGGCCGAGCGCATCGGTTACCCGGTGGTGGTCAAGCCGCTCGACGGCAACCATGGCCGCGGGGTGCACCTGGACCTGCGCGACGCCGCCGCGGTGCGGGCGGCGTTCGACGACGCCCGTGCCGAGGCACGGCGCGGCACCGTGCTGGTG
>DASUZB010000051.1:0-9096 GCA_036377075.1 Actinomycetes bacterium | reverse complement strand
TGGGCCGGGATCAGGAAGGCGTCCGGCGAGGACTCCAGGGTCAGCTCCAGCAGGTCGCGCGAGTCCACCCCCAGGATGGGCCGCCCGTCCGACTGGATGTTCCCCAGCGCCGCCAGCCGCGTCGCGATCCGGGCCGCGCTTTCCAGGTCGGGCGCGAACACCAGGTTGTGCACCTTGCGGACCTTGTCGCCGGCCTTGTAGATGTTGCTGATCTCCACCTGCAACATGAAGCGCACCGGCCGCCGGCAGGCCGCCGGCACCGTCGCGTCCACCGCCGCCGCCAGATCCGGGCGCAGCGCGAACAGCCCCGGCTCGGCGGGCACCAGCTGATCGCGCAGCTCCGCGAACCAGCCCGGGTGGGTGAAGTCCCCGGTCCCCAGCACCGTGATCCCCTTGCGGCGGGCCCACCACGCGAGCTCGGCGAGGTCGGCGTTCCGGCTCGTCGCCCGCGCGTACCTGGAGTGCAGGTGCAGGTCGGCATAGAACGTCATGCACCGAGAATTCCCGGCAAGGCGGTCACGAATCGGGCGAGCCGAGCGCCAGCCGCAGCGCCTCCCCGGTGCCGAGCCCGCGCCCGGCGGCCCGCGCCGACCGGTCGGCGTCGGGGTCGAGGCGGTCCTCGACTGCCCGGCGGGCCAGGTCGGCCTCGATCCGTTCGGCGCCAACCGGGGTCACGCCGGCGTGGTCGCGGGTGGCGCCGGCGGCGGCCAGCAGGAGCGCGGCCCGAGCGGGCCGCTCGCGGCCGAGCGCGACCAGGGCGTGGCCGACGAGGATGAGGGCGGCGGTGGCCGGCTGGGGGGCGTCGAGGACCAGACTGGCCGCCTCGCGCAGGTGCGCCTCGGCGTCGTCGAGGGCGCCGAGGCGGGCCTCGGCGCAGCCGAGCTGGGCCAGGGTGTGGGGGACGCTCCAGCCGAGGACGTCGCGGACGATGGCGAGCGCCTCCTGGTGGAACTGGCGTGCGCGCTCGAGGTCGCCGCGGGCGCGGGCGATCGCCCCCAGCCCGTTCCGCGCGTAGGCGATCCCGCGGCGCTGCCCGGTCCGGCGGGCGATCGCGGCCGACTCGGCGATCAGGGCGGCTCCGCGTTCCTCGTCGCCCTCGACCGCGACCAGGCCGCCGAGCTCGACCAGGGAGGCGCACAGCAACCAGAGGAGCCCGTCCTCGCGGGCGGCCTCGATCGCCCGCTCGTAGCGGTCGACCGCGGCGTCGACCGCGCCGCGCGACCTGGCCAGGCTGGCCAGGCGGTACAGGGCCAGGGCCCTGCCCCACTGGTCGTCGAGGGCCTCGAAGCTTTCCAGGGCGCGCCGCCCGACCTCCTCGGCCTGGCCGGGCGGGCCCAGGTCGTCGCTCCTGACGACGAGCGCGTTGACGGCGGCGAACGCCTCGCCCCAGCGGTCGCCGGCCGCCGCGAAGCCGGCCTCGGCCTCGGTGACCAGGCGCACGGCCTCGCCGCTGGGGCCGCTGTGCTGAAGCTCGGCGCTGGCGAGCAGGGTCTTGGCGGTCGCCGTCCCCACCGGGTCCCCGAAGCGTTCGAACAGCTCGAGGCTGCGGCGGGCGGCGGCGACGACCATGCCCAACGTGGGGAAGTGCTGCAGCTCGATCATGGCCGCCGCAAGCAGCGCCCTGGCCAGGTGCACGGTGGGCGGCCGCCCTTCGGCGAGGGCGAGGGCGCCGGCCAGGCGCTGGCGGCCCTCCTCGGTGTGGTGCTCCATCCAGTACCAGCCGAGCGCGCCGCCGATCCGCAGGGCCGTCTGGTGGTCGCCGCCGGCCATCGCCCGGTCCATCGCCGCCCGCAGGTTGTCGTAGTCGGCGTCCAGCCGCCGGATCCAGCGCCGGGCGGTGCGGCGGCTGGCGGCTTCCTCTGCCAGGTCGACGAACCAGGCGGTGTGGCGGGCGGCGACCGGCGCGGCCTCGCCGGCCTCGGTGAGCCGCTCGGCCCCGTAGGCCCGCAGCGTCTCCAGCATCCGGAACCGGGCCGGGTCGCCGCCCAGCCCCACCACCAGGGACCGGTCGACCAGCCGCAGCAGGCCCTGCAGCACGGCGCCCGCGCCGCCGGTGACGGCCCCGGCCGGGCCGTCACCGCCGCAGACCGCCTCGGCCGCGTCCACGGTCCAGCCACCGGCGAACACCGACAGCCGTCGGAACAGCCGCCGGTCGGCTTCCTCCAGGAGCTGGAAGCTCCAGTCCACCGTCGCCCGCAGGGTCCGCTGGCGCGGGTCCTGGGCACGCCCCGCCCCGGCGAGCAGCCCGAACCGGTCTTCCAGGCGGGCCGCCAGCTCGGTGGGTGGGAGGGCGCGGACGCGGGCCGCGGCCAGCTCGATCGCCAGCGGCAGGCCGTCGAGCCGCCGGCAGACCTCGGCCACCGCCGGGGCGTTGCCGCCGTCGAGCACGAAGCTCGGGTCGGCCAGCCGTGCCCGCTCGCCGAACAGCCGCACCGCGTCGTAGCCGGTCAGCGCCTCCGGGCTGGGGGCGTCGCGGCCGTCCCCTGGTCCCGGCTCCGGCGGGTTGGGGACGGCCAGGGGCGGGACCGGCCAGACAAGCTCCCCCGGCACTCCGAGGATCTCGCGGCTGGTGGCGAGCACCCGCAACCTCGGCGCGGCCCGCAACAGCCGCGCGACCAGCTCGGCGCAGCCAGCCACCAGGTGCTCGCAGTTGTCCATGAGCAGCAGCAGGTCCTTGTCGCGGACGAAGCCGGCCAGCCGGTCGGCGAGCGCCGGCGGGGCGGTCCCCGGCCGGCCGGGCTCCTCCCGCAGCCCCAGCGTCGCCGCCACCACCTCGGCCAGCAGCCCCGGGTCGGCGAGGGCGGCCAGCTCGACCAGCCACACCCCGTCGGGGAACCCGGCCAGCAGCCGCCGAGCCGCCTCCACGGCCGCGCTGGTCTTGCCCGCCCCACCCGGCCCGGTCACGGTGACCAGCCGGTGCTCGCCGAGCAGCTTGCCCACCTCGACCAGCTCGCGGTCCCGACCGACCAGGCTGGTCAGCCGCTCGGGCAGGTTGTGCGGCGGGGCAGCCGGTGCCCGTTCGGGGGGTGCGATGGCCGGGTCCTGGGTGAGGATCGCCCGCTGCAGCCGCTGGAGCTCGGGGGAGGGGTCGATGCCCAGCTCCTCGGCCAGGGTCGCGCGGGCCTCGCCGTACGCCCGCAGGGCGTCGGCCTGCCTGCCCGAGCGGTACAGGGCCAGCATCAGCTGCCCGCGCAGCCGCTCGCGCAACGGGTGGGCGGCCACCAGCGCCTCCAGCTCCCCGACCAGGTCGGCGTGGCCGCCGCCGGCCAGGCGCAGCTCGACCAGTGCCTCCTGGGTGGCCACGCGCAGCTCCTCCAGGCGGGCCGCCTCCGCCCGGGCCCACGGCCGGTCGGCGAATTCCGCCAGCGCCGGTCCCCGCCACAACGCCAGCGCCGCCTGGAGCAGCCGGGCGGCCCGCGGCCCCTCCCCGGCGGGGCTGTCGCCGGCCTCGGCGACCAGGTCCTGGAACCGGGCCGCGTCCACGTGCGCCGGCTCCACCGCCAGGAGGTAGCCCGGCGGCCGCGTCACCAGGAGCTTCGCCCCCGCCGGACCCAGCGCCCGGCGCAGCGCCGACACCCGCCCCTGGAGGGTGTTCGCCGGGTTCGCCGGCGGCTCCTCACCCCACAGGTCCTCGACCAGCCGGTCGGCCGCCACCACCCGGCCGGCGTGCACCAGCAGGTCGGCCAGGAGCGCGCGCTCCTTGACCCCGGGCACCCGTACCGGGCCGCTGCCGTCGTGGACCTCCAGCGGCCCAAGGATCCGGAACTCCATTCCCCCGCCTCGCACCCCACAGCGAACCGGCAGCGCCACGCCAGCCGGCCGGCTCATCGTGGCACCACGAACTGCCACCACCAAGGAGGAGCAATCATGCAGGAGCACGAGGTGCGCGAGCTCGCCGAGCGGTTCTTCGAGGTCATGGACCCGGCGGTGGAGTACGAGGCCCGCCACGAGGACTTCACCGTGGAGTTCCCGCAGTCGGGCGAGCGGCTGGACCGTGAGGGCCTCCGCCGGCTCCAGGAGCACTTCCCGGGCGGCGCGCCCGAGATCCGCCTGCGCCGGTTGACCGGCGGCGGCGACGTCTGGACCACCGAGGCGGTCATCCGCTACGCCGACGGCAAGGTCTTCCACGGCGTCAACATCCACGAGTTCCGCGACGGCAAGATCTGGAGGGAGACCCGCTACTACGGCGAGCCGTTCGAGCCACCGGCCTGGCGCGCCCAGTGGGCCCAGCGGATCGAGGAGCCGGTCGCCGGCTGACCTCGCACCGGTGAGCGCCGAGGCGCCCCGGCCTCCCTGGCCGGGGCGCCTCGGCGGTGCGCTACCCCTTCACCGTGAACGATTGCGTCATGGTCGCGTCCGAGCTGTCGCCGGCGTAGACGTCGATCTGGCCCGGCTCGACGACCAGCTTGCCGCTGTTGTCGTAGAAGCCGAAGTCGTCCTTGTCGAGCGTGAACGTGACCTTGCGCGACTGGCCCGGGTCGAGCGTCACGCGCTCGAACCCCCGCAGTCGGCGGACCGGCTGCGAGATGCTGGCGACCGGGTCGTGGATGTAGAGCTGCACCACCTCGTCACCCTTGCGGGTGCCGGTGTTCTTCACCGTCACGGAGGCCTCGAGGCTGCCGTTCTTCGACACCGTCGAGGAGCTCAGGTGCAGGTCCGAGACCTCGAAGGTCGTGTAGCTGAGCCCGTAGCCGAACGTGAACAGCGGCGCGCAGCTCGGGATGTCGCGGTGGCGCGAGTTGTACTTCGAGTCGGGGTTGCAGGGCCGGCCGGTCTGCTCGTGGTTGTAGTAGATCGGCACCTGGCCGAGCCGGCGCGGGAACGAGACCGGCAGCTTGCCGCCCGGGTTGACCTTGCCGAACACCACGTCGGCGACGGCGGGGCCGGCCTGCACGCCCGGGAACCATGCCTCGAGGAGGGCGGGGGCGTCGCCGACCACGTCCTCGAGCGCCAGGGGGCGGCCGTTGAGCAGGACGACCGCGACCGGCTTCCCGGTCGCCTTGATCGCCCGGAGCAGCTCCTCCTGCCTGCCCGGGAGGTCGAGCGTGCTGCGCGCCGCCGCCTCCCCGCTCATCTCGCGCGACTCGCCCACGACGAGCACCACCTGGTCCGCCGCCTTCGCGACGTCCACCGCCTCGGCGAACCCGGCGTCGGAGCCGCATCCCTCCGGGTCGTCGGTCGGCGGCTCGGCGTTGGAGAGCTTGCAGCCCTGGGCGTAGGTCGCGCCGGGACTCTGCTCGTTGATGCCGTCGAAGATGGTCACCGCGTCCTCGTCACGGCCGGCGCCCCACCACGGACCGAGCATGTCGTGCTGGTCCTTGGCGAGCGGCCCGATCACCGCCGTCTTCTTGCCAGGGTCGAGCGGCAGGACGTTGCCCTTGTTCTGCAGCAGCACCATCGAGCGGCCGGCGGCGTTGCGCGCGGCCGCCACCGCGTCGGGCTTGAGCATCTCCGCCTCGGCCTTGTCGGGGTCGACCGGCGCGTACGGGTGCTCGAACAGGCCGGCGCGGAACTTGACCCGCAGGATCCTGCGCACCGCGTCGTCGATCCGGCGCATCGAGATGCGCCCCTCGCTGAGCAGCTGCGCGCCGTAGTCGCGGATGAGCGTGCTGGTCATCTCGGAGTCCACGCCGGAGTTGAGCGCCAGCGCCGCGGCGGCGGGACCGTCGGCGGCGACCCCGTGCCCGCACTCGCCGCTGTCGGGCTTCACCGGTGGGCAGGCGCGCATCTCCTTCACCGCGGTCCAGTCGCTCTCGACGAACCCGTCGAAGCCCCACTTGCCCTTGAGGATCTGGTTCAGCGTGTGGTCGTTGCCGCAGCCCGGGACGCCGCTGATGGCGTTGAACGAGCACATGAAGGTGTCCGCGCCGGCGTCGACCGCGGCCTTGAACGGCGGCAGGTAGAAGTTCCACAGCCGCTGCTCGGACATGTCGGTGGTGTTGTAGTCACGGCCGCTCTCCGGCTGGCCGTAGGCGGCGAAGTGCTTGGGGCTGGCCACTTCCTTGTCGGGCGCGCTGTAGTCGTTCCCCTGGATCGCCTTGACGCGCGCGGCCGCCATCACCGAGTTCAGGTAGGGGTCCTCGCCGGCGGCCTCGGAGATCCGGCCCCAGCGCGGCTCGTGCGAGACGTCGACCATCGGCGCGTAGGTCTGCTTGAGGCCGACCGCGGCCGACTCGCGCGCGCCGTACGTGTGGTCGTCCGACGCCACCTTCGGATCGAAGCTCGACCCGGCAGCGAGCGGGATCGGGAAGATCGTACGGAAGCCGTGGATGGTGTCGAAGGCGAACATCATCGGGATGTGCAGCCGCGAGTCCTCCACGGCGATGCGCTGGAGCTCGTGGATCCGCTTCGGGTCGGTCACGCTCAGGACCGAGCCGAGCCCGTCGCGCACTTCCTGGTCGGTGACCAGGAAGTCCGGCAGCAACTGGATCTGCTCCAGCTTCTCCTCGAGCGTCATCTTCGAGAGCAGGTCGTTCACCCGCCGCTCGATGGCCTGGTCGGCTTGCTGCCGGGTCGGTTGGAGCGCCTTCTCGTCGCTCGACTGCGAAGCGGCCACCACCACGCCACTCGCCGCCGCCAGGACGAGCGTCAGGACCGTCACGGCGACCGTGGTCCTGAACCTGAACCACCGCATGGATCTCCTCCTCAGTGGAACCAGTCCTTGTTGGAGGGAGGCCGCTTCATGGGGAGGTGGCGGCGGGGGCTTCCCTGCCCGACGCCTCAAGCGGCAAGTCCTTGCCGGATGCAATGCAGCCCGGATGCGGACGAGCCATGGGCGGGCCCCTGACCCGGGCGCGCTCCATGGCCAGCACGCGGCTTCCGCGCCAACTCGCCACCGCTACGACCATGCCACCCCCTAGCCGCGCGTCGGCCGGTTCCGGCTCGAACCGGCTGCGAAAGCGCTTGCGAGGCTGAAACCTGTCGTTCCCGAACCGACGGAAACAAGATGCCCAGAATCCCCATGACGAAGCGTCATGCCGCGAAGTTCACCTTCCAGCCAGAGGCGGCCGTTCGAGCCAAAGCGGCCGGCCCTTCGTTCCACAACCGGGGTGGTCCTGCCCGACCAGTGCCACCGGTTCCCGTGGGACCCGGGCTTCGCCACGGAGATGCGGACACTGCAGCCGCTGCTCGGCCGGCGCCGGCTTCGACTTGCGGGCAACGCCTGAACCCGGGGACGGGTGGCGACGGCAGCCGGGGGGCGACTGGGAACCTGCCTTCGTCCGGCGGCGAGTCGTCGGTACCCATCACGCGGGTACGGTGAAGACCCCTGGCAGGTCGCAAGGGTCCTCCCGGTGCATCGAGGTCACATTCGGTGGTGGAGCGCGGTGGCCATCGACGACGGACAGTTCGCCGAGCTGATCGCCGAGCGGACGGCGGCGATCCCCGGCGTGCTCGCCGTCACCCTCGGCGGATCCCGTGCCCAGGGAGGGCACCGGCCCGACAGCGACTGGGACTTCGGGCTGTACTACCGAAGGCGGCTCGACCCCGATGACGTCCGCGCGCTCGGCTGGCCAGGGACGGTGTTCGCGCCCGGCGAGTGGGGCGGCGGGGTCATGAACGGCGGCGCGTGGCTCACCATCGACGGCCGGCGGGTCGACCTGATCTACCGGGACCTCGACGAGGTCGAGCACCACGTCGCCGAGGCCGAGCAGGGTCGCTTCGAGGTCGAGCAGCTGCCGTTCTACCTGGCCGGTATCCCGACCTACGTGGTCGTCGGGGAGCTGGCGATCGCCAGGGTGCTGGTGGGTGCGCTCCCGCGGCCAGGCTTTCCCACGGTGCTTCGGGAGCGGGCGGCGCGGTACTGGTCGGCGGCGGCGCGGCTCTCCCTCGGCTACGCCGAGGACGTCTACGCGGCACGCGGTGACGCGCTTGGCTGCGCCGGCACCCTCGCCCGGGCGGTGGTCGAGGCGGCGCACGGCCGCCTCGCCGCCCGGGGCGAGTGGGCGCTGAACGAGAAGCACGTCGTGGCCCGCGCCGGCTTGGACGGGCTCATCCCCCTGTTCGCGCGGCTTGGCAGCACACCCGAGGCACTGCGCGGTGCCGTCGAGGAGGTCCGCGCGGCGCTCGTCGAGCGGTACGGCTGAAATCTGGCGCCGATGACCCTTGCGGGTGGGAGGTCGCAGTGCGTTGGTGGGAAGCCGGTCCTCCGGTCGCCGACCTGGCGCACCCGCCCGGCCTCTAGGGCTGTGGGAACTCTCGGCCGTTGAAGGGGTTCTCGACGCGGACGCCGTCGATCACCTGGCCGTGGCTCAGGTCCTCGCTCAGCAGGCGGGCGCACCCCGACGCCGAGGCGGCACGGACGATCAGCGCGTCCCACGGCGACAGCGAGTGCACGCTGGCCAGGTCGATCGCGCCCAAGACGTGCTCGGGACGGATGCCGACGACGTGGAGCTGGCACATCAGCAGCACGGCCTCGCGGCAGGCGGCCAGCGACAGCCCCAGCTTGCGCCGCGCCGCCGCCACGTACTCCGACAGCACCTGGGTCGAGACCACCGCCCGCTCCTCGGCGGCGAGCTCCTGGATCAGGCGCTGCGCCACGGCGCGCTTGGCGGGCTCGTCCTCGTCCTCGGCGTGGACGAAGACGTTGGTGTCGATGAAGACCCGCTCAGTCACCGGTGCCGCCTGGCCGGCGGTCGATCCGCTCCTCGTAGAGGGCCTCGCGGTCGAAATGCGAGCCGCCGGAGTGGCCGGTCCGCTCGGCCCAGAGGCGCTGGAACTGCCCGGCCAGGTTCTCGCCGCGTGAGGCGGCGGTGAGGCCCTGAAGGTACTCGCGGATCAGCGCGTTGAGGCTCTTGCCCTGCTGGCGGGCGACCTCCCTGGCGCGCTCCACGAGGTCCTCGTCGATCGACAGGGTCACGTTCATCATGAACACAGCTTATGTGCGCACGTACACTGTGGCAGGAGCCCGACCCTAGACCGCGTTCAGCCTTGTGTCACGAGATTAGCCAAGTGTGGCCAGAGCAACAGGACGCCCTATGGCAGTCGAACTGCAACAGCGATTCGGCTTCTTCACTTATGCTTCGTCTTCCCGGTCAGCAGGATCGGAAAGATCATCAGTCTCAAGAAGTGCATGCTCTGGGATGGGCCTTCCTGCGA
>DASUZB010000050.1:0-11332 GCA_036377075.1 Actinomycetes bacterium | reverse complement strand
GGGGAAGCCAGCGCACGAAGCGGCGCAGGCCCACCGACCGTTTGAATAAGGGAGTAATCATGAGCACCACAGCCAACCAATCGCAGCAGCCGTTCGCCGGCAAGGTCGCCCTGGTCGCCGGCGCCAGCAAGGGCATCGGCGCGGTCACCGCGCAGGCCTTCGCGCGGGCCGGCGCCGCCGTCGTGCTCGCCGCCCGCGACGAGGCGGCGCTGAAGGAGGTCGCCGACGGCATCCGTGCCGAGGGCGGCCAGGCGCTGGCCGTCAAGACCGACGTCGGCGACGCCGCCTCGGTCGAGCAGCTCGTCGCCCAGGCGGTGGACACGTTCGGCCGCCTGGACGCGGCGTTCAACAACGCCACCGACGGCCCCATGCCGGCACCGCTCGCCGAGATCGACCCCGATGGGTTCGACCGGGCGATCCGCACCAACGTCCGCGGCACCTTCCTGGGGATGAAGTACGAGATCCAGGCGATGCTGCGCACCGGTGGCGGCGCCATCGTGAACATGGCCTCACGCGCCGGCCTCGAGGGCGTCGCCGGCCTCGCCGGCTACACCGCCGGCAAGGCCGGCATCATCGCCCTCACCAAGGTCGCCGCCCTCGACTACGCCGACCAGGGCATCCGGGTGAACGTCCTGGCTCCTGGGACGATCCTCACCTACCACCTCGAGGCCGCCGGCGAGGAGGCGCAGCGCCAGGCCAGCCTGGCCACGCCGATGCAGCGCATCGGCCGGTCCGAGGAGGTCGCCGACGCGGTCCTGTGGCTCTGCTCCGACCAGGCCTCGTACATCACCGGCATCACCCTGCCGATCGACGGCGGCCAGAGCGCCGGCCTGAAGCCGCCGCACATGTACCGGCAGGGCCAGTCCATGGAGCCGGACCGGTCCTGAGCGCGGGCGGCCGCCGGCCGCTGGACGCGACGGTGCCCGGGGACCAGCGTCCCCGGCACCGGTGTTCTGAGGAGCTCCTCAGCTGCCCGACCCGTTGGGGCTCGGGGCACCGGCGGCGTGGACGAGCTCCGCCCACACCGCGACGAGCCGCTCGGCGAGCTGCTCGTGCTCGGGCGTGGGCTGGTACCACTCCACCGCGGGGGCGTCGGGGAACTCGCCGCGCAGGTAGGCGGGCAGCGACCAGGTCAGCGGCAGCTCCCAGCCGACCCCGACGCCGAGGATGGCGTCGGTGACGCCGTCCGGGGCGGTGTCGCAGACGGAGGCGTGCTCGAGCTCGAGCTCGGTGTCGCCGCCGTTACCCGGGGTCAGGCGCAGCTCGACCTCGTCGGCCGGCCGGTCGCCGTAGACCCAGGTGACGGTGAGCAGGCGGGGCGGCTCGCAGCGCAGGATCTCGCCGCTGGCGTTGCCCTGGAGGCTGAAGCTGCCGCCGGCGCGCAGGTCACCGCTGACGGGCAGCAGCCAGCGGTCGATCCGCCTGGGGTTGGTGCAGGCGTCCCAGACGTCCTCGATGGGCGCGTCGTAGCGCCGCCGCAGCACCGCGCTGCGGGCCTCGCCCGCCGCGATGCGCCGCTGGCCGACCTCGCGGTGGATCTCGGTGGTCTCGCTCATGTGTCCTCCCTGTCCTCGGCATTCGCCGCGCCGCCCTCGGCGCGGCGCCCGCGCTTCCCCCGCGCGATCTCGGTGGCGAGGGCGTCCAGGTGGGGCACCCAGAAGCGGCGGAAACCCTGCAGCCACACGTCGACCTCCTGGAGTGGCGCCGGGTCGACGGCGTACAGGCGTCGCGCGCCCAGCGCCCGCACGGTGGTGAACCCGTTCTCCCGCAGCACGCGCAGGTGCTGCGAGACCGCCGGCTGGGAGATCCCGAACTCCTCCTGGACCACGGCGCTGACCTCTCCGGCGGCCCGCTCGCCGTCGGCGAGGAGCTCCATGATGCGGCGGCGAACCGGCTCGCCGAGGACGTCCAGCGCGTGCATGGGAGCATGCTATCAGCCTTAACTTATATAAGTCAAGGCTGATAGCTAGGGACGTGTCAGGAGCGCCAGCGCAGCCAGATCACGGCGACCAGGTAGGCGACGCCGGCGATCGCGCCGAGCTGCGCGAACGGGTTGCCGCTGCGGCCGTGGGCGATCTCCCAGATGAAGGCGAGGATCACGGCCGTGGTCACGGCGCTGCCGCCGAAGGCGGTGGCACGCAGGTCGATCGAGCGCCAGCGCTCGTCGGCGTGGCGCCCGGCGGCCATCAGCCGGATCGTCTCGCTGCGCCGTCCGACGACGAAGATCGCGCCGAAGGCGATCATGACCCCGAACATGGCCAGCCCGAGCGCGGGGTGGCCGCCGATCCAGGACGCGGCCCACATGACCGCCCCCAGCACCGCGCTGACGGCCGGGAGCGCCCAGGTGGTGACGAGCTGCCTGCGGCGGGTGGACTGCTGCTCATTCGATGCCATCTGCATGGAACACCTCCTCGACCGGCCGGCCGAAGAACCGTGCCAGCGCGATCGCCAGTGGGAGCGACGGGGTGTAGCGGTCGGTCTCGATGGAGTTGATGGTCTGGCGCGACACCCCCATCGCCTCGGCGAGCCCGCCCTGCGACAGCCCACGTTCCTGCCGCAGCTCGCGAACGTCGTTGCGCAAGGCCGACCTCCCGGTCAGTGTCAAGCTTGTTTGACAATGACAAGGTAGCTTGACACCTGCCTCCTGTCAAGCAGACTTTCCACCCTTCACCCATTGGCGGGCGTGGCAGATGATGGGCCGCCGTGTCAGTCCACGAAGGGGGCGCAGATGGCCACGCACGAGGTTCGGGTCGACTACGCGAGGTCGCTGGCCGAGGAGCCGGAGACCGGTCACAACCGCTGGCATCCCGACATCCCGCCGATCGTCCGCTGCGACCCCGGCGACGAGGTGGTGCTGCAGACGCGGGACGCCTTCGACGGCCAGATGGGACCCTCGGCCACGCTGGAGACGGTGGCCGCGCCGAACCTCGACGTGGTCCACCCGCTGACCGGGCCGGTCTTCGTGAACGGGGCCGAGCCGGGGGACCTGCTGGAGGTCGAGGTGCTCGAGGTCGAGCCCGACCCTTACGGCTACACCGTGCAGGTCCCGGGCTTCGGGTTCCTGCGCGACGCGTTCCCCGACCCGTTCATGGTCCGCTGGCGGATCGCCGACGGGTGGGCGACCTCGGACGACCTGCCCGGGGTCCGCATCCCGGGCGCGCCGTTCATGGGCACCATCGGCCTCTCCCCCGACCGCGCCCTGCTGCAGGCGACCACCGCCCGCGAGCAGGCGGCCCTCGACCGCGGCGGCTTCGTGCTCCCGCCGGACCCGACCGACGCGGTGCCGGCGGACCCCGCCATCGCCGCCGAGGCGCTGCGCACCATCCCACCGCGGGAGACCGCGGGCAACGTCGACATCAAGCAGCTCAGCGCGGGCGCCCGGCTGCTGATCCCGGTCTACGCCACGGGCGGGCTGTTCTCGGCCGGCGACGCCCACTTCGCCCAGGGCGACTGCGAGACCTGCGGGACCGCCATCGAGATGCGCGCCACGCTGCACGTGCGCTTCGCCGTCCACAAGGGCCTGGCCGCCGCCCGTGGCATCCGCGACCTGCAGTTCGCCAGGGACGACTACGTGGTGCCGCCGGAGTTCGCCGCGCCGCGCCGGTTCTTCGCGACGACCGGCCTGTCGGTGACCCGGGAGGGGGAGAACCGGTCGGAGGACCTGACACTGGCCGCCCGCAACGCCCTGCTCAACATGATCGACCACCTCGGCGACCATGGTGGCTGGACGCGGCAGCAGGCCTACGCGATCTGCAGCGTCGCGGTCGACCTCAAGGTCAGCGAGCTGGTCGACGTGCCCAACTTCGTGGTCTCGGCCTTCCTGCCGCTGGACATCTTCGCCTCCTGACGCCGGCGACCCCCGCACCCCCTGGCGTTGGGGTGCGGGGGTCGCGGGGTCTGGGGTGGACTGGGGCTCGGGGTCGACGGTTCGGGGTCGGGGTAGCGGGGCCCGCTGCGGCCGTGTTGGACGGTGCTCATCGCGCCCGCATGGACCTGCGCTGCTCGCGCCGCAGCCTGCGGGACTCGCCGGCGGCCAGCCGCAGGGCGTGGCGGTGGCGGCCCTCGGCTCGCCGCGATCGCGCGGTGAGCTCGCGCTGGCGCAGCTGCGACAGCTCATCCTCGAGCAGGTACACGGTTCCTCACCTCCTTCCCACTCGCTCGCCGGTTGGCCGTGGCCTGCGACCGGGTGCGCCCGTTCAGCAGGCCTCGGCCTCCTCGACGCCGATCGGCAGGGGCGGGCGCGGGTGCTTGCGGGGACGCCCACGTGCGCGCTTGTACGGCACCGGGCGGCCCTCGACGAAGACCTCGCCGCCCCAGACGCCCCATGGCTCCCTGCGCTCCTTGGCGCCTGCCAGGCAGGGCGCCCGCAGGGGGCAGGGACGGCACAGCAACTTCGCCTTCTCCAGCTCGCGAGGCGACTCGGAGAAGTACAGCTCCGGCCCTGCCGCCTCGCATGGCAGTACCCGCCCGGCGGGCGGCAAGAGCTCCAGCGTCTGCATGTCCGGTGGCTCCTTGTCTCGTCGCTTCTGGCGGTGGTGTTGGTGCAAAACGAAAGGCCGTGGGGGTCGCCCACGGCCTTCGCGGTATCTTCCGGAGGGGGTCTCTGGCCCGCTCCGGGGGAGGTCCCCTACCCGGATTCCTCCCTGTGCTGCTCGGCCGCGAAGGCCGGGATGTTGCTCGTCGGCTGCTTACGGAAACCGTGATCCCCGGCGGCAACCGCAAGGAGACCGCTCGGACCGGCGACGCCCATGACCGTCCACGGGCGCACGGCTGCCTGGGCACGCCGGGATCCGATGCGGATCCCGCCCAGGTGCGCGGTCCCATAGGCGCTGGTCACGTGGGGCACCTCCTGTCGTTGCGGTCCAAGGACGCTGGACCGCCGGTCGGCATGGCGCCGACCGGCCTCGCCACCTTGACAGAGGGCTGGTGGAGGGTCAAGGGAATATCCAATGAACGTTCGTTTGGGCCGGGGCGGTTACCATTCCCGCGTGCCCGCTCCCCTGTTCGAACGTCGGACGGCCGCCGTCGCCGCGGCCGGGTTCGCCCTTGGCTGCGTGTTCCTGCTGCTGCAGCTCGTCCGGCTCGACGCCGTCCCGCTCCGTTGGAACGCCGAAGCGCGCCAGCCCCAGCCGAGGCTCGACGTCACCGCGCCGTTCGAGGTCGGCACGGGGTGGCGGCTGGACGAGGCGCTCATCGCCCGCGGCATCCCGGCGCGGATCACCCCCGGCCACGGCTACGACGGCCAGTGGTTCCTCGGGCTGGCCTACGACCCGTTGCTGCGCGACCGGCTCGCCGGCAGCTTCGACATGCCCCGCTACCGGGCCGGGCGGCCGCTGCAGGCGATGGCGGGATGGCTGCTCGCCGCCGGCCGCACGCCCGCGATCCCCGCGGCGCTGCTGCTGGTCGGGCCGCTCGCGCTCGCCCTCGGCGCCGCGGCGAGCGGCCGCCTGCTCGCCGCCTTCGGCCGCTCGCCCTGGTGGGGGCTCGGCTTCGCGCTGGTCCCCGGCGTCGCGGTGGGGGTGATCTTCGGCACCGCCGAGCCGCTGGGACTGGCCCTCGCGGTCCTCGGCCTCAGCCTGACGATCGACGGCCGCCTGCCGGCGGCCGCGGCGGCCTTCGCCGGCGCCGGCCTGACCAAGGAGTCGTACCTGGTGTTCGCGGGTGCCGCCGCGTTGTGGCTGCTCTGGTCCCGGCGGCCGATCCGGCGCCGGCTCGCCGGGGCGGCGCTGCTGCTCGGGCCGGGCGTCGCGGCGCTCGGCCTGTGGTGGGCGTACGTCGCGCGGATGATCCCGGGCAGCGCGGCGGACGCCAACGCGGCCGAGGCGGTCGGCCCGCCGCTGGCCGGCTGGGCGGCCACCCTGCGGCTGGCCGCACGGGGCGGCTACGTGCCCGACTTCCCGGTGGGGCCGTTCGGCCTGGTCCTCCTCGCCGGCTCGTTCGCCCTGGCGCTCGCCGGGGTGGCGTTGGGCCTGCGCCGCCGCGGGCCGCTCGACCAGACGGGCCTGTGGCTGGGCCTCTACGGGCTGGTGCTCTCCGCCGCCCTGCTGGGCCACTTCCTCTCGGCCATGCGGGCGCTGGCGCCGACGGTGCTCGCCACCGGCCTGGCGGTCGGCGCCGCGCTTCCGTCCAGACGCTTCGCGCCCGCCACGGTGGGCGGGCGCGAAGCGGCGGAGGTCGAGGCCGGGGCTACAGGATCCTGACCGAGTGGCGGAGGGTCCGGTAGAGGTTGCCCGCCGGGTCGATGATCTCCATCTGCCAGGCGAAGGTCCCGCGGAGCTGCGTGCCGGAGAGGGTCTTGCCGTTCCAGGAGACCCGCTGCCGCCCCGCCGGCAGGAAGCCGGTGGTGATCGTCCGCAGCAGCGTGGTGGTGCCCGACTTGTAGACCAGGACGCGCAGGCGCGAGCGCTCGTTGGAGTTGATCGCGAAGGTGGTGGTGTCGCGGTCCCCGTCCTTGGGCACCGGCTCGAACGGGTTGGGCGCGACCACCAGGTTGCCCACCACCGGCCGCGCTCGGTCGAGGATGAGCGGGAAGACGCGCAGCAGCTTGCGGCCGGTGCCCTGGGCGTAGAGCACCCGCAGGGCGTAGGGCCCGTCCGGTTGCGCGGCGCCGCTGCCGTTGGTGCCGTTCCAGGTCTTCGCGCCGGCGCCGGCGAACTCCCGGATGCCGGTGAAGCTCCTGGTCACGAACGAGGTGATGGTGCGGCCGCTGAGCGCGCCGGCGGTCCAGGCGCAGAGGTCCTGGTGGCCGTCGCCGTTGGGGCTGCAGGCGGCGACCCCGACCGAGATCGGCAGGGGCGAGCTGCCGGTCGCCGCCCAGGTGAGGTGGTAGCCGACCGGGTCGGTCACGAAGGTGAACAGGTCGACCAGGTAGGTCCCGGTAACCGTGGCACGGTAGTGCAGCGCCGGGTCGCAGGACGGGTCGGCGGTGCCGCCGCAGGCCACGATGCGCTCGAACTGGCTGTAGATGTCGGTGGTGCCCGGTGCGTACAGGTAGGCGATCGGGCCGCCCTGGCCGGGGTCACGGAAGACGCCCACGTCGAGCGTGTCGCCGGCGGCCAGGTAGACGGCGTAGACGTCGTCGACGTCGTCGCCGGCGACCAGGCCGGTGCCGGACTGCGTCCAGGCGGCGTCCCCGCTGCCCGAGAGCGGCACGCCCGGCGCCTGGTCGTTGGCGCGCAGCACCCGCACCGGCATCGAGTCGTTCTCGCTGGACCCGTCGACCGAGGCGGCGGCGGTGACCGTCGTGCCCCGCGCCAGCGCCGGGGACGCACCGGAGTTGGCCGTGAACACGCCGCCGCTGGCCGCCCCGAAGGCGACGCCGGACGCGAACGAGCTGCCGTTGACGCTGAAGCTGGCGGTGCCGCTGCCCGGGACCGTGGTGAGCGACCCGTCGGTCTTCAGCACGTGGGCCTGCAGGCTGGTGGTCGGGTTGGCGAGCTGGCCGGAGGTGGCGTAGGTGGCCCGCCCGCCGGGCCCGGTGCCCTCCAGGACCAGGAACGCGCCGCCGTCGTGGCTGTCGACGTAGCCGGAGGCGCTGGCCACGCCGTGGCCGAACTTCTTGGCGTCGCCGCCGCCGGCGCCGGCGGTCGCGGTGCCCTCGACGGCCAGGCGGGCGCGCGCCGGGCCGCCCGTTCCGGTGGTCAGCCGCAGGGCGATCAGGCCGGCCACGATCGGCGACGAGAACGAGGTCCCGTCGACGTGCTGCAGCGTGCCGTTCGGGTCGATCACGGGGACGTTCTCGCCGGGGGCGACCACGTCGACCTTGCCGAAGGAGGAGAACGAGGCGACGGCGCGCGCCTGGGTGGTGGCGCCGACCGAGAGCACGCCCGGGTAGGAGGCCGGGTAGGAGGGGTAGTAGTCGCCGCCGTTGCCGGCGGAGGCCACCACCGTCTTGCCGCTCGCCAGGACGGCGGCGACGGCGTTCTGCTCGGCCTGGGACGACTGCGACCCGCCGAGGCTCATGTTGACCACGTCGACGTCGGCGGCGGCCGCGTTCGAGGCGACGAAGTTGAGCGCCGCCACCAGGGCGTCGGTGGGGATGCCCTCATCCGTGCCGACCAGGAACGACTTGATCTTGGCCTCGGGGGCGACGCCGGTGATGCCGTCCGCGTCGTCGACCGCGGCGACCAGGCTGGCGACCATGGTGCCGTGGTCGGCGCCGAGGTCCGGCGCGCCGGTGTCGGTGGCGCAGGTGCCCGTGACGCAGACCCAGCGCCCGGTCACCTGGCCGCTCAGCTCGCTGATCGCGGCCACGCCGGTGTCCAGCACCGCGACGGTGCTGCCGGCGCCCCTGCGGCCGGCGGCGTGGACCGGGAAGGCGTTCACGCCGGCGCTGTCGAGGTACCAGCAGACGCTCGGGTCGCACGCGTTGACGTGCCGGATCCAGTCCGGCTCGGCGAAGGCGACGCCGGGCTGGGCGGCCAGGCGCCCGGCCACCGCGGGCACGTCGGCGCCGCTGGTCACCAGGGCGAGCTGGCTGCGGCCAAGGGTGCGGCCGGCGCGCGCGCCGACCGCGCGCAGCGCGGCGACGCGGGTGGCGCTGCTGGCGCCGGCGCGGAAGCCGACCAGCATGCGTCCCCGGACGAAGTCGCGCCCGGCGACGGGCTTGCCGGCCTTCGCGGGGCGGGCGGTCGGCGCTGGCCGTGCGGCGGCTACGGCGGCGGGACGCTGAGAGCGCTTTCCTGGCGCGGCCAGGGCGACGGAGCCAGCCGCCACGAGGGCGATGAGCAGCACGGCGGCGAGCAGGAACCGGAGTGGCGTTCGCATGACGGGCCATCCTCGGGCGTCGATGCCAGGCCCCCCCTGGGCCGGCTGCGCCGGGTATCTTCGGCGGCCACTACCGCCAACTCAAGGACGTCCGGGCGAATGGTGCTATTTCGTTACCGTTCGTCACACCGACCGGACCGGGCGCCCCTGCCTGCCGCGCTGGGAAGCGCTCTCAGTAGGTCGGGATGCTCGGGTCGACCGTGCGGGCGTAGGCGTTGATGCCACCGCCGAGGTGCCTGGCGGTGGCGAAGCCCGACTGCCTGAGCAGGGCGAGCGCCTCGGCCGAGCGGCCGCCGACCTTGCAGTAGACGACGATCGGCTCGGTCTGGGGCAGCTCGCTGAGCCGGCCGGGCAGCTCCCCCAGGGGGATCAGCTCGGCGCCTGGCAGGCGGTTGATGCGCCACTCGGCGGGCTCGCGCACGTCCAGCAGCTTGAGCCGCCGGCCGTCGTCGAGGAGCTCCTTGAGCTCGGACGGGGTGATGGTGGCGCCGAGCGCCGCCCGCTCCGCCTCGTCGGAGACCACACCGCAGAAGTCCTCGTAGTCGATCAGCTCGGTGACCGTCGGGTGCTCGCCGCAGACCGCGCAGTCCGGGTCCTTGCGGACCCGGATGTCCTTGAAGGACAGCTCCAATGCGTCGTAGATGACCAGCCGGCCGACCAGCGGCTCGCCGATGCCCGCGATCAGCTTGACGGCCTCGTTGGCCTGGATCGAGCCGACCGTGGCGCACAGCACGCCGAGCACGCCGCCCTCGGCGCAGGAGGGCACCATCCCCGGCGGCGGCGGCTCGGGGTAGAGGCAGCGGTAGCAGGGGCCGTGCTCGGCCCAGAAGACGCTGACCTGGCCGTCGAAGCGGTAGATCGAGCCCCAGACGTAGGGCTTGCCCTCCAGCACGCAGGCGTCGTTGACCAGGTAGCGGGTGGGGAAGTTGTCGGAGCCGTCCACCACCAGGTCGTAGCCGCGGATCAGCTCGCGGGCGTTCTCGGAGGTCAGCCGCGTGTCGTGGAGGGTCACGCGGACCGAGGGGTTGATCTCGCGGATCTTGTCGCGCGCGCTCTCGAGCTTGGGGCGGCCGATGTCGGAGGTGCCGTGGATCACCTGGCGCTGCAGGTTGGACGCGTCGACCACGTCGAAGTCGACCAGGCCGAGGTGGCCGACGCCGGCGGCGGCCAGGTACATGGCGTTGGGCGAGCCGAGGCCGCCGGCGCCGATCAGCAGGACGCTGGCGTTCTTGAGCCGCAGCTGCCCGTCCATGGCCAGGTCGGGGATGATCAGGTGGCGCGAGTAGCGGGCGATCTCCTCGCGGGAGAGCTCGCCTGCCGGCTCGGTCAGTGCGGGAAGCGTCATCCTTGGTCGTCCTTCAGATCGCGAAGCCCATGGCCCGCAGGGCCAGCTTGCCGTCCTCGGTGAGGCGCTCCGGACCCCACGGCGGCGACCACACCCAGTTGATCTCCACCTCCTGGATGCCGTCCATGCCGACCAGCGCCGCGTTGGTGGCGCCCTCGATCATGTCGGTCAGCGGGCAGGCGACCGTGGTGAGGGTCATGTCGAGGACGACCTTCTCGCCGTCCTGCTCCTGCCGCACGCCGTAGACGAGGCCGAGGTCGACCACGTTGACCCCCAGCTCGGGGTCCTCGACCTGCTTCATGGCCTCGAGGACCTTCTCCTCGGCCACCATCACGATCCCTCCTCCTGGCCGGCGAGCGCCCGCACGGCCGCGTCCCTGAACGCCATCCAACCGAGCAGCGCGCACTTGACCCGCACCGGATACCTGGCCACCCCGGCGAAGGCGATGCCGTCGCCGAGCACCTCCTCGTCCGCCTCGCCCTCGCCGTGCATCAGCCGGCGGAACGCCTCGCCGAGCTCGAGGGCCTGCGGCACGGTCCGGTCCAGCACCAGCTCGCTCATGACCGAGGCGGAGGCCTGCGAGATCGAGCAGCCCCTGCCGTCGACCGCGATGGCGGCGACGCGCTCGCCCTCGAGGCGCACGCCCACGGTCAGCTCGTCGCCGCAGACCGGGTTGTAGTGGCGCACCTCGACGTGGCCGTCGTCGAGCTGGCCCGGGTGCCTGGGCTTGCGGTAGTGGTCCAGGATGATCTCCTGGTAGAGGTCTTCCAGGCCCATCTCGGCGGTACGGTCACCTCCTCGCGCGCTCAACGCTCAGCCGAACAGCTTCCTGACCTTGCCGAGCGTCTCGACCAGGGCGTCCACCTCGCCGCGGGTGGAGTAGACGTAGAACGAGGCCCGGGTGGTCGCCGCCAGGCCGAACCGCGTCATCAGCGGCTTGGCGCAGTGGTGGCCGGCCCGGACGGCGATCCCGTCGGCGTCGAGCACCTGCGCGACGTCGTGCGGGTGGACCCCGTCGAGTACGAACGACACCGCACCCCCGCGTTGTTCCGTCGCCGGCGGGCCGAGCACGCGCAGGCCGTCGACCTCGGCGAGCCGCTCCAGGGCGTAGGCGGTGACCGCCTGCTCGTGGGCGCGGACGGCGTCCATGCCCAGGACGCCGAGGTAGTCGACCGCCGCGCCGAGGCCGATGGCCTCGGCCACGTTGGGCGTGCCCGCCTC